>JAGLWI010000009.1 GCA_023133515.1 Candidatus Babeliales bacterium | reverse complement strand
TACTATTTTCTACAACTTCTCTATCAAGATCTTCTACGCTACCATCAAGAGTTGTTAATAAACTGCTATTAGCTTTGATCAAAGCAGGATCAAAACCACCAGAAGAACCATATGCATATCTTATAGTTCCACCACTAATTAAATCTAAATATTTATCAATATCTCCAGATCCAAACCTAATTCTTCCCTCATATCCACTATTTGCATAACCAACAGGATCAACCCATAAAGTTACACCATTTATACTCAATGTAACCTGACTATCAAAAGTCCAATCATATTCTTTTGTAATAACAGTAGTTGGACCATTAACATTAATACTACCCGCATAAGTAGTAACATTATCAGCCAACTGAAAAGTCACATTAGACATACATAATTTTGAAGTCTTATCAGTTAGAAAAAATCCTCCATTATAAGCTCCATAATCTTTTATAAAAACATCTCGCAATTTAATTCTAGAATTACTATCAACAAATACAGATGTACCAGTAGAAAAATCCAAATAATGACCATTTCCATTTATAGAAATCTTGCCTTTAACTGTAGTTGTAACTATTAATTTAACATCAGCATCTAAATCAAATCCAACATCTTCAAGAAATATTGGAAATAATTGTGATGATAATCCAACAACATAAACATTATTATCGTTTTGTCCCCTTACAATGTAATTATCATCATTAGAAAATCTAACAGAATTAACCAAAGTTACAGTTTCAACTCCATAAAATCTAATCAAATTATGTGAATCACTGTCAAGTTTATAAAGCTTAAACTCAGTTCCTGAATTCACATCTCTACCAACAATTAAAAAATTATCATCACTACTCCAATCAAGCCCAGAAACTGTCATAACTTCACCAATTCTTGCTTGATTTTTTTCTATTAAACTATTGTTTATATATTCATATACTTGCAATCTCTCGGTACCACTATCAAGCCCAACCGCTATAAAATTTTCAGTACCAATTCGTTTCCAAGCAACCGCTAATGCATTTCCAACAATTCCTTGATTTGCACCCAAAGCCAAGGTTGAACCATCAAAAGTATAAACATCAACATTATCAGCCAATCCTACAACTAAATAATTTCCATCAGCACTCCAATCCAAAGAATCAACTTGAGCAGCTCCAGATAAAGTAATTGTATCTGTTGCCGGAGTTGTAATATTTCCTCCACTAAAAGCATATACAGCTAAAATATAGTTTCCTCCACTTCTGTATGTTACAGCTAAATAATTTCCATCTGGTCGCCAAGCAGCTGATCTTGCTTCTCCAGAAAGATTCACACTGTCTGAACTAGTAAAAGAAGGAACAGAATAATCATAATTGTAAACCAATAATTCATTATTTTTACTACTAGCAAGAACAACATAATAACTGCTTGGATGCCACCTTGCACTTCTTATATTAGCACCTAACTCTGCAGAGGCCTTTAGACTCAAAGATGAACCACTGAAAGCTAAAATTCTTACCTCAGTTCCTAAAGCTGCATCAGACATAACTATCACTATAAGACCAATCTACACAATTAACAGCTGCACTCATTGCATAACTTCCAGCGGAAGTCATTATAATTTCTCCAATTGGTTCTGGAAAATATACTGTTGATTGTTTGCTAAAATTAATTTTATTTCCTAGACCAACCAATCTTCCACCAGTTTGCAAATTAAAATTATCATAAAAATACATATCTCTATTTAAATAAAATCTGCTTCCATTCAAAAATATAGAACCTATAACAGGAAAAAGACTGTCAAATGTACAAGAAACAGATGAATCTATCATAGTAAAACCATTATCCAACATAGCTTCTGGCTTAAAACGATTGTCACCACCCCTAATAGATAAATGTCCTTCTGATGTCCATGCTGTTCCATAGTCAAGAGAACTCAAGAATTGAAAAAATAAAATATTTAAAAAAACCAAGAAAAATATTAGATAAAAATAATTATTAGTAAACTTTTGTTTAAAAATTTTCTTCATTACTAACCATAAATTTAAATTTTTAATAAATCTTATTCAACCAATCCTCAATCTTCCGTAACAAGACTACTGCGAAAAACAAACGCTAAAGCTACAGATCATTAATAATAAAGCCACCTGTAGCACTAACATTTCCAAATAATCGTTTTCCAGGCATAGTTAAAACCTGTGTATTTTTTCCAAAAATAAATTTTCCATTTCCTGTATCAAGTGACTGATACAATTTCAAATCACTTCCATAATCAAATTGCAACGTAGATAAAATAGACGCCATATACCATGATTCAGTATCAATATTTCTATAACATAAAGAACCTGATAAAATTTCTAATTTTGCACCGCAATGAAAATCAAAATTAAAATCTTGAGATGATAAATCATTTCCTATTATCACTTCTCCTCGTGAATCTAAATAAGAATGTTCTTCAACTCTCAATGTTCCTTTTTTAAGATGTAATCCTGTAACACTTGTATATAATGTTGAACCACGTAAAATAAATCTCGAACTTTTTTTTTCCTCAAAAGCTATTAAATTATCACGAGCAACTCCAGGATTATAACTAAAGGTCATTCCATTATCTAAAATCAAAGACGCACAGCGCTTAATAGTACTAGTCATACTTGTATTATAAACAAAATCACGCTCATCACCTTTTATCCTAAATTCATCAAAAACTTCAAAAGCTCCTTTTGAAAAAGTAAAATTTTCTTGTTGAACAAAACAAATATTCTGAAAAACAATTTTACCTGTATCATCAACACATCTTATGCCACCATCACAAACATTCTTTAAAATAGCATCACTTAAATGTAAAGTAGAATCACGTCCAACAACAATTAAAGCCCCTCTTCCCAATCTTACAATGTCTCCGTTTGCATCAAAAGAACAATTTCCCTCAAATCTAAACGTTCCTGTAAGATTTAAATCTGATCTAGAAATCAAATACACATCATGCATTGTATAAACATGATCATTATCAGCCAAAGCACTAAAAGATGGAGCATAATCAACAACATAAGAATCACCATATATATGACCAAAAGATGTAAAAGTTGTGCCTTTAGAAAAATATAAATTTGAATCTAAATATAATTTTCCTCCATTAAAAGCAATCCCACCTTCAACAGAAAAAGTTGATTCAAATGTACAGGTTGTCAAAGAATCTTGTAATGTAAAACCATTTTTAAACCACCCAAATGAAAGCATTCTATTATCAGAATCAGCAGCAGGGAAAAAAGCGTGGCCTTGGACAGAAACCGCAGTTCGAGACCCTTTTTCAACAGAAAATAATTTGTTTTGAAATAGAAAAAATATAAAAAACAAACAAAATATTTTTTTTGCCTTCATTTAATTACTCTCTTTTCCAACTATCAATTTTTTTAAAAACTAAAACACTATTTTCGTTTAACACGAGTTCAAAGTTTATTAATGCCGTTCAAATGGTTCGATATACCTCGCAAAGTTCGACACTCACCACGAACGGCTGGATAGGATAAGTGTTTATTTAGAACTTATACGAAAATTCAAACAAATTTGCAATGCGCTCATTCTGAGCTTGTCGAAGAATGAAGCGCTATATCCTTCGACAAGCTCAGGATGAGCGCATTGCTTAATTTTCTTTTTTGTTAATATATTTATTTTAAACATCAAATTTAAATAAAAGATAATTTTTGTATAAGTTCTAAATAAACACTTATCCTATCCAGCCATTCGTGGTGGATGATTTTTGTATTAGCAAAAATAATATCAAACAACTAATCAAAAAAATCTTCTATTCTTAGCCGTTCGTGGTGGGTGATTTTTGTATTAGCAAAAATCGTATCGAACCATTTGAACGGCAACTTATGTCTTCATGATTTAAAAATCTCAAAAACTTTTTTATTCATTGCTCCCAAAATCAAAATTACTCAGATACATAATTACAAAATCATATTTCTGAGTAATATAAATACAACATAAAAAATCTTTTAATTAATTTTTATTTATAAACAACACTTCAATACATCCTGCTTTATATTAAATTTTTTTTAATTAAAATATAGAAATTGCGCTCATCCTGAGCTTGTCGAAGGATAAGCGCAATTTTTACCTTAAAAGTTATTAATTTCAAAAAAATTTAATTAAAATTCAACGTTAACATCAATATTAAATTCGAACAATTCTGGAACATTTATACCATCAAAAGTATATTTAAATCCAGTTTGCAATCTTGTTTTTGCATCAAATTGATACGTAAAATCAGCACCAATTCTATGTTCAAGCTGATGAGTATCTTCTTTTAAAACATCAACATTCCACAAATCTCTAGTTAAACCACTACCAATGCGATCTTTAAATTTAGCCCTAAATTCATAAAACATATCCATGAAACAACGACGTAAAATGAATTTTTCAATAATGTTTCCAATTCGTACAAAAATTTGAGGACCTTGTGTAATTTTTACAGGTTTTACATTATCAGCAAAGGCAGGAATTAACGAATCCAATTCGGTAAAAGGTATTCCAGCTGCTACAGGAGTTTTAACTTTTTTACCATGAGCAAAATCAGTGTCACTGAAATACTCATCTCCAGCTATTTCTGTATTTATAATTTTCTTTGGAACTCTTCTATTTTTATGATCCGGCAAACTGTAAGCAAATTCCATCATCATATGAGGATTAAAATATGATCTTTGTTTATGAAATAAAACAGAACCAAACCAACTGATGGTTGTAAATCCTTCACCCAATTTTGGTGCCCATAATTTTTTGGTATCAGGATCTTTTGACGTTGGCCACATTGCCTTCAATCCAACAATCAATCTTTCTACAAATTTCGTATTGATCTGCATGCTCAGAAATGTAGAAATATCACCAATACCAACAATACTCATTTTTGGAAGATAACTTAGGCCTTTAGGATGAAGAACATAATCTAAAAGTTCTGAAATTGCATATCTCACTCTACTATTTGCTTCAAAACCACTTATATCAGAATCTAATTTTAATTCATGAGCTTTATATCCAAAAGGAACTTGAAATCCAAATAATACATCTGTATCTTTAATATATCGCGCAAAATCTAAAGAGGCTCCATAACCATGTGATTTAGCATGAAAAATCAACTTATTATCTCGCATTGTATCAGCGCCAATCAACAAATTAACTAACGAGCTATTTACAGCTTTTGCATTTTTAACCAATCTTGCAGCAAGTAAAATATCAGCAAAAGTAAAATCGTCTTCTCCAAAATACAACTTTGAAAGATCCCTAGTTCCACCATTGGCAATAAACGCAGTTGTAGCGTAATCATATTTTAATGAAACATTTAAAAGATCTTTATTGTCGGCAAACCAGGCATAAAAAGGCCATGCTGGACGCTTGTATAAATCTGCATACATTCCTTCAGCATAATCTTCAGAAAGTTCTCGTGACCTTATTTTTTTCCATTTATTCATATTCGATCTACGACCAACTGTTAATTCATTTTTGATTATAGAAAGTTCCTCTTTTTTTGCTCTTCTACGATTATCTGCAAGTTTTTCTTTTTCAGCTTTTTTATAACGCCATGAATACTCTTTTGGTTGCCATGCTTTTTTCTTACGAACTTTCTTTTGTTTATTCTTACTTACAAGAACTTTTTTACTCTTTTCTTTTTTCCCAAAAAGCTTAGCAAAAAGACCTTTCTTTTTTCTTTTTTCCTTTTTAGAAACAACAACTTTTTTGTTTTCCTTTTTAGGGAATACGGTTGAACCACAAATCAATGAAACCGCAAGAAAACCAATAAATATTTTTTTCATCATAAAACTACTCCTTATTAACCTACTCCCTTATCGTTAATATTATTTTTATCACCATTTAAATTCTTTTAAATTTTTTTATTTACGAGTTCCAAGTGGATATACATATTTTACTCTTTTACCATCACTATCAACACCAGATACATTGCCACTGCCATCTTCGCTAGAAAGTACATCACCAGATGTTATTGAAACAATCTTTCCATTCCCTAATCTAAGCTTGTTAGTACCAGACGCATCTGTATAAACTGTTGCTGTTGATAATGCAGGAACTTGATTTACCAAAGTTCTTACAAGCCTTTCTGGAGCGATGCTTGTGTTATCGAATTTGAAATAACCTGTCTGAATAGTTCCTCCAAATGCTTGATTATTATAACCTGTTGCAGGTGTTTCTGCTTTGTATTCAAACGTACCACCACCACTAACAAAAGAATTTGCACTTTTCCAAATTATAGTTTGTGTTACATCTACATGATTATCTGCAATAGAAATTTTTCCACCAGAATTTAAAAAAATCATTCCTGCTGGACTCAAAATTATACTTTTAACATTACCTTTATGAGTTGTAGTACGAGGTGTAAGAACTTCACTATTTAAACTATTAATTTCTAACCAACCGTGATCCTGAAGAGAAATTACACCACCTTGATCAACAAGAATTGTAACTCCAGCTTTATGCATAGATATTCTTGACCAACCAGTATTGCTAGTTCCTCCAAGAGAAATCATTCCTGTTCCACTAATTTTAAGAAGAATATCATCTGTATAAGTATTTCCAAAAATTATTGTTTTTCCAGAAACTGCACCTTCAAGAACAATGCTTGCTTCACTCTCAATTAAAAAATCTCCAATTCCTTTTACAGTAAAACTTGAGCCATCAGCAACAATTAATTTTGATTTCTCACTAAGAACAAAGAAAGGTCTCAAATAAGAATAAGAAGCAGAACCTTTAAAATTAAGAACTGTTCCATCACTAAATTCAACAATCCCATTTCCTTCTATTACTAATTCACAATTTGATTCCAAGTCTAAATTAGATCCAAATACTACTTTTGAATTTTCATTTTCTAATATTATTTTAAGTTCAGAATTAGTATCAAATAAAAGATCTCCATTAATAGTTAATGTCTTAAAAACATGAATTTCATTATTTTCACCAACAACATTAATTATGTCGCCAGATTTAAGCGTAACATTATTATCTATATCAAGAGATAAAACAGATTCGTTTTTCAAAGTAAGATTTAATGCGGTTGTTGTATGAACTGAAAAATTAATTGCCTGTGTTGCATCTAAAACATGGTTTCCACTTGCTTGTGAAAAATGAAAATTTCTCATATTTAAATGATCAGGCTCAGTTAATGAAGAAGGAGATTGAATTGTTTTCAAAACAATTTCATCATCTTTCTCTACCTCTTCTTCATAAAATTTTTCTTCTACACAAATAGAAGGGTTAGTTTGAATTAAATCTAATTCATTTCCTTCATCTCGAAAAGAAAAACCCATAGATTCCAATCCACTACTCATTTCAATAACAGGTTTAGGATAAAGACCGTCATCAGTCTTAAGAGTATCAACTCTCTTCCAATCTCTAACACTTCTTGTATGTTGTTTTGATGCTGGATAAGAACCAGATATATTTACAACTGGATAACCTTTATGTTCTATTGTGTTAGCTTGAAGATTAGAATTTCTACCTACAGTAAATGCATCAGCAGCTAAAATTTCTAATACCACAACTTCATCATCTAATTTTAAATTAGCTTGTCCATTAGTAGAATATAAATTAAAACTATTCTCAACGTATAAATGAAATTTATCAAATGCTTCAGGAATTGAACTTTTAATCCTAAGACTATGATCTCCTAAACTACTAACAAAACTTAATGGAGGTAAAATCATAATTTTTTCATTGATAAACCATGCATTACCTTCATTCATTATTTGATGAGGAATATTAACATTTTCGGTTTTATCAGTAACCTGATGCTGTTCATCATCTATATCTGATGGAATATTAGGATTTCCTTGAGATACAGATGAATTTCCATATTGACCAATTTTTCCAACACTTCCACCTGCCGCAATAGTATCTGACATTCTAGAAAAATGATAATTTCCACGTAAATTAATATCTTTTATTGCAAATATACTTTGACTAAGTTTAAACAATATTCCCTCGTACAAGTTACTACCAATCTCAATAGTCGAACCTCTATCTACATATCTAGCAGCACCTGCCGGAGTATTATTTCCACCGCCAGCATGTCTTACCTCATAAAGTACCTCTTTATATCCTCCCAAAGAACCCTCTGGCTCAAAAGTAATATTTCTAACTCCATCTTCACCTGAAGCATAAAATACATGTGGTTGACTATCAACAGTAGAATTTATCAATTCAAAAAGTCCTTGAGAAAAAGTAACGTCTTCACTAAAACTGAATACAACATTCTCAGCGATTTTTATCTTACCTTCAATTAAATCACAACTTCCATCAACATTATCTCGTTTATACCACATCATATTGAAAGTATTTTGTGTAATATTTTTAAACACAATATTTTTAAGTGTTACAGTGCAATCTGGTCTTACAACAAATTGTGAATGATCTGCATGAGCAAATATAACTTTTGCTCCTTGTCCATCAATAACTATATCATTACAATCACCAGGACAAGCAATATTAATTCTTTGTCCAGGATGAACAAACACACTTCTATCTAAAGTAACATCATAAGATAAGCTATCAACAAACAGAGGACTATCAGAACCACAACATTCTCTTTCTATTATTCCATCATTAACTAATTCTAAATTTCCTGAAGCAGAAGTATCAAATGTAACATTTGGATAACTCCAAAAAGAACCATCAAATACAGGTAATGGTGCATAAATATTACCTTGATTACCAAATGCTTTATTATCCAAAGAATCAATCCATAAAGTAACTCCATCTACTCTTAAAGTTGAATCTTGATTAAATAACCACCTATAACTTGTATCTTCAGTACAATCACTAGTAGAATTTCTAAAAATGAAAGTTGATGGGCCCTCTATATAAACTTTTCCTGTTGTAGTTGTATAGTTATTAACAATTTCAATATCTGAATTATAAATACGAATTGTAGCATTTGGATCTTCCATTAAAATTTTTCCATACCACACACCGGTGCTAGAATTATAACCATCTCCAATTCCCCTGATGTGGACATCAACTAAAGATAAATTTGCACCAGGAGCAACTCTTATTGTTCCACCTAAAGTCAAATCTAAAACATTTCCATGACCATTTATAAGGCCACTTCCTGTAACCACCCATTCACCAGTTAAAACTGTATCTCCTGTTAAATTTAAATCTCTAGGACTTTCCCAAATTAATATTTGATCCCAAGCACTTGAATAAAATGAACCAAGGGATATTTTACGATCATTCAAAATAACTCTACCAGGCCCAATAAGCATTACATCATCAGCAATTTTCAAATCATCATACAAAGTCAACGTACCACCAGTTAAAGTAATATTTTGATTAAGTTTACTTTGAATTGCAATGTCTAAAGTTGTAACAGAATCACTAAAAGTAATAGAACTAGAAAAAACAGGTTGACCCTCCAACCTGTTACTTGTACCATCAACACGAATTTTCTCAATAATAGTTCCAGGCTCAGCATCAAAAGAAGCGCTTCCTAACAAATAAACTGTATCTGGAACATCTGGATCAAAAACAGCAGTCATTAAAGCTTCCGCACCTGCACTTTCCAAAATTCCATTAGTAAAAGCTATTCGATTTCCAACAATTTGAGCATTGGAATCTTTCATCAATGTGCCATCAATATCTAATGTTAAATCGACTGAACTAACATGTAATGTTGATCCTGATGAAAGTTTTAATGCAGAATTTCGACTACCAAAGTTCATCAAACCTGTACAAAATAATGAATGTGAAATTAAAAAAAATAAAGAGAATACAAAAAATACAGAAAATCTTTTTTGCATACTAACCCTTTCTCCTGTTACACCTACTACTCTTTAAAGTATCCAACTACCTAAAAACCCAATTACCTAAAAAAAACTCTTCAAAACTTGATTCTAATACTTACTTAAATTTTTGTAAAGATATCAATTTTTTAAAAAATAAAAATTTAATTATTGTCTATCAAAAAATAATTATCAAATCCCAAACTTTTTTGCTTCTTCTATTATGTTTTTAGTTTTTTTAACACAATTATCAAACATTTTTTCTTCTGATTTGTCTAATAATATTTCCAATCGTTGATAAATCCCACTTTGTCTAACAACTGTAGGAATGCTCAAATAAACTTCATTTACACCATGATAATCCTGTAAGAAGTTTGAAACAGTAAATATTCGTGATTGATCTAAAAGAATAGCTTTGACAATTTTTGAAATTACAATGGCAACAGCATAATAAGTTGCGCCTTTTCTTTTTATCACCTCATAAACAGATTTTTTTACTTTACGATGAATTTTTTCAAGTAAATCTTCTGAAATATATTTTCGAATTGGAATTCCAGCTACGTTAGCATGACTCCACCAAACAAATTGAGAATCTCCATGTTCTCCTAAAATGTATGCCGTTATGTCTTTTGGACTCACCTTTAATTCTTCTCCCAACAAATATCTTAAACGTGATGTATCCAAAACTGTGCCTGTACCAAAAACTCTACAAGAATCAAAACCAGATAATTTATAAGTAACATATGTCATAACATCGAGTGGATTGGTTACCACCAACAAAATACATTTTTTATTATATTTGACAACTTGTGGAATTATCTCTTTAAATATTTTAACATTCGCATCCAACAATTCTTCTCTTGTCTGCCCAATTTTCTGAGAAATCCCAGCAGTCAAAACTACAATTTGAGCATCTTTTACCAATTCAAAAGAATCTGATGCAACAATTTTTGTTGATTTTGTAAATTGCATTCCATGCATAAAATCTAAAGCATGACCCTCTGCAATTTCTTTTTTCTTATCGATCAAAGCAATTTCCGATGCAACACCATCCAACATTATTGCATAAGCTGCACTGCTTCCTACAAATCCCGTTCCAACTATTGCTACTTTTGTAGAGTAATTAGAATCAGTATGTTCCATCTATCACCTAAAAAATTTAATTCAAAAGATAAAAATAAAAAAAATAAAATCCAAATACATTAATAACAATTTACAATGTATTTTCTATAAAACTAAAAATAAAATCAACAAATTTCAAAAAAAAGTTAAAAACTTCCATCAAAACCCAATTTCTGTTTAAAAAATTAAATTTTCACAAAATAACTTTAATAAAAAAATCCCAACTCATAAAAAGTCGGGACTTTTAAAAACAAATTATTTTTTTAAGAATATTTAAAAATTACAAACCTTCAGAAAGATTATAGTTCATAAATAAAAATATTAAACCCATTCAAGTCTAGCAATCTGGGCAGTATCACTTTTTCTTTTTCCTAAAGGTATAACTCTTGTATAACCTCCAGGTCTATCAACATATTTTGGTGCAATTTCTCCAATCAATTTTTCTACCATTTTTGGGTCATAAGGCAAAACTTTTTTTACACTTCGAATAGTATTAAAATCACTACCTCGCCGTGCAATTGTAACAATTTTCTCTGTAATTTTTTGAACCTGCTTAACCCTTACTTTCGTACTCTGCAAAAAACCATATCGTATCAAATGGATAATTTGATTCCTTAGCATAGATTTTCTATGTGGAGACTTTCTATTTAGTTTTTTTCTACCAATCTGATGTTTCATGATTTTAGACTATCCTCTTTTTCCTTGATAATTTTTTTAAGATCTAATTCTTTAACATTCATTCCCAAATGTAATCCAAAAGCACATATGATCTCTTTTACTTCCCGCAAAGATTTTCGTCCAAAATTTTTTATCTTCAAAAGATCTTCATCGGTAAGATTTACTAAATCTATGACCCTTCTAATTCCTGCACCAATTAAACAATTATGCGCTCTAACAGAAAATTCTAGTTCATCAATTGGCTTTAAAAATAATTCTACAGGAAGACCTTTTGTTGGGCCTTTAATATCTGTTATTCCAACTTTTTCAATTTCTTCTTCTTTTTCTTTAGAAATTTCGTTAAAAGGAATTTCATCTTTTATCAAAAAATGTTCCAACTGAGTTCTTAAAACAGAAGTACTATAATGAATAACGTCTACAGGTTTTATTGCACCATTTGTATAAATCTTTAAAATTAACCTATCATAATCTATAGCCTCACCAACACGAGTTTTTTCAACTTTAAACTCTACTCTTTTTACATCTGAAAACATCGAATCAATATAAATTTTATCATCAGTTTGTAATGCTTCACCACGAGGCCACTGAGCAGATAAATATCCTCTTCCATTTTCTACAAAAAACTCAATTTCTAATTCTCCATCTGAAGCCAAATGAGCAATAATATGATCTTTATTTATAAGCTGCAAATGATCGTCAGCTTTAATATCAGAAACTCTTGCAACACTTTTATCACTAACCTTCAAATGCATTTTGCCTGGCTCTCCTGTTTCATTTTTAACAACTATTCCTTTAATATTTAGCAAAATATGTAACGTATCCTCCATGATACCTTTACTTGTCGAAAATTCATTATTAACACCTTTTATAATAACTGATGTCACAGCAGAACCTTCAACGGAAGACAAAATAGCACGTCTTAATGAATTTCCCAATGTAATCCCAAATCCAGGTTCCAACGGCTGAACTACCAATTCACCAAAAGTATCAGATAACGATTTTCTTTCCCACTTCACTTTCGGAAGTATTAACGGTTTATATATTATCTCCTGCATTAGGTCTCCAATAGATATTTTTTTACAATAAAAATTTCTAAATTACTTAATACTAAATCACTTAGAATATAACTCAACAATCAAATGCTCCTCAATTGGAACAGTAATATCTGAACGAATAGGAAGACGAAGAATAATTCCCTTTCGTTCTTTTTTTTGTAATTCTAACCACTCTGGAACTTTAATTCCAATACCCATTCTTTTGTCTACAACAGTCGTTATAAACTTGGTATTTTTTTCTGTAGTTGGTGATAATGTAATCGCATCTCCTTCACTTACAAGATAAGAAGGAGATTTTACTCTTTTCCCGTTAACAAAAATATGACCATGAACAATCAACAACCTGGCTTGTCTACGAGAAAAAACCATTTTCAATCGAAACAATACATTATCAAGTCTTCGCTCCAATAAAGAAAGCAAATTTTCTCCTGTCACACCCTTAAACTTTGATGCTTTTTCAAAAAAACGTCTAAACTGTTTCTCCAAAATACCATACATAAATTTTACTTTTTGTTTCTCTTTAAGCTGCTTTCCATATTCAGAAATCTTTTTTACTCTACCTCTTTTCATTTTATTTCCAGGAGCCGCAGACTTTACTTCCATCGCACACTTAGCCGTACGACATTTCGCGCCTTTTAAAAATAATTTTTCGCCAACCTGACGACATTTTCTACATGCTGTAGTCATATCAACCTATTTAATTACTCAACCAACTATCTTACTTTTTATACTTTTCAATAAATTTTAATTATTTACAAAATAATTCTAAACTCTTCTTTTTTTAGGAGCTCGACAACCGTTATGAGGAAGAGGTGTTACATCCCTTAAAGTTGTTATAGTCAATCCAGACGACTGCAACGCTCTTACAACAGAATCACGACCAGAACCTGGACCACGCATATTTACCTCAACCAACCTTACCCCAATATCTTTCATCTGCTTTGCCAAATTATTTGCAACTTGTGTTGCCGCAAAAGGAGTACCTTTTCTCGCTCCTTTAAAGCCTAAGCTACCAGCACTTCCACGCAAAATAACATCACCATCAGGATTGGTTATGGATACAATAGTATTATTAAAGGTAGATTTTACATGAGCTATAACAATATCAATTCCTTTAAGTTGTTTCTTTTTTACCTTCTTTTTATATGCCATTTTTACCTCTTTTATAAACTATCTCAATCTACTTTTTAGTAACGGTTTTCTTTAGAGTAATCGCTGCGCCAGGACGCCTAGGACCCTTTCGAGTTCTAGCATTTGTTTTAGTACGCTGGCCTCTTACAGGGAGAGATCTTTTATGTCTCAATCCACGGTAAGAACCTATTTCCTGCAATCGCTTTATATTCAATGTGATTTCTTTATGCAAATCTCCCTCAACTTTATACTTATCACTTATATACTTTTGAATAGTAGCAATCTGATCATGAGATAAATCCTTGATCCTAATATTTGGGTCAATTTTTGTATACTTTAAAATATTTTTTGATCTTTGCAATCCGATACCAAAAATATAAGTAAGACCAATCTCTAACCGTTTACTATTGGGTAAATGAACACCTTCAATACGAGCCATGCAAAAACCTCTCTATACCTAATTAAATTAACCTTGGCGTTGTTTATGCCTTGGATTCCTCTTACAAATAACTCTAACTATCCTACCTCTTCGCACAATTTTACAATAAGCACAAATTTTTTTCACCGATGTCCGTACCTTCATGATTATTTATCTTTCATTTAAAAAATACACATAAAACATTATTACCGTTTTTTCTTTATACTTTATATCGAGAAATAATTCTTCCTTTTGTCAAATCATATGGAGAAAGTTCTACTGCAACTTTATCTCCTGGAAGTAATTTTATATAATGCATTCGCATCTTACCAGAAACATGTCCCAATATCTTGTGTCCCCCTTCAATCTCAACTTGAAACATAGCATTAGGTAATGCTTTTAAAACCACCCCATCGACAATAATTACTTCTTTTTTCTTTTTCATAATACTTTTACGACACAAGATATTAAATTCTTGTTAAAATCTGAGGTCCATTATTTGTAACTAAAACTGTATCCTCTACATGTCCTGCCAACCCACCATCTGCCGTTTTTGCAGTCCAACCATCCTCCATTACTTCAACCAAATAACTTCTCTCGCTAATCATAGGTTCAATAGCCAATGTCATCCCTTCTCTTAAAACAGGTCCACAGCCAGCTTTACCATAATTTGGAATGTCAGGTTCTTCATGCATATCTTTCCCAATGCCATGACCAGCAAACTTTCTTATAACGTTAAATCCTTCTTTTTCAACTTCTTTTTGAATACCAAAAGAAATATCAGAAAGTCTGTTTCCTTCCACAACTAATTCAATCGCTTTATCCAAAGCATTTTGAGAAACTTGTGCAATTTTTTTAACCACTGGACCAACATTTCCAACGAAAAAAAAACGTGCCATGTCCACACAATAATTTTTATAAGATCCAACTACGTCTATTTTAACAAAATCACCAGATTTTAAAACTATTTTATCTGATGGAACCCCATGAACAATAACATCATTCAAAGAAATACATGTAGCATATTTATATCCAGCGTAACCTTTACATTCTGCCTTAAGCCCAAGATCTTTCATTCGATTTTCAATAAAATTATCAATCTGTAATGTTGTAGCTCCTTTAACAACATGACTTTTAACTTCATGTAATATTTGCGCTAAAAGTTTACCTGCAATATGCATTTTTTCAATTGCTGATTTATTCTTTATCAATACCATTTATCGAATCTCCATTTAAATAATCTTCTTTAAAACTTTTAAATACATTCTCAATTGATTTTCCTTCAACATCAAACGATTCTACTAGTAAATCTGTTTTTTTGTAATAACTTAAAAGATCATCTTTATAACGTGGATATTGTCTTAATCTATCCTTAACAACTTCTACGCTGTCATCTTTTCTTCGCACAATTTTTTCACCACACAAATCACAGATACCTTTTTTAACTGCTGGAGCAAAAGGAGGGTAAACTGCTTGACAATTTTTGTTTTGGCAAACAAACCTATTAGTAAGTCTTTTAATTACTTCTTCATCTGATATTATAAAATAAATTACTCTAAATTCATAATCAGGCGCAAAATCCTTAAAAGTTTTGAAAAAATGCTCAGCTTGTCCACTCGTCCTAGGATATCCATCCAAAATAATTGGCATTCCGCTAGAAGCCGCATCTTTTAACCAATCCAAAACAATATTTCCAACAAATTCATCTGGAACCAACTTTCCAATATCTATATAATCTTTGATCAATTTTCCAAAATCTGTTCCAAGGGAAATATGCTTTCTGAATAAATTCCCAGTAGATAAAACTTTAAAACCCAACCCTTGAACACACATTTCAGCTACGGTGCCCTTACCAGAACCTGGAGGACCAAAAAATGAAAATATTATTTTTGAATAACCGTCTTGATGCATTTCTATCTTCCAAGCCTTCCTTTTAATCTACCCGTAGTCAAAAATCCTTCATATCGTCTTTCTATCAAATGAGACTCTATTTGAGCAGAAGTATCCATGGCAACACCAATTACGATTAAAAGACTGATTCCACTAAACATCACTGGGAAATTAAAAAAGTTTTGCAAAATGCTAGGAAGAACAGCCAAAGTTGCTAAATAAATTGCTCCTGGAAGACCGATCCTTGTCAAAAGATAATCAAAAAACTCTGCAGTACGCTTACCAGGCCTTATCCCTGGAATAAATCCACCTGATTTTCTAATATTATCCGCCAATTCAACAGGATTAAAAATAACAGCTGTATAAAAGAAAGCAAAAAAGATAATCAAACCTGCTTGTAAAACATAAAACAAAAAGCTTCCATAAGAAAACCAATCAGAAATAAAAACTAAAGCTGGAAACTTTGACGCAAGCATATTTGAAATAAGCATAGGAAGCTGAATAATTGCACTTGCAAAAATAACAGGAATCACTCCTGAAGGATTTATTTTTAATGGAATATAAGAACTTTGACCTCCATACACTTTGTGTCCTACTACTCTTTTTGCATATTGAACCACAACCCGTCTTTCACCTTTTTCAAGAAAAATTATGCAACCAATAACAGTTATCGTTATCAAAATCAACAATCCTGCTAGTAATGGATCCATCTGCCCCATTTTAAGATGATTCAAAACCATTAAAATAGCTCCTGGCAATCCAACAACTATTCCTGCAAAAATTATCATTGAACTTCCATTACCAATACCATGTCCATTTATCTGTTCTCCAAGCCACATAACAAAAATCGCACCAACACTCAATATCAAAACAGTTGTTAATCTAAAACTCCAACCAGGATTTAAAATAAGACCTAAATGAGCCTGACTTTCAATAAAAATAGAAATTCCAAATCCTTGAATAATACTCAAACCCAAAGTTAAATATCTTGTATACTGACCAATAATTTTTCTTCCATATTCTCCCTCCTTAGATAACTGTTCTAATGAGGGCAACATAACTGTAAGAAGTTGCATCATAATAGATGCATTAATATAAGGAATCATTCCCAAAGCAAAAATAGAAAACCTTCTTAATGCTCCTCCAGAAAAAAGATCTAAATAAGAAAGAAGCCCACCAGCAACTTTTGAACCTAATAAAGATTTTAATGCTGCTGTATTTATACCTGGAATAGGAATAAATGATCCAAATCTAAAAACGGCCAAAACTCCCAAAGTAAAAAAAACTTTACGTCTTAAATCTGGAATTAAAAAAATATTTTTAAAATTTTTAAGTAAAACTATCACTTTAATGCTCCTTTTCTACCACCTCAATCTTTCCCCCACTTTTCTTTATAGCTTCTACAGCAGATTTACTAAAAGCATCCGCACAAATAATTAATTCTTTTGTTAATTTCCCTTCCCCAAGAATTTTTATAAAAAATTTTCTTTTTCCTTTTATCAATCCTTTTTTAAATAAAGATTCACGATCTACCTTATTTCCTGAAGAAAAATATTTTTCCAACTTACTTAAATTTATTATCTGAATCTCTTTTTTAAATCTATTATTCGTAAAACCCCGTTTAGGAATACGACGAGTAAAAGACATCTGTCCACCTTCAAAAGAAGGTTTAATACGAGATTCTGAACCAGATCTTGCTTTTTGTCCCTTATGTCCTCGACAACAAGTACCACCACGGTCTGATCCTCTTCCAATTCTTTTTCTTTTTTTAGAAATCAAAAATAACTTATCAAGCTTCAACATTCTTTTCCTCTGTAACCTCTTTTCCAACAATCTGAGCTACACTTTTTCCTCTCAATTCTGCTAATTGTTTTGCTGATCTTAATTTTGATAAAGCTTTAATTGTGGCCTTTACAACATTATGTGGATTAGATGAACCAATAGACTTTGCAAGCACATCTTTAACTCCCAAAGCTTCCATAACAGCTCTTACAGCGCCACCAGCAATAACACCCGTTCCCTTCGATGCAGAACGAATCAAAACAAAACTTGCACCATGCTTTCCCGTAACAGTAAAAGGAATTGTTGTTTTATATAAAGGAACCAGAAACATGTTTTTTCTTGCTCGCTTTGAAGCTTTTGCAATAGCAGAAGAAACATCTCTACTCTTCCCTAAAGCAACACCAACTTGCCCCTTCTTATCACCAACAACTACAAGAGCAGAAAAAACAAATCTTCTTCCACCTCGTATAACCTTTGCAACACGTCTAACATTCAAAACATTTTCTGAATGTTCTTCAACAGTTGATGTTTCTTTTTTGTTTTTAGCATCAGCCATATTTTTATTTCCTAATTATTAACACTTTTCTAAGATAAAATCTTTCTTGAAATATCAATTTTTAATTAAATTATTTAAATCATTTGACAACAATTATTAATAATATTCAAAATTGCAATC
Organism: Candidatus Babeliales bacterium; assembly: GCA_023133515.1. Classification (GTDB taxonomy): domain Bacteria; phylum Babelota; class Babeliae; order Babelales; family UASB340; genus JAGLWI01. The sequence continues at coordinate 47,729 of JAGLWI010000009.1, read as the reverse complement.
CACTTTCACGAAGTCCTTGCGCAAAAGCACTCACTCTACCGTGATACAAGTATTTTCCTCGATCAAAAAAAACATCTTTTACATTATTTTGTAAAGCTATTTTTCCTAACTCTATTCCAACCTGTTTTGCAATTGAAGTCTTATCTCCTTTTGCATCTTTTAACTTTAAAGAAGAAAAACTGCATAAAGTTTTTTGTTCTTTATCATTAATTATTTGGCCATGAATATGATTTAAACTTCTAAACACAGAAACTCTAAGTTTTGTACCTCTGCTTATCTGTCTATTTTTAACGCTATTACGCCTTCTTGTAGATTGTAATTTTATTTTTTTCTGAAATCTTTTTTGCAAGCTCACTCTAAAACCCTTCTATCGATTAAGCAGCAACTTTCGTTTTACCAGCTTTTCTAATAATTACTTCACCTTCTAATATTATTCCAGTTCCCTTATATGGCTCAGGAGCTCTAAAATTTCTAATAGTACTGCAAACCTCACCAAGAAGCATCTTATCTGAAGATTTAAAAATCAAATTCTGACCAGTTTTATCAACCTTCACTTCAATCCCTTCAGGTAAATCATAATTTATTTTATGACTATATCCCAAAGAAAATATTAATTTTCTTCCAGTCAATTGTGCTTTATACCCAAGCCCAACAATTTTAACTTTTTTTTCAAATCCTATCTCTACACCTTTTACCTTGTTTGCCAACAGAGCTCTATGCATTCCCCATAAAATCCTATTATTACGTGTGTTCTCTTTTATTGACAAAACTAAAGAATTGTCTTTTAAAGATAACTCCACCTGATCAGGCAAATGATGCGTAAATTTTCCCTTTGGACCACTTATAAATACACTTTTATCCTTAATCTCAATTTTAGCAGAGGAAAAAGGAATTGGTTTTCTTCCTATTTTTGACATATCTTTTTGTCCTCACCAAACATGACAAATTACTTCGCCGCCAACAGACAATTTTTTAGATTGCCGATCCGTCATAACACCCGAACTTGTGCTCAAAATAGAAATTCCTAACCCTCCAACAACAGGTGTAATTTTATTTAACCTTTCATAACAACGACGGCTAGGCTTACTTATACGAACTATTTCATTAATTGAGGGCGATCCTTTTATATATTTTAAATATACAGTCAAAAATTTCTTTCCAACCTCATCTTCATTTACTTTAAAATCACGAATAAATCCCTCTTCTTTTAAAACCTTTGCTATCCCTTCTTTTAATTTTGAATTAGGAGCAACAACAGATCTTTTATAAACCTTTATCGCGTTTCGTATAATAGTTAAAAAATCACCTACAACATCCACTGACATATCAATTGTCCTTCCAAAATTTACCAGCTTGTTTTCTTGACTCCGGGAAGTAACCCTTCTAGTGCAAATTTTCTAAAACAAATTCTACACAATAAAAAATCCCTCATAAAACCACGAGGTCTTCCACATACTTTACATCTATTACGTTTACGTGTTGAAAACTTTGGTATCATTTTTGCTTTTTCTATTAATGCTTTTCTAGCCATATTACAAGCCTTTATAAATCCTTATTCTATTCTTTCCCAAACGGCATATTAAAACTCTTTAAAAGAGCAAGAGCTTGCTCATCTGATTTAGCTGTGGTTTGGATAGTAACATTTAAACCTCTAATTTTATCAACTTTGTCATAGTCGACTTCAGGAAAAACCATCCAATCTTTTATCCCCACATTCAGATTTCCATTCCCATCAAATTTTTGTGCAAATCCATGAAAATCTCTAACTCTTGGTAATGCAATATTGATAAATTTATCCAAAAAATCATACATCCTTTTTCTTCTTAAAGTAACCCTTACTCCTATAGGCATACCTTCTCGTAATTTAAATCCAGCTATTGATTTTTTAGCACTAGTAGTCACTGCAGCCTGTCCTACAATCTGCGTTATAACGTCTTTAACTAAGTTAAGCACCTTGCTATCAGCCACTGCATCTTTTACACCCATATTTAAAACTATCTTAGAAATTTTAGGTACCTGCATTAAATTCTTCAAATTAAGCTCTTCCAACAATTTTAACTTAATTTTTTCTTTATATAATTTTTCTAATCTCGCTTCCATAGCAAACTAACCCTAACTAAAAAGCCTCTTTACAACGATGACAAATTCGCGTTTTCTTTCTATCTTCCAAAAATTTTGTCTGAATTCTACAAGCCTTCTTACAAGAAGGACAAACAGGCATTACCTTACAAAAAGTAATAAAACCTTCTTCTTTTGCAATTCTACTTTTTTCTCCAGATTTTCTCGCTTTAATATGTCGAGTAACCACTCCAACATCTTTCACAAGAATCAATTTCTTTTTAGAATCAACTTTGATAACCTGTCCTTGTTTTCCCTTATCTCTTCCAGAGATGACAACAACCGTATCATTTTTTTTTACTCTGTTTAACATTCAATATCCAATCTTACTACAAAACTTCAGGAGCTAACGATATAACTTTCAAATACCCTAATGCTCTCAACTCTCTCGCAACAGGTCCAAACATACGCGTTCCAATAGGCTTTTTATCTTTATCCACAATTACTGCAGCATTATCATCAAACCTAATATAACTTCCATCAAAACGACGAACTTCCTTTTTAGTTCTAACAACAACGGCATTATGAATCTCACCTTTTTTAACCGTACCACCTGGAATGGCCTTTTTTACAGTAACCTTCACAATATCTCCAACTGTTGCAAATCGCTTTCTTGTTCCACCTGAAACATGGATAACCATTAACCTTTTTGCACCAGAATTATCTGCAACTACTAACATTGTTTGCTTTTGAATCATTAATTATCCTTTTAAACAGCTTTTTTTAAAATGGATTTTAAAACCATGTGTTTCGTCTTCGAAATAGGTCTACTCTCAACAATTTCAACCAAATCTCCAACTTTTGCCTTATCATTTTCATCGTGTACTTTATATTTTTTTGAACAAGTAACAGCTTTTCCAAAAAAAGGATGTTTAAATATTCTATTTACTTTGACTACTATCGTTTTTTCCATACTATCAGTAATTACTTGACCGGTTAAAGCATGTCCTTTTGTTTTAGTAACTAAATCTTTTTTAATCTTTTTGATCATTATGTTTCACTCCACTTATTTTCATCGTTTGATTCAAAAAAGTCAAACACCGAGCAATATCATTTCGTATTTTTTTAAACTGAGAATAATCTTTTACATCTCCAATTGCTATATTTAAACGTAAATTGAAAAGTTCTTTTTTTAATTTTTCTACTTCTTTTTTCAAAGAATTAGAATCCATTTTTTTCATTTCATCTTTTTTCATAGTGTTATCTCACTATCAATCTGTTCTTTTTTAGTTATAAACCTAGTCTTCATAGGAATTTTATAAGAAGCTGAACACAAAACATTTTTAGCTGTCTGCTTATCAAGATCTTTTACTTCAAACAAAACTTTTCCTCTTTTTACTACACAAACCCAAAACTCTGGATTTCCCTTCCCTTTTCCCATTCTAGTTTCTGCAGGTTTTTTTGTAACCGGTTTATCTGGAAACACTCTTAAAAATAATTCACCGACTTTCTTTAATCTTCTTCCCATTGTTACTCTCGCAGACTCAATCTGCCTCGCTGTCAACCATCCAGATTCTACTGCAATAAGAGCATAATCTCCAAAAACAATCTTTCTTGCTTTTGAAATACCCCTAACTTTTCCCTTTCGAATTTTTCTATATTTAGTTTTCTTTGGCATTAACATGCTTATCTCTTCCTAATTATTAACAATTTTTAAATATGATAATTAGTACTCTCCCTTACAAATCCACACTTTTACACCGATCATTCCATAGGTAGTTTTAGCCTCAGCTAAAGCAAAATCTACATTAGAGCGTAAAGTATGCAAAGGAACAGAACCAACCCTAAGCCATTCGCTTCTAGCAATCTCAGTTCCACCTAAACGACCAGCACAACAAATCTTTATTCCCTTAGCACCACTTTTCATTGTTGCAAAAGCAGCTTTTTTCATTGCTCGCTTAAAACTAACTCGTTTTTCTAATTGCTCTGCTATGCCTTTTGCCACTAATGCAGCACTCAAAGCATATACTCTTACTTCCTGAACTGAAATATCAACATTCTTTTTGAACTTTTCATAAAAATCTTTTTTTAATCGGTCTATCCCCGCACCCTTTTTCCCAATAATAAATCCAGGTCTTGAAGAATAAACAATTAACCGAATATTCTCTCCAGCCTTTTCTATTACAACTTTATCAATAAAAGAATCATTTAATTGTTCTTTTAAAAACTTTCTAATTTGTAAGTCTTCCAACAATTCAGAACCGTAAGATCGTTTGGCAAACCAATGAGCATGCCAATCTTCAAAAATACCTAATCTAAAACCTAATGGATGAACTTTTTGTCCCACATGACACCTCTAATAAATTTTTCAAATTTAATAACACCTTTATCTTTCAATATCCCTTCTCCATTTCTATTTTTTATTATCTTTTGTTTCCAAAACAACTTGTAAATGACTTAATCTTTTTCTTTGCGTAGAAGCCCTACCCATTGCACCAGGTTTAAAATATTTAATAACAGGCCCAACATCAACCCTAATATCCTTAATAAAAAGATCACTCATTTGTTTAACATCAGAAGACAAATTTTTTCCATTCGAAAAAGCAGAAAAAATCAATTTTTCAATAGGCTCGGATCTTTTCAAACTACAATTTTTCAACACCATAATCGCTTTATCAGCCGAATATCCCCTAATAACATCAACAATTGCTCTAAGTTTTTTAGGTGAAACGCGTATATATTTACTTTTAGCTTTTACAAGCATGATTCAAACCTTTTTTCAATTTCTATTTTTTTAAAATATTAAAACTTACTTTTAACAAATAAATTAACATCTCATTTAGTATAATAAGCTCAAAATTACTTTGCTCCACCCTTAGCCCCAAGTGCTCCAGCTTTACGCTGCCCACTATGCAACCTAAATATTCTTGTTGGAGCAAATTCTCCAAGATAATGTCCTACCATATTTTCTGTAATAAAAACAGATACAAATTTTCTACCATCGTGAACAGCAATTGTAAGACCTACAAGATCAGGAGTAACCATACTTCCTCTTCTCCACGTTTTTATTGGCTTCCTTTCTGTTGATTCTTTTGCTTTTTTTACTTTTACCAATAATGTTTGGTCAATATAAGGGCCTTTTCGTATAGATCTTGACATCAACATCCTCTGCTTTTTACATAAATCTTTAAAAATAAATCTATTTTCTTCTCTTCAATATAGCCGTACTTTTTCTACGTCTCGTTCTCGCTCCCTTACAAGATTTTCCCCACGGAGTTACAGGGTGAGACCCAGACTTTGAACGTCCTTCTCCTCCTCCATGAGGATGATCCACAGGATTCATCGCCATACCACGAACAGACGGTCGCCATCCCAAATGCCTCGTTCTACCAGCCTTTCCCAATGTTATATTCTTGCGATCTGCGTTTGAAAGAGCACCTATAGTTGCCAAACAATCAAGACAAACCGTTCGTGTCTCTCCTGATGGCATTTTAAGAATTGCAAGACTCCCTTCTTTTCCAAGAAGCTGAACAGAACAACCAGCACCTCTCGCAATCTTTCCACCTTGACCAGGAATAATTTCAACATTATGAATAAAAAAACCTACAGGAATATTTTTCAATGATAAACAATTTCCAACTTTCGCCTCAGCTTTAGTACCCGCAAAAATCTCATCACCTATATTCAAACCATCAGGTTTTAAAATATAACATTTTGCACCATTTTTATATTTAATCAAAACAATAAAAACATTTCTATTGGGATCATATTCAAAAGCAGATACAACTCCTGCAACGTCTTTTTGTGATCGTTTAAAATCTATTATTCGATACTTCCTCTTTGCTCCACCCCCTCGATGGCGAACAGTAATACGACCATAAGCATTTCTGCCAGCCTTTTTAGGCAAAGGAGCAAGTAAACTTTTTTCTGGCTTTTTTTTAGTCAATTCCTTAAAATCTAAAAACTGTTGTCCTCGCAAAGAAGAACTTCTAGGTTTTCTAGTAACTATTGCCATATTATTTTCCCTCTACGTCTTGCTTTTTTTTGGCCTTACCTTCTGATACACCCATCGTTTCATAATGGCTAGGTAAATCAATCTTATATCCTTTTTTCAAGGTTATAATGGCCTTCTTTTTACCAGAGGTCTTAAAAATTTTTTTTCCAAAAGATTTAGCTTTACCAGGACACGAAATAACTCTCACATTTTCAACTTTTACATTCCAAATCTTCTCAATTGCATTTCTTATCATCACTTTATTAGCATTCTTATAAACCTCAAAAGTCAACTTTCCAAATTTTTTGAAAAGTTCATCACTTTTCTCAGTTAATATTCTTTTTTTTATAATTTCGTAAACACTCAATTCCATTTTGAAACCATCTTTTTAAATAAATCACAATCTTTTTTCAAAAAAATCCAACAATTACTATTACTCAAGTCAAAAGCATTTGGTTGATCAAAATAAAAAATCTTAACATTTCCAATATTTCTAAAAGACAAATAATTTAACTCATCTCGAAAAGGTAAAAACATTGCAATATTTTTTTTCTCAATTCCAATTTTTTTCAAAACATTAAAAGCAATCTTACTACAAGGCTTGCCTTCATTTTTAAGATCAAAATCCAAACAACATATATTTCTTTTATTAACATCTTCTAAAAGTAAACTATGAAAAACGTTATTCAAAGCTAATTTAATTTGCTTACGATTTATCGATAATTTTTTAGTACGTTGTTGTGGACCAAAAACAACTCCACCTTTTCTCCACAAAGGAGAACTTGCCATTCCCGCTCTGGCCCTACCAGTTCCTTTTTGTTTCCAAGGCTTTCTTTTAGAAAAAGATACATCACTACGGCCTTTACAACAAACTGTTCCTTGTCGCCAACCTTGACGTAAAATTTTTATAGCACAAGAAAAATTATTAGGACTATATTTTTTTTGTTTAATTTGAAAATCAAATTCCAAATTATCTTGTCCTTTACCTTGCGAATCAAAAACAGGTATTCGATTCATAAACTTATCCTTACTTGCTAATAACTACTAGCGAATTCTTTTTTCCAGGAACAGCGCCATTAACATACAAATAACCACCCTTTTTGTCCAATTCTATAATTTTTAAACCTTTAATTGTAATCTGCTTGCTGCCGCATTGCCCAGGCATTTTTTTCCCTTTGTAAACTTTTCCTTGCGAACAGATTGTACCTATAGAACCAGGTATACGATGAAAATTAGATCCATGGCTACTAGGACCTCCACTAAATCCCCAACGCTTTACAACTCCTTGAAAACCTAATCCTTTACTATTACTAGTAACCTTTACTATAACCTCTTTTTCTATATCAACATTTTCAAGTGTAATTTTATGCCCAATTTTAACTTTTTCTAATTCATCCTCATTAATTTTTAATTCTTTTAAATGCAAAAAATACTTCTTTTTATTTTTACACCAGTTTATATCAAAAGGAAGTTTATTATATCGATTTCTCAATAATCCAAGCTGCAAAGCTGAATATCCATCCTTTTGCATAGTCTTGATCTGTGTCACAAACAAATTTGCAATATCAATTACAGTAACAGGAATAACTTTACCATCTTGAATAAAAATTTGCGTCATTCCCATTTTTTTACCAAAAATTCTACTTAGCATGACAAAGCCTCTTGCAAATCATTCTATTTAATCTCACTATTTAATCTCAACATCTACACCAGCAGAAATATTTAATTTCATCAAAGCATCCATCGTTTGTTCAGAAGGAGAGAGAATATCCAAAATACGCTTATGAGTAGTCAATTCAAACTGCTCTCTCGACTTTTTATCAACATGTGGAGACCTCAATACAGTAAAACACTTCTTTCTGTTTGGTAGAGGAACAGGACCCAAAATACCAGACCCCGTTCTTCTTACAGTCAAAACAATCTGTTTTACAGCACTATCTAACAACTGATGATCATAAGATTTTAATGTTAATCGTATCTTTTCTTTTTTCATTAAAATCACTACCTTACTAAATTATTCAATAATTTCTGTAACAATTCCAGCTCCAACAGTTCTTCCACCCTCACGGATAGCAAATTTCAATTCTTTATCCATTGCTATATTGCTAACAAGCTCAATATCCACACCAACTTCATCTCCAGGCATAATCATCTCTCTACCTTCTGGAAGAGTTATAGTTCCTGTAACATCAGTTGTTCTAAAGTAAAATTGAGGCCTGTAACCATTAAAAAATGGAGTATGTCTTCCACCTTCTTCCTTAGACAAAGTAACTATTTGTGCTTTAAATTTTTTATGAGGAGTTATAGAACCAACCGCAGCAATAACCTGTCCTCTTTCTACATCTTCTTTCTTTATACCTCGCAACAATAATCCAATATTATCACCCGCCATTCCTTCTTTCATCTCTTTATTAAACATCTCAATACCAGTTGCAGTTGTTTTTACAGTATCCCTAAAACCAACAACCTCAACTTCTTCTCCAAGCTTAATAATACCTTTCTCGATACGTCCAGTAACAACAGTTCCTCTGCCAGATATTGAGAATACATCCTCAACTGGCATTAAAAATGGTTTTTTTGTATCACGTTCTGGCGTTGGAATATAAGAATCAACAGATTCAAGCAATTTTATAATTGATGGAATTCCAATTTCACTTGTATCACCTTCTAATGCTTTAAGAGCTGATCCCTTTACAATTGGAATCTTATCCCCTGGAAAACCATATTTTACTAGAAGTTCACGAATCTCCTCTTCTACAAGATCAATCAAGCCTGGATCATCAACCATATCAACCTTGTTTAAATAAACAACAATCGAAGGAACACCAACTTGCCTTGCCAACAAAATATGCTCTCTTGTTTGAGGCATAGGACCATCAGCTGCAGATACAACTAAAATTGCTCCATCCATCTGAGCTGCACCAGTAATCATATTTTTAACATAGTCAGCGTGACCTGGACAGTCAACGTGTGCATAGTGACGCTTATCTGTTTCATACTCAACATGTGTAACTGCAATAGTAATACCTCTAGCCTTTTCCTCAGGAGCATTATCTATCTGATCAAAAGCCTTAAACGTAGCCTGCCCTTTTTCTGATAAAGCCTTTGTAATAGCAGCCGTCAACGTTGTCTTACCATGGTCAACGTGTCCAATTGTACCAACATTACAATGTGGCTTTTTTCTTTCAAAAACACCTTTTGCCATTTTTTATTATCCTTCCTAACACAATAAACAACATTATTAAATTATTTTTCCCCTACTATAATCCCTTGAACACTCTTAGGCACTTCCCTATAAACTTCAAATTGCATTGAAGAACTTGCTCGCCCTTTTGTAAGGGAACGCAAATCTGTTGTATAACCAAACATTTCAGATAGAGGAACCTCTGCAGTTATAACCTGTACCCCTTTTCTACCTTCCATTCCTAAAATTCTGCCTCTCCTAGAATTTAAATCCCCCATCACATCTCCCATATATTCTTCTGGAGTCACAGCCTCAATCTTAAAAATAGGTTCTAATAATACCGGAGATGCATTTTTCATACCATCTTTAAAAGCCATTGAAGCAGCTATCTTAAACGCCAATTCTGATGAGTCAACTTCATGAAAAGAACCATCATAAACTGTCACTTTAATATCTACTACAGGATAATTAGCCAAAATTCCGCTACCCATAGCCTCTTTTACACCTTTTGATATTCCAGGAATAAATTCTCTTGGAATAGAACCACCTACAACAGCATTTTCAAACTCAAATCCTGCCCCTCTCTCCATTGGCTCCAATTTAAGCCAAACATGTCCATATTGACCACGACCACCAGACTGACGTATAAATTTTCCTTCAGATTGAACAGGTTTTTGAATGGTTTCTTTATATGCAACTTGAGGCTTTCCAACATTAGCATCAACCTTATGCTCTCTAAGCAACCTATCGACTATAATTTCCAAATGCAACTCTCCCATACCAGAAATAACTGTCTGCCCAGTCTCAGCATCAAAAGTAAATTTAAAAGAAGGATCCTCCTTCATTAATTTTCTTAACGCAAGAGTCATTTTTTCGTAATCACCTTTTCCCTTAGGCTCAATGGCAACACTTACAACAGGCTCAGGAAACTCTATAGATTCTAAAAAAATAGGATGTTTTTCATCACAAAGCGTGTCACCCGTTGAAACCTCTTTTATTCCTACAATAGCAACAATATCACCAGCCAAAACATTTTTTATTTCTTCTCTTTTATCAGCGTGAATTTTTAAAAGACGGCTTACTCTTTCTTTTTTACCAGTTGAAGCATTATAAACATAAGAACCAGAATCTAAAGATCCCGAATAAATTCTGGCAAAAGTCAAAGATCCAACAAAAGGATCTACCATTATCTTAAAAGCTAAAGCGCAAAAAGGTACATTTTGATCTGCAACCCTCTCTTCTTTTTCTTTTGTATCAGGATTTATTCCTTCTACTGCTGGCACATCTAACGGCGAAGGAAGATAATCTACAACACTATCCAACAATAATTGGACCCCTTTATTTTTAAGAGCTGATCCACAAAAAACTGGAGTTATTTCCTGCTTTAAAACTCCTTTACGTATTGCAGATTTAATCTCATCTATAGTTACATCCTCACCATCTAAATATTTTTCCGCCAAATTATCATCAAAATCACAAGCTCTCTCTACAATAGCTTCTCTTAACTCATCCACCTTTTCTTTATGCTCTTCAGGAACCTCTAGAAACTCAGGCTTTGCACCTAAAGATTCTTTATCAAAAACAACCATTTTACGTGTTAGAAGATCAATAACTCCTTTAAAATTTTCTTCTTTACCAACCGGAAGTTGCATAGATAAAGGATTACCATGCAATTTTACATCTATATCTGCTATAACATTAAAGTAATCCGCACCTACTCTATCCAATTTATTTACAAAAGCTATTCGTGGAACTTTATACCTATCCGCCTGACGCCAAACAGTTTCAGATTGCGGCTCAACACCACCAACTCCACAAAATACAGCAATACTTCCATCCAAAACCCTTAGAGATCTTTCTACCTCGATTGTAAAATCAACATGTCCAGGAGTATCAATAATATTTATATGATGATCATTCCAAAAACAAGTTGTTGCTGCTGATGTAATAGTTATGCCTCTTTCTCTTTCTTGAGCCATCCAATCCATAATAGCTTCGCCAGTATGAACCTCACCTATTTTGTAAGATACTCCGGTATAAAAAAGAATTCTCTCTGTAACCGTAGTTTTTCCAGCATCAATGTGAGCCATTATGCCAATATTTCTATATTTTTTTAAATCTCTCGGATTTGAATTACTCATAATTTACTTTACCTCTAACTACACTATTTACCATGCATAATGTGAAAAAGCCCTATTAGCCTCAGCCATCCTATGAACATCCGCCCTCTTTTTAATCGCATTTCCACGTCCTTGAGATGCTTCAAATATCTCGCTAGCAAGTCTTTGTCCCATGGTTTTATCTGCACGAACAGCAGCAGAATTAATAAGCCATCTAATAGCCAATGCCATAGCTCTTCTTGGACGAACCTCAGCAGGAATCTGATAAACTCCCCCTCCAACACGACGAGATCGAACCTCAACAGAAGGCTTTATTTGATCAATCGCTTTTTCAAAAATCTGAAATCCCTTTTTTTCATCTTTTTCTGCTTTCACAAGCAAAATATCAAAGGCTTCATAAACAATTGCTCTTGCTAAATTTTTTTTACCTTTAATCATAATCATATTTATTAATTTTTGAACTAAAAATGAATTGAAACGCGGATCAGCACCAATATCTCTTATCAATCCAACTCTTTTACGTCTAGGCATCAGGCTACCCCTTTCTTCTCTCTTTTAGCTCCATACAAAGAACGAGATTGTTTTCTGCCTTCAACCCCAGCTGTATCAAGAGTTCCTCTTACAATATGATATTTTACTCCTGGCAAATCTTTAACCTTGCCACCACGAACTAAAACTACCGAGTGTTCCTGAAGATTATGACCTTCCCCAGGAATATAAGCAGTTACCTCTTTTCCTGTTGTCAATTTTACTCTAGCAACTTTTCTTAAAGCAGAATTAGGTTTTTTAGGCGTAACAGTATATACACGTACGCAAACCCCTCTTCTTTGAGGGCAATTATCAAGCGCCGGAGATTTTGTTTTTTTAGTCACTAACTTTCGCCTTGAACGAATAAGCTGGTTTATAGTTGGCATAAAATTATCCTAAATTAATCCAAAAAATTAAAATCTAACTCTTTTTGTTATCAAGATTTCCTTGATTATTCACAAAATTCAATCTGTAAACTTTATCTATCTGTAACTTAATTATTTACAAATTTAAAGACAAAGATAAAGAGCCACTAATAAAAAAGACCCTATTGATTAATAATTTTATATTTTTTTTAACTTTTTTCAAGTAAAAATTGATTAAATAATAAGTAAATTCAAATTTTTAATTTTCATGCAACAATATAAAAGTCTAATATCTAAAAATCAATACCAATAATCTTTTTCATATGTGTAATTTTTTGCTATGTTGTTATAACATAAATAAAAAATAAAATTTATAAAAATTGAAAAACAAATGAATAGAAAGGTAAAAAATAATGAATTTAAATGCTTTGTCTATACTTGTATCATCAAAAGTAATTCCTCTAATATATGCGTTTATCGGATTTGGTTTATTAATAATGGTCCATGAATTTGGACATTTTTTCTTTTGCAAAATGTTTGGAATTCACACTCCAACTTTCTCTATAGGATTTGGACCAAAAATCATACAAAAAAAAATAGGATCAACAAATTTTCGTATAGCAGCTATTCCTTTGGGAGGATATGTAGAAATAGCAGGGTTAGCCGAAGTTGGTCAAGGTAAACAAAAACTCGCAAAAATACATGACGAAAACTCATTCACACAAAAACCATACTGGCAAAAACTATTAGTCCTAAGTGGTGGCGTATTATTTAATATCTTTTTTGCATATATAGTTTATTCAATGTTATTTTTCATAGGAATTCCAAAAAAAAAGGTAGAGTTTTATATTGCTTCAAAAATTGAGGATGTAGTTAAAGAAAAATTTAAAATAGAACCCGGAGATAAAATTGTTTCTATAAGTAACAAAAAACTAAGTTCCTCTCCTAAAAAACTGCTTACAGAAATACATAAGCTTTTAATAATTCCTCTGACACAAAATAAAAGTGAACAACTTCAATTAGGAATCATGCGAGGAGAAAAACTAATTGATATTACAATTCCAATAGAATTAAAAGAATTGAATAACAAATTAATTGGTTCTTTTGAATTAAAAACTACACCGATAGAAGGAAAATACGAAAAATATCCAATATTTTCTGCAATATCACAAGGAATAAAAACAACAAATAATATTCTTTATCAAACTTTATATGCTATAAAATATCTTATCACAACACGATCATTAGCAGGTGCAGGCGGACCTGTAATGATAATTACTAAAACATTTGAAACTGCTCAAAAAGGAATTATCCCACTCTTCTTATTTTTAGCTTTTATCAGTATCAATTTAGCAATTATTAATCTTCTTCCAATCGGAGCATTGGATGGTGGACAAATTTTATTTGCAACGATAGAAGCAATAATAAGACGTGAAATTCCTAACATCATTCGTCTTATTATAAATATTACTTCATGGGTTTTAATTTTATGGTTAATACTTTATTTAACTTATAAAGACATTTTGAGATTATTGAAATTTAGATAAAAATAATTATATCAACATCCACATGTCAGGATTGTTTATATAATGCTCTATAACTAATCTGTTAAAATTATGTCCTGTTTTTTTAGCATTAACAGTACCAATAAGATTTTTTCCCAAAAGAGCTAAGTCTCCTATCAAATCAAGAAATTTGTGACGTACAAACTCATCCTTAAATCTTCTATCATTCAAAAACTCTTCTTCCCCAATTACAACTGTATTTCCAAGAGTAGTACCTTTTGCAAGACCATGCCTTCTTAAAAAAGGAAGTTGTTCCAAAAAACCAAAAGTTCTTGCTGGAGCTATGTTTTCAATAAAGTAATCTGCCGACATAATTCCATGTAACCTATTCTGTCTTACTAATGGATGAGCAAAATCTGCAAGATAATCAAAATATAAATTTGTATCATATGAATTAATATCATTGAAAAATCTTGCCGGTATAATTTTTATATAACGATCGTCTTTTTGATCTTTAAACTCTAAAACTTTTTTAGGTGTTAAAAATTTTTTAGGATTATCTTGCTCTTTTAATCCAACACATTCTATTTCATAAGCAAATGATAATGCACTTCCATCCAAAATAGGTATTTCAAAACCATCCACTTCAATCAAAAGATTATCTATTCCAAATGCATTAATTGTGGCCATCAAATGCTCAACTGTACTCAACATCCAATTTTCGCTCTTAATAACAGAAGCGTGCATAGCAACTTGAGGAATTATATTCCCTATTTTTATCTTTTCTTTTGGAAACTTTGAATTTACAAAAATAATACCAGAATCAGCAGGAGCAGGATTAAGAATAATTGAAGAAGACAAACCCAAATGAACACCAACCCCTTCAAAACAAATTTTGTTATTCAATGTTCTTTGTTTCATCAAAAATCTCATTACACTTTTAAAAATCAATATTAATTTTCTGTAATTAAAAGTTTATCATTTTTTTTCAAACTCAGATAATAAATTCGAAAGATCTTTAAATTCCAATTAAAACTTTATTCTCAAGTTATTGATTTTCTATTTGAAATTTTGTTATTTTTATAATAAAAAGGAGAAAAATGAAAAAAATTACAATTTTAATAACATTATTAATGATTTTTGGTGCTTTTTATTCTGTATGCAAACCACTTAGTTTAATGGTAAAAACAATTGAAAAAGATTTAAACATAAGCACACTAGTATACATAAAAATAAATGGGAAAGCGGTAGCAAAAGAGATAAGAAATGGTGCTGAATTTTTTCTAAACATAAGCAAAACACCCTTTTTAAAAAATGATGTTCGAGCAAATTCAAAAGTAGAAATAGAAGCCAGAATAATTGAAAGAATATCTTCAAAAAAACATTTTTTAAAAATTAGTGTTCCTGGAATAATTGCACCCAGACATGGTAAAATAACATTTACTATAAATGAAAATACTCTAGTCAAAATACAAAAATCATCAAAAGGTTATTCTGTAGAATTTATAACTGAACAATTCCCAAAAAAGTAAGTATTTATAAAAAACACGAACAAATTTATTTTTTTGGTTCACCTTCAAAAGAAGATACTTGAGCTTTATGAGGATGCTCACTTCCTGAATAAACCTTTAATTTTTTAAACATCTGACGTCCAAGACGACTTTTAGGAAGCATTCTTTTAACAGCATACTTAATCAACAATGTTGGATCTTTTTTAAAAACTTCTTTTGCGCTTTTTTCTTTAAGGCCACCTCTCCAACCAGAAAAAAATCTATAAATCTTATCTTCAAACTTATTGCCACTCAACATTATCTTTTCACAATTAGTAATTATTACATAATCTCCTGTGTCAGTGTGAGGGGTATATTCAGGTTTATCTTTTCCTATAAGAATAGTAGCAACCCGTGTAGCCAATCTTCCCAAAATCATTCCTGAAGCATCCATAACTCGCCAATTAGGCTTTCTGTCTTCTTTTCTTAAAAAGAAACTTTTATTCATATCCATGATTATCAAAATCCTTTTAAATGATTAAAATACAAAAAATATTAACTTTTTTCTTCAAATTTTAATGTAAACGATTATATCCTTCAGAAACAAAAGAATATTCTTTCAAATTTTAAAACAAAAAACAAATCTGGTCAAACACATTTAACTATTATCTTTTAGAGGTTTTTATCGCATTTTTTATAAATTCCTTGAAAAGTGGATGTGATTTTAGCGGCGTTGATAAAAATTCTGGATGAAATTGACAACCAATCATAAAAGGATGATCTTTAAATTCAGCTATTTCAACCAAATTTTCTTTTTTATAAATACCTGAAAAAACAATCCCATATTTTTCAAACATGTTTCTATATTTATTATTAAATTCATATCTATGACGATGTCTTTCCAAAATCTCTTTCTTTTTATAGATTGCAGAAGCCTGAGTACCAGACTTTAAATAACAAGGATAAGCGCCAAGCCTCATAGTTCCACCTTTAATAGAAATTTCTTTTTGCTCTTCTAAAAGAGAAATTATTGGATACTTAGTTTTTTTATCAAATTCTGTACTAGAAGCATTTTTTAATTTTAGCATCGATCTAGCGAATTCAATCAACATTATCTGCATACCTAAACATAAACCTAAAAATGGAACTTTCTTTTCTCGTGCCCATCTTGCGGCCAATATTTTTCCCTCTGCTCCCCGCTCATCAAAACCTCCAGGGATTACAATACCATCAACTTTTTTAAGCTTTTTCCAAAAACTTCCTGCCGAACCGTATCCTTCAAACACCAACTTTTCTGCCTCAATTAACTCAATATTTACTTTATAACCTTGCAAGTATCCAGCTGACTCAAGAGCTTTTATCACACTCAGATATGGATCATTACTACCAACGTATTTTGCAATTAACCCAATATTCAATATCTTTTTAGCTTTCGATATAACTTGAATTAACTTTTTCCAACCACTAATATCTGTTTTTTTAACCTTTTTAATTCCAAACCACTTTTGAATTTTTTCATTTAACCCCTGCTTTTCAAGGTCAACAAAAAGTTTTGATAAAGGATTCAAAGTCAAATCTTCAAAAATTAATTCTTTTTCTATCCCACACATCACAGAAAGCTTATTTCTTTCTTTTAAATCAATTCCTCTATCTAATCTTAAAAAAAGTGCATCCGGCGCTAAACCAGCTTTTTTTAAAAAAATAACACTATGCTGTGTTGGCTTAGTTTTAAGTTCATTTGCCCAACTCAGATATGGAACAAGACTTAAATGACAAAGCATCAACTGTTTTTCTGGAAGCTTCATTCTAAGTTGACGTATTGATTCTAAAAAAGCTATTCCTTCCATATCCCCAACAGTTCCACCAATTTCAACTAAAACAAAATCTAATTTAGAACCAAGAGCAAGTTTTAAAAGTCGTCTTTGTATTACTTCTACAACGTGTGGAACATACTGAATGTCTCTTCCTAAAAATTTTCCTTGCCTCTCAGAATCTAAAATCTCTTTAAATATTTTTCCAGAAGAAACAGATGAATCTTTAGTTAGGCGAATGCCCAAAATTCTTTCATAATGTCCTAAATCCAAATCTGTTTCAGCTCCATCATCTGTAACAAAAACCTCACCATGAACCAATGGAGACATTGTTCCAGGATCAACATTAAGATAAGGATCCCATTTGACAACAGAGAGTGTATATCCTGAATTTTTAAGCAAAACCCCAATAGATGATGTCAAAACACCTTTACCTAATGATGAACATACTCCACCAGTAACTATAATAAATTTTGTATTTTTTTTAATCACTTTTTCAATAAGAACGCTTATACTCATATTTTTTTATCTTTTCTTAATAAATTTCACAAAATATAATAAATAACAAAACATTTTTACGAATATTATTAATTAATAATAATAACAAAAAAAGAGCTCTTTTAAAATTAGCAAACAAATATTGACAAAATGTATCTAATTTTCTAGATTGCTAATCTAAATTTTTCACCACACATTCAATGCATTCAAGGAAAATTCACATGAAAAAGTTATTTAAATTAAATACATTATTTTTAATACTCTATTTTTTAAATTTTTCTTGCATAAATTTGTTTTGTGAAACAAATAAGAAATCTAAAACTAAAAAAATTGAAACTATCGCCAATAAAATTAAAGATATAAATTTCAAAATGTTTACTTGGAACGCTAAATGGATTGATTTTGACAACCACAAAGAATATCTAAAGTGGCAAAGAAAAGAAATATTAAATCCAAAACCTCGCCACAAAAGAATGAGAGCTTTTCATTTGTTAAGCGAGCAAGAAAAAAAACAATATCTCAGTAAAAGAAAAATTCCCTTCAACAACAAAGAAATTACCACAACATGGGAAGATCTTGACCTTTTCGCTGCTCCAAGTAAGGATGAAAATTACGTTGCTCAAGCAATTGACAGAACTAAAACAGAAGTAGGAAAAGTTAGCCTTTATAAAAAACTTGCTCTACCTACAGCAAATACAGAAAAAATTAAAGCCAGACAAGAAATTATAAAAACACTGTTAACTAACGATAAACTAAGAGAAAGTCTCGACAAAATTTTTTCCGAAATGGACAAAGGTGAAAGAGTTTTACTTGCTATCTGGGAACGACAGTTATTTAAATACATGGATAGACTTTATTACTTTTCAATTCCAGGAACAGAAAAATTAAATGACAACACAACTGCTCTTTTAATCAAATACCTGTATAACCGCTCCAGCTCTTTACTACAAACATCCATATCTATAGCAGCAGGATTTGCACTTATAACTTACGGTATACTTAATACCACCAATTTTCTTAATATCCCACAAAAATTAAAACAATTTTCAAAAAAACATATTGGTTATGCCGGTTTCTCTTTTCCTTATTTATGGAAAATAAAAAACCCATGGATCGTGCGTAGTCTTGTTGCAATTATAGCAGGCTATTTTTGTAGTTTCTATGGAATATGGGAATTAAAATGGATTTCTAACATGTTTTTAACTGAGGAAATAACTCAAACTTTTCTCATAAAAATTACACAATATATGAGAAAAACAATTGACTTGTATGAACTTATCAAAACAAATCCTAAACTTTCAAATTTTAAAGAATTTAAAGGAATAAAAACATTTTTTGAAGAAGACGTAAATGAAAATGATTCCTTAAATAAACTCCTTAATCTTATTCAATCAGAAACTCTTAAAAATAAAGCCTCATTATTTTCACACAAAGGTATAATATTAACAACTAATCTTCTGCTAAAAAAAACAAAAAAGAAATTGGAAAATCTTGTTGAAGCAGTAGGAAATCTTGATGCCTATCTTTCTTGTGCAAAATTATTCAATGAATTTGAAAAAAAACAAGTCAAATTTTGTTTTGCAAATTTTGCAAAATCAGAAAAACCTTTTATTAAAGCAGAAGAATTTTGGCATCCACTTATTAACATCAATAAAGTTGTTACAAATAATCTAATAGTTGGAACAGAAAACTATAGACCAAATATGGTAATAACGGGTCCTAATGCTGGCGGAAAATCTTGTATACTTAAATCAATAACACTATGTTTAATCATGGCACAAACATTAGGAATTGCTCCTGCATCATCTCTTACATTTACGCCATTTAAATCAATATCAACATATCTGAATATTACAGATAATGTTAATGAAGGAAATTCACTTTTCAAAGCTGAAGTTTTGCGAACACAAAATCTAATTGACAAAATCAAAAACTCAAAAGAAGGTGAATTTAATTTTACAGTTTTTGATGAGATATTTAATGGAACATCTCCTGTTGAAGGTGCAGCCGCTGCATATTCAGTTGCAACGCACATTGGAACATTTAAAAATAGTATAAGTCTTATTGCAACACATTTTCCAATTCTAACAAACCTTGAAAATAATACTGAAACTTTCAGTAACTATAAAGTAACAGTAAATCAATATAAAAACGGAAATATCGAATATCCATACAAACTTCAACAAGGTGCCTCTGATCAACATATTGCTCTCGACATACTAAAAAATCAAGGATTCAACGGATCGGTAATTGAAGATGCAGAAAAAATTATAGCTCAGGATGAACGCACAATGTCATCTTAATCCAATACTAATCAGAATTTTGCATCATCTTTTCTATTTCATCCGCAGTTTTTGGCAACTGAAAACTAAGGCAAACAACCCCTTGATCAGTCATTAAATAATCATCTTCAATTCTTATTCCCAAATTTTCTTGTGGAATATAAATTCCAGGCTCTATTGTAAAAACATCACCTGGAACCAAAGGATAATTGCAATCACCAACATCATGCACATCTAAACCTAAAAAATGTCCTATCCCATGAACAATATATTTTTCCAAATCCTTTTTTTCTAAAAATTTTACTGCCAAATGATGTAAAGATTTTTCCGGCTCGTTTTTGTTATTTAAATAAATTCCAGGCTTTGCAATAGATTCTACATAAGATTGAGTTTGTAAAACAATGTCGTAAATTTGGCGTTGACGTTCAGTAAATTTTCCACCAATTGGATATGTTCTTGTAATATCGGCAGCATAATAATCGTATTCTGCCCCAATATCAACAACAATTAAATCTTTTTCTTTTAATTTTTGATCCATATTTTGATAATGTAAAACGGTTGTATTTTTTCCACTTGCAACAATACTTGGAAAGGCTGGTCTTTTAGCCCCTGCTTGCATAAAAACAGATTCTATTATCGCTTGAATTTCATATTCAAATCTTTCTGACTCAATAATTTTACTAGCAGCTTGATGAGCAAATGTGGTTATTTGTACTGCCTTATAAATAAGATCAATTTCATATTCACTTTTAATTCTTCTTAGATTATGAATTAGAGGTCCAAGATCTCTTGTTTTTTCTTTTATTTGTGGAAATATATCTAAAAAAATCTTGTACAAATTTATTTGCATAAAATATTTAGAATTCATGTTATCCAAAAGAGTAAAAATCTCAAATTCTTCTTGTAATACAAAATTATCATTTAAAAAATTACTAAAATCCAACAAAAGATTTTTATAATTGTCTTTAGAAAAAATAGGAGAAAAAGAAAACCGACCACAAGGATCACCTAAATATTTTATCTGAGATACTCCTAAAATCTGAGAAATTCCTGGTTGATCAGGAATTAAACAATCTTTTATCCACCTCTGTCTTATTCCTCCATAATTTGGAAGATACAAAACCTGACGTCCATCCAAACAAATTAATAAAACTGCACCCGGTTCAGTTATACCAGTTAAATAATAAAATGAGCTGTCTTGACGAAAAACAGTTCTTTCACTTTCAAAATCAGCAAAAAGAAATATAATTCCTTTTTTTAATAATGGAAACTCTTTCCTTAACAAACTAAGCAAATAATCTCTACGTTGTTTAAATATTTGATAATTGTTTTTATTAAAAATCATCTTCTCCTTTCTTAAGTTATAAATCAGGACGAACGCAGAATATTTCAGTTACCTCAAAAACGAGTAGGCAATCTTTTAAATCTTTTTGTCACAGAACCTAAAGATTCTAATTTTACTAATAAAGTGATTGCCTGTTCACTCTTCCAATTACCAAACTGCCTATATCTTTTCTCTTCAAATCCCAACGATATTCCCCAACAATGGCCTTCATAATCCACTCTGATTGAATGGCTTAAAGATCTTAATCTCTCAAACGGTAGAAATTTAGTATCCCTTTCAGAATAAAACTGTCCATTATAAGAAATAGTAGCATTTTTTGATAAAGGAAGAGAAAGACCAATCAATATAAAATGTGGAATATCAGAAAACAGCTCTCTTTTTTGCTGTAATTTTGAATGCTGATACAAAGTACCACAAAAAATTTTAAATTTATTTAAAGAAAAATAAAAATTAATTTGAGATTCAAGAAGTTGAAAACTTTTCCAATTATACTCTTGTTTTATAAAAAAATTTAAAACATCACAATCAATCCCAAATTCTATGTTTAACGGACATAGGTTTTTTTGATTCGGAGATCTTTCTAATGGATAAAAATCAGAACTATCATAAAAATTATACTTTTGACAAAGATTAAGATAAGTCTGCAAGTTTCCAAAATACCAATTATTTCTCAACCATAGCTCAATACTATTTGTTGGATAAACTCTATCCCACTTATCTGAACAATACCAATGATTCTGTTTAAACTTTGGCAAAAATTCCCATTTTAATATCGGCTGAAAATAATGAAAGTACTCATTTTCCTTATTTTTATGAAAAAATTCCGGAAAAGCCCATTCTGCTCCAGTCTTAACAAATAATCGATACTCTCCATTTCCAAAAAAATGACCTTTAAGAACATTTTTATCTGTTAAAATGTTTTTATCTTTTATGTTACTTCTTATTTGAAAATTAGGCTCAATGTGAAAATTTAAAATATGATTTTTAAATTTTGCGCAAACACCAGACTCAAAATTGTAAAAAAAACGAAAAATACCAGACTTAAGCAAACCTATAATTTCACTCTCTTTTACCAACTCAGACTGAATATAGAATTTTTCTAATTCTCTTTCTCTTGAAAAAATGTTATCCAAAAAAATGTCATGTCTATAATATAAAAAATCTAAAAATCTTTTATATATCATATTCCATTCAACATGTGGAACAATCCAAACAGCAGTCTTATTATCAATCTCTCTCTTTTGAGAAAAAAAATCCACTTTATCTGTTTTTTTTATTTTGGAAGGAAAAATTCGTGAGAACTCTCTTATCTGGGAAGGAGTAAATTCTAAAAACTTTTTTCGAATAGTCTTACAACCATCAAACATAACATTTATCAAATCTGATTTTTTGTTTGATCTTATAATCCACGAATTAAAAAAAGTATCATCTAAACTCTGACCAATATCAAAAAATTGATAGCCAATCTTTTTATCAGTACCAAAATCCATTCTCAATAAACTCTTCAAATCCTTATTCTGGCCAATAAAATTTAGATCTCTAAAATCTTTTCCTTCCACCCAATAACGTTTATCCGTCCCTTTTAAAATTTTATTATTTTTTTTAACAAAAGCGTTTTTTTCCAAAGCATATTGAGAATTGATTTGTGTAAAAGACTGAGCATTTCTTGCCCACCGAAATTCATCTAAAAAAGCTATTCCTTTTTTTTCACGCCAATCAATACCTATTGTACTATCACATCGTGGTGCAATAGACCAATAATATTCTTCTCTAATTCCAAAACCTAATTCATCATCAAAAGAAATACGTGGAATTAAAAAACCGGATTTAGACCTCTTTTGAATTGGCAAAATTATTGACGGAATAACAAAAAATGGAACCTTACCAAACTTAAATAAAACCCCACTAATTCGTATAAGATAATTATTATACAGCTTTGCAGAGCTTGCAATAATAGACCAATGTGGAGTTGGAGCATCACAAGGAGTATAAAGAATATCTTCCATTTTCCACCGATTTTCACCCAACTTTTCTGCTTTTGCTGCACGAATATATCCTTCTGCAAAATGAATTCTCATATTATCAGCAGAACCTGTTCTACTCTCCATATTAAAAAAAAATCTATCCGCCAAAATTAAAAAATCTTTACTCTCAATAATAACTGCACCAAAACCTTTTTTTTCTGCAATCAAAATTTTCTTTTTTTTATCAATCTCAATATTATCTGCCCAAATATGCATATTATTATCAATAAAAACTTCAACTTCTCCTTCCAAAATAACTCTGTTAAGATCAACAATCTTTTGTTTAATACTATTAGCTTTAATTATTTTTACAGAACCCACCAAATCACGAACAGAACAAAAAATAGTATTTTTTAAAAGAAAAAATGAAAAAAAGAAAAAATAAATAAAAAATTTTGAATGAAAATATCTAGAAATGTATGCAAGCACTTAAAATGGCCTTCGACCCGATAAAGCTTTATAGATTGTAACTCGATCCATATACTCTAAACTTGATCCAATTGGAACACCACTAACCAACTTTGAAATATCAAATTTCAAATCTCCTTCTAACTCAGATAATTTTGAAGAAATATAGCTAGCAGTAGCCTCCCCCTCTGGTGTTGGATTTGTAGCAAATATAACCTCTTTTACAGATTTATCAATTCTTTTTAACAAAGAATCTATATTTAAATTATCTATCCCAATCCCTTCAAGGGGACAAAGGGCTCCTCCCAAAACATGATACAATCCATTATACCCACCAGCTCTTTCTATAGCAAAAAGATCATGCCAAGTCTCAACAACACAAATAATAGATTTTTCACGTTTCTCAGATAAACAAATACTACAAACTTGCGAATCTTGAGTCAGATTAAAACATTTACAACAACTTTTTACTTTTTTCTTCGCTTCAAGCAAAATATTACAAAACTGTTCTACTTCATCATTGCTACTTGTTAAAAAATATATTGCAACACGATAAATATTTTTTGAGGCCAAATATGGAACTTTTTGTAATTGTTTGATCAATTTTTGTAAAGAAGGCAAAGAATTAAACATAATAAACCTTAATTAATCTTTTCACAAAATTCTTAATTTAAGTGAAAAATACGGTTCACAAATAAAAAATAATCAAATTATATATATTTCAATTTTTTAGATTTCAAAAAAGTATTTCCTATATATGTTTCTCCAATAGTAAGTAAGTTATTTGTCAACCAATACAACACTAATCCAGCAGGAAAACTTGCAAATAACGCTGTAAAAATAATTGGCATAAACATCATCATAACTTTTTGCTTACTATCAGCAACAGGAGTAAGTTTTTGTTGCCAAAACATTGAAATTCCCATTAAAATTGGCAGAATATAATATGGATCTTTAGAAGATAAATCTGTAAACCACAACATAAATGGTGCTTGGTAAAGATCTAAATATCCACCCAAAACTCTATAAAGCGCAAATAAAATTGGCATCTGAATTAATAAAGGCAAACATCCTAACAATGGGGCTGCCGGAGAAAGATTATGTTCTTTATGAAATCTTAAAATCTCTTCTTGTTGCCTTTTAAGATCCTTTCTATATTTCATTCTAATTCTATTTATACTTGGTTGATGCTTTTGATATTCTAACATTTTTCTTCTACCACCAATAGATAATGGAGCAAATGGAATTTTTAGTAAAATTGTCAAAAAAATTATAGCTAACCCAAAATTATTCAAAAACGAATACAGATATAACAATAATTTTAATAAAAGTTTACAAATCCAAGAAAGCCAACCAAAAGCTAAAAGATCGCTCAACCTTTCATCAACAGCAACTAAATCATCAAGAGATTTTGGACCCATATAAAAAGAAAGATTCCATTTTCCACTTTCTTTTATTTGAGGTCCTTCTAAAATCGGAAAAATATTATTTTTAAGTTTTTTAAAAAACGTTCTTTGGATAAGTTTTTGTTTGTCACCAATAACAGCATGAACAAAATATTTATCTTCAGCACCAAAAATCTCTGGTGTTATCCATGCCTGATCAAGTTCATAATCACTAATTTTGTTTACAGATTTACCATCCAAATCAATTACAAAACCATTCTGTTTATCAGATTCAATCTCTCCAACAAAAGGGGCAGGGAAAAAAATTCTCGGTCTTATTCCATCTTCCTTTTTTGAATTAGTTTCAAATTCTAAATTCAGATCCAACTTGTACGAATCTTTGTAAATAACATAATTTTTTCTTATTATCCAATCATCAACTTTTGACTGATAGACAATTTTAAAACAGTCATCCAGCTCTTTCGATTCAATCAAATCATAAAAATAAGGAGTTTTTTTGTCCAAAGCCAACAAAAATGCACCTTCTTCCCTTTGGAAAAAACTTTTTTGATAAACCGTTCTTAAAGGAGTTTTATTTATTCCCAAATATTTTTTAAAATCTATCGTTGAAACTATCCCACCATAATTAGAAAAAGAAATAACATATAAATCTGTCTGATAAGTATCTATTTTCTCTTCTTTTTTAATTTTTTTATCCAAAAAGTCAATTTCTAAATTGATAGGCATCGCAAGATCTTGAGCAGTTGGAACTCTATAAGCTTGTCCAGGTCTTATCTCTGTCGGAATACTAATCTGTTTTACAACTTTCCTACTGTTATTAAAATAATTAAAAACCAGCAGAGTAGTTATGGAAAGAATAAGCGCAAACAATAACCTTCTATTCATCTAAATTTATCCTTAAATAAATAATTAAAATGATAAAATAATTAGAAAAACTAATTAAACTATTAGAAATTATAGTTTAACAAAGAAAGTTGACTTTCGCTAGCAGATTAAGAAATTTGAGAAATCAAAATTTTTAGAATAATCTATCTAAATCTTTTTTAATTATCTCCAAACAAAAAATCAAATGTGAAACTTCTTCCATTGTTGATTTCTTGTTAAGATTAGACAACTGATCGAAATTTTTTTTAATTTTTTCTAATTCTTCTTTTATATATCCACTTTTAAACTTTTTTATTTCTCTCATAAATTTATTAATAATCTTTTTTACTTCTTTTTGTTCCCGTTTAACATCCTTAATCATCTCTTTATCAACATAAGAATTTTGATCTTTTAATGAATCCGATTGCATAAAAAACGCATAGTTAAATGTTAAAAAAAATGTAAAAGATAATATACAAAATTTTTTCATCTCAATATCCTTCACTATTTAAAAAACAATTATTTTAAACATCTTTTATTCAAAGCCAAATCATCTCCCATTCATTTCTAAAATCTAGCAATTTACTAATTCTTTCAAATTCACTATTTGCTTTTTCACCATTTGTTTTAAAATTATTACTATTATCATTTTTATTATTAAAAGCAACTTCTTCTTGAACACTAAAAAAGTTTTCTATCGCCTTAATAATTTTCTTAGCATAAAAAATATGATTTATCATACTTTTACAAAAATAAAATTTTTTCATATCACTAAAAATAATCAAAATTTTTTCTTTTTCTTCTTTATTTAAATCTACATTTTCAAGCCAATTTTCCCATTCTATTAAAGAACAAACTTTAACTGGAGTAGAATTTGTTTCAATAAAATAAATCTTTAAAAATAAAAAAATATTCTTTGAAAATTTAATTTTTGACTGACTTAAAAGTTCAGTATTTTCTCTAAAACACTCACTTTTCATAGAAAAAGCAACATCCCTAAAAAATAATGTTAATAAAAGAATAAATAAAAATTTACACATATCACACCCCTAACTTCACAATCCATTCAAAACAATAACCCTTTTTAAAAAATAAAATTTTTAATCTATAATAATCTTTTCCCAAAACCATTAAACAATAACTTTTATGGAAAAATGAATAAAAAAATAAAAAAAGTACTAATTGCTAATCGTTCAGAAATCTCAAGTAGAATAATCTTTACATGTAAAAGGTTAGGTATTAAAACTGTTTCTATATACTGTCCACAAGACAAATTTTTACCATATGTCTGGCAAGCAGATCAAAACTATCCATTATCTAAAAATGATTTTTGCGCATACATAGCTCAAGACGAAATAATAAAAATAGCGTTAAATACAAAATCCGACGCAATACATCCAGGTTATGGCTTTTTATCTGAAAATGCTCAATTCGCTAAAAAAGTCATAGATGCAGGATTATTATGGATAGGTCCATCACCAAAAACTATTAAACAAATGTCAGATAAAATTCTTGCAAAAAAAATAATGCAAAAATTTAATATACCAGTAATTAATGGGGCATATCTAAAAATTGCAAATAAAAATTCAATTAAAAAAAAATGTGAAAAAATTGGATTTCCTATTATTTTAAAAGATCCATTAGGTGGTGGTGGAAAAGCCATAAGAAAAGTAAATAATCCATCAGAACTTGAAAATACTTTAAAAACAGTTATTTCTGAAGCAAAAACACTTTCAAATTCAAATCAAATACTTATAGAAAAATACATAGAAAAAGGACGCCATATTGAAATACAAATTGCTGGAGATGGAAAAAATTTTATTCACTTGTATGAACGTGAATGTTCTATTCAAAGACGCCATCAAAAAATAATAGAAGAATCTCCTTGTGTCTTTTTAGATAAAAATACTTTAGAAAAAATGTACCAAACTGCCATTAAAACAGCAAAAAGTGTATCTTATGAAAATATTGGAACAGTAGAATTTATTGTAACTCCAAATCAAAATTTTTATTTTCTAGAAATGAACACACGACTACAAGTAGAACACTCAGTTACAGAACTAACTACGGGATTAGATTTAGTGGAAATGCAGATTAAAATAGCACAAACTAAACAACTACCATATTCTCAAAAAGAGATATCAAGAAATTTTCATTCTATAGAATGTAGAATCTACGCTGAAGATCCATTTAAAAATTTTACACCTTCAAGTGGCAAAATTACAAATTTAAAAATTCCAAATGGATCATTTATAAGACATGATCACAATTTAGAAGAAAATCAAACAATAACCTCCTTTTTTGATCCAATGATTTCTAAAATAACGACTTGGGGAAAAAATAGACAAAGTGCAATTAACAATATGATACAAGCTCTCAATCAATTTGAAATAAACGGAATTAAAACAAACATTGCGCTTTTAAAAAAAATTATCACTTCAAACGAATTTTTAGAAGGAAATATTCACACTCAATTATTAAATGATTCAGCTTATCAAAAAAAAATATTCTCTTTAAAAACAAAATTAGCTAATCAAGACAACGAATTATCAGAAGAAGAGATTTGTACAATCATAACTACCCTACTTAATGAATCAAAAATATATTCTACAAAAAAAGAACATATTCCCTCAAAAATTAAAATAAAATCAAATTCTCAGTGGAGAAATAAAAGATGGAGATAAAAAACTTTTGGATCAAAAGTAAAAAACACTCCATAAAAATAAACAAAAATGAAAATGATTATTTTTCAATAGAAATTGATCAAAAAAAAATAAATGCAAAAATTATTAAAAAAAATACTTATCAAAACGCTATTTTTCTTCTGATAAATAATATAATCTATAAAGCCAAAATATTAGAAGAAAATAATAAACATACAATCATTTATATATTCAATTTTAATAAAACTTTTACTATAAACTTTGAACAACCAAAAATTATCAATACAAAATCAAAAAACATTTCTCAGCAACAAGATTTTAAAAATACTCTTAAAAGTCCAATTGCTGGCAAAGTTATAAAAATCAATGTCAAACCAAATCAATTTATCAAAAAAAATCAAACTCTCATTGTTATAGAATCTATGAAAATGGAAAACGAAATAAGAACAATAAATGACGTGTTTATCAAAAATATTTTAATTTGCGAATCAGATTTGGTAAAAACAAATCAAATACTTATGACATTTGCAAAAAAAGGAGATACTAATGCAAAATCAAAAAATAAGAATGAATAAAAGAAAGTTCAGAATAGGAGAACTTTCAAAAAAATTGAAAGTAAAAAAGTTTGTTATTCGATTCTGGGAAAAAGAATTTGAACTAAAATCATCTCGATCAGAAGGGGGACAACGATTCTATAGTCAAAAAGACTTAGATACCTTTGCCACAATAAAAGATCTTCTTTACAACAAAAAATTTACAATATCAGGGGCAAAAAACCAACTTGAATTTATTTTACATAAAAATAATACCTCTCAAATAAAACCTGCAACAAAATTTATAGAAAAATTTTCTAGCATAAAACAAAAAATAAAAAATACGGCTGAAAATACTACTGAAAAAATTCCAAATAAAATTTATGAAAAAATAAAAAATCTAAAAGAAAATCTTATAAAATTTAAAATATATTTAAAATAAAATATGAACGAAACAAATACAGAGAATTTTCATGGATTTTTACTAATCAACAAACCAGAAAATTATTCCTCTTTTGATTGTATAAGATATTTAAAAAGAATACTCAACCAAAAAATAAAAATCGGTCACACTGGCACATTAGATAATTTTGCAACAGGACTTCTAATAATTTGCCTAGGAAGAAATGCAACGAAAATTTCAAATGATCTTCTAAATTTAGATAAAGAATATATCGTTACAGCAAAATTTGGAGAACTTACAGATACACTTGATAAAACTGGAAAAATCATAGAACAAAAAAATACAAATTTTTTATCAAAAAAAGACTTTGAAAAAGCAATAAAAAAACTTGGCAAAAATTACACACAAACTCCTCCTATATATTCTGCCCTCAAATACAAAGGAATTTCACTCTATAAGCTTGCCCGAGAAAAAAAATGGGATACACAAACACTTGAAAAAATTACAAAATATAAAAAACGAAAAATTTCCATTTACAATATTGAATTATTAAATTTTAACAATCCTTTTTTCACAATAAAAACTACCGTCTCAAAAGGAACATATATCAGATCATTATCAAATGATCTTTCACAATTGTTATCAGTTCCTGCAACAACATATCAATTGCAAAGAACAAAAATAGGCCCTATAAAATTAAAAAATTCAATAAATTTAGAAAAAATAAAAAATTTGGAAAACATTAAAGAAAATATTATTTCAATAGGAGATTTAAGAAATTTATTAAAAAATAATACTTTATAATTATTTATTTTTTCAAAATCTTAGAATTTAAAATTTTAATAAAAGATGGAAACTTTTTTGGAAGATTAGGATTAAGAAATTTATTAGCAAAACCTTTTTCAAAAAGAGTTTTTAATAATTTTAAATCATCCTGATTTATATTATCTCTTTTTTCATAAAGACCAATAATAGATTTTACAAAAATATCAATATCTGAACTTAATGTTTTATAATTAATTAATATAATAAGTTTATCACAAATTTTTATTTTGTTATGAATGCTTTTTTCTTTCATAATGTTTATTAAAGATTGAAAATAATTAGTAGATCTCTTTGTCAAATTATACGCAAAAATTATATACCTCAACCATGCTCTGGCTATAGCCCTTTGATTTTTTTTTGGATCCTTATTTTCTGAAAGAAGAAATTGATTTTTCAAAACATCTTCAAAAAGATTTTTTAATGCTCCTAATTCATCTTTCTTAAAATTTGCTCTTACATAAAATAAACCAACTAAATTTTTTACAAGCCTCTTTTTTTGTTGTATAGATGTATTATTTTTTACAAATTCTAATGCTCCTGAAAAAATTTTAATTTTATTTAAAATCTTTTTAGATCTCTCCATTTCTTTTATTTTTTGATCAAGAGTTTTAAGCTGTAAAGTAACAGTCTTCTTTGCTAATGTTTTTTTTTCAGCCTTTGCCTCTTGTTTTGCTTTATTTTCTATCGTTTTTAAATCTTTTTTTAATTTATTTGAATATTCTTTAATCTTATTTTTTTGTTTATCAGAGAAAAACCTATTTTCTTCTAAATTATTTAAAAATCTTTTTAAATTTTCTTTCTGATTTTTTTCTGTTGCCACTGCAACTAAATTACCAAGTGCACTTATAATTTCTTTCAGATATGGTGTGTTAACAGCTTTATTAAGACTCTTTAAAATGTCTTTATATCTTAAGATTGCAACAGAAAAATTCTCAATCTGTAAAGCTTCCAATAAATTTTTTTTAATCTTCTTTTGTATGTCTATCTTTATTTTTATCTTTCCTGAAGAAATCTCTTTAGATTCATCTGTAAATGTTGGTAAAAGCTTTTCTCTATCAACAAGATCAAATTTTTCACTCTTCCTAATACAACCATAAAGATTAAGAATTCTTTCTAACTCATTAATTGTAAATTTTTTAGTATCTAAAGCTAATGACACAAACTTAATGAAACTACTTAAAAAATCTTCTTGATAAGCTTGTGGTGTATCATTTTTAATAAAAATTTCAAAAGTATTTTTATATTTCTCTATTTTTTGATCAATTGTTAAATCTGGCTGAATAATTTCTTTTGGAAATTTTTGCAAAGCTATCAAATCTTCTTGTGTAGATGATGTTGATTCATCTTCTTTCGCCAAAATCGTTATTAAATCAACATTAAAATAAAAAATTATTATTAATAATGTGACTTTTACAAAAAATTTATTATCTTTCATATCCAATTCCTTTCTAATTATAAAATAATTACGATAATAACATTATAAATATAAAAAACTCTTAGCAATAAATACAACAACTCTTATCAAAGATATTTCCAATCTTTTCTCTTTTAATATTTTATTTGCGATTTTTGAATAATATTTATAAAGTTTACCTTTTTCTCTATAATTAAAAGTGAAACAAAATTTTATGATAAAAAATATTTATGAAAGGAAAAGTTTATGTTTAACTTCATATTCAATTCAGCAGCATGGCAGTTAATTGTTCAAGCAGATTGGATGACAAAACTAATTCTATTATCTCTTTTTTCTCTTTCTGTAGTATGTATTGCAATAATTGTATTTAAATTTTTAACATTAAGAAATGAGAAAAGAAAAATGTCAAAGCTAATTGATAATATAAAAATAAGCAGCAGTTTTAGTGATCTAATTCAGATTGGAAAGAAATTTGAAGATTCTCTTGGTGGTAAATTCTTAATCCAAAACTTAAATGAACTAAAATTTATTTTAGAAAGAAAAGAAAACAATAATCACAAACTCAAAATTCAGGATATAGAATATCTAGAAATACTCTCTGATCAATCAATAGATAGACTTCTAATGCAGGCAGAAGTATATCTACCCGTTCTTGGAACCAGTGCATCAGTTGCTCCTTTTGTTGGACTTTTTGGAACAATCTGGGGGCTAATTCATTCTTTTGTCATTATAAGCCAAGAAAAATCTGCCAATATCTCCGCCTCAGTTATTGCTCCAGGAATAGCCGAGGCTTTGACAACAACTCTTGCAGGTCTTATTGTTGCAATTCCTGCGATGATTGCTTTCCATTGTTTTTCAAATGAACTACGAAAAATTGAACAACAAATGGGTCATCTCTCAGATCGTTTTTTACGTATAATAAAACAATCTTTTATAAAATAGGGGGGAAAATTAATGGCAAATAAAACTATCATCCACAAAAAAAAAAGATCTAATAGGTTTAAAATGCCTCAAATATCACTAACACCTCTAATTGATACATCTCTAACGTTACTTATAATCTTTATGATTACTGCTCCAATAGTTCAAAATGGAATCAAAGTTGATTTACCACAAGGAAATAGCAAAGAAGTTGGAAAACAACAGGAATTAGTTGTATCAATGAGAAAAGACGGAAATCTATTTTTTAATAGTTACCCAATAGAAAAAAATGAACTTGTAAAATCAATTCAAAAAGCACTAGTCCAACGCGAAGATATTCCAGTATACATTCGAGCAGATGAGTCTATTTCATATGGCAAAGTAATCGAAATTGTTGATAAACTAAAAATGGCAGGCGTTAAATATATTGCAATGTCTACAAGAGCAATTTTATAGTAAAAAATAAAAATATTACCGGACTTTTTGATGAACAATATAGATAAAAAATTTTTCATAATATCTTTTCTCATTCACATTCTATTAATCAGTTTTTTAGCTATTTTTAATAATAACAACAATATCAATAAACACTTTTTAGTATACGGAGCACATTCAAAAAAACCATCCTATGCCTTCTTTAAACCTCTTAAAAACACAGTAAAAACTAACTGGCATCAAAAAAGGCTCATAGAACAAAAAAAAATAAATAGTTTAAAAAAAAAGAAAAACCAAAATAAAAAAGTTATAAAAAAAAGTAATCCGTCAAAAAAGAAAAAACCAGTTAAAAAAAATTCACCAAAAAAGATTAAAAACAAAAAATCAAAAACAAAAATAGAACAAGCTAAGATCATTAAAAAAAACAAAAAAGACAAAAAACTTAAACCGGAAACTAAAGTTTTAGAAAAAGAAGTCGTAAAAGAAGAGGAACTTCATTTTGATCTTATGAAAGAATCTAATCCAGCTCTCGCAATATATCAGAAGCATATTCAAAAAGAAGTAGAACGACTATGGCGTCCTCCGGTTGGAGTCCCAAAAGGAACCGAATGTAGCATATCTTTTGTAATAAATCTTGCAGGAACAATAGAAAAAATTGAAATAATTAAACGTTCTAAAGTTCTTATCTATGATTTAAGCATTATGAGAATCGCAAGAAATTTCAAATTTGATAGATGTTTGTTTGGTAAAAAGTTTACAATAGATTTTAGACAGTAAAAAAATAAAAAGGATCTAAAGGATTTGAAATGAAAAAATTTATAAAAATAAAAACATTCATAATAAACTTATTGGTTAATTTAACAATATTTTTAATAATTATTTGTAACTATCAAAAAATCCAAGCAAAACAACAAGAACAAAAGGACCAGCTTTCATTTAAAATACAAAGTCCAATTCAACAACATAGTAAAATTAAAATTCAATCTTTGATTATTGGAAAAAATACTGAAAAAACAATAGATGATTCTGCAAAAATTATAAAATACGATTTAGAATTTACTGATCAATTAGAAGTAGACCTTAAAAAAATAAATGAGCCATTAAATAAAAAAATAGAAGAAAAGTTAGTAGAAAAAGGGATTTCACTTCTTTTATATTTAACCACCATTCAAGTATCTTCCCCAAAAAAATTAAGTCTAAATAAAGTCAAAATAAATTTAAAAGATCTTCTGTTTAACACAATAATCTTTGAAAAAGAATTTGAAATAAATGAAAAAAAGATAGTCTTTGATTCCCATAAAATTTCTGATGAACTTTTACCCATTTTAACTGGTGAAAAAGGCATAGCACTTAATTCTCTTGTATACTGCAAAATGATAAAGCCCAGACATAAAACAATTTGTATTGCAGATTATGCTTGTAAAAAAGAAAAAACTCTAATCCAATCAAAAACATTTAATATTACACCATGTTGGCACACAAAAGCACCAATACTATTTTATTCTCAGTTTACAAAAATAAACAATCGTCTTATGTCTATCAATCTTTTAACAAAAAAACACAAAATAATTTGTTCTTATGATGGACTTAACATGCAACCATCATTCTCAAATGATGGCACAAAAGCAGTTTTGTGTTTATCTGGTGGAAAAAATTCTGAATTGTATTTATATGATCATAAAATTTGTAAAAAGATTAAAAAAAGAGCATTTATACAGCTTACCAAAAATGGTGGAAATAACGTTTCTCCATGTTTTTTAGAAAATGGTGATATCATTTTCTGTTCAGATTATCAAACTGGAATGCCACAAATTTATTATCTAAATCGCAAAAAAAGAAAAACCTTTAGGCTTACTAATGGCAATGGATATTGTGCAGCTCCTTCTTACTGTCAAAAAACTAATAATATTGTATATACACGTGTTGTTAATAGTGTATTTCAGCTTTTTACAATAAATTTAGATGATTTTTATAATTTACAAGAAAAACAACTCACATTCATTCCAGGAAATAAGCATGAACCTTCTTTTTCTCAATGTGGCAGATTTATTGCTTTTTCTTATGATTTTATTAATAAAAATGGTCAAAAAAACTCACAAATTGCAGTTTTAAACAAAAATAGTGGAAAAATACGCATATTGACAACCGGAAAAGAAACAAAAAGTTTTCCAAAATGGGGAAAACAACCATTATACATTTAAATAAGCTTTCACCAACCAACTCCATCAAAATAGCTTGACTATAACGGCTGGGAGGCTTCGGCTTACAAATAAAAATTGTTTAATTTATAGCTAAATTAAACAATTTACTGGTTTTATTTTCATTTATCCATTAAAATATTAATACTTTAAATCATCATTATTGAATCATTGAAAATTTTTAAAGCATATAATTTTAAGTAAATTAAGGAAAATAAGAGTATGAAAAAAAGAAAAATTCTACCTCCAAAAAAAATAGGGCCTAATGCTGCCTGGCTTTTATTGTTATTCCTTGTTGCAGGTATGGCATATCTTTTTTGGTACAATAGTGTAAACAGACAAGTTGAACGTATAAAATATTCACAGCTTTTAACTTTCGCTCAAAACAATAAAATAGAATCTGTTGTTATTCAAGAACAACATGTTAAAGGTAAACTTAAAAACGGAAAACAATTCGAAACCTATGTTATTCCTTCCGAAAAATTATGGTCTATTTTAAGATCCAATGATGTTTTAATGGATGTTTATCCACCAGAAAAACAATCTTGGGGTTCATATCTTTTTATCTCATTGCTCCCACTTTTACTAATATTCTTATGGATTGCGTATATGAGAAAAAATCAAAATGGGATTGGAGGTGCAGGTAAAATTTTTAGTTTTGGAAAAAGTAAGGCCAAATTTTTTTCTCCAAACACCATAAATGTAACTTTTAAAAACGTTGCAGGAGTACATGAAGCAAAAGAGGATTTAAAAGATATAATTGAATTTTTAAAAAATCCAATCAAGTTTACACGTTTAGGAGCAAAAATTCCAAAAGGAATACTTTTAAGAGGTGCACCTGGAAATGGAAAAACTCTTCTTGCAAAAGCAGTCGCCGGAGAAGCAAATTGTCCATTTTTCAGTATCAGTGGATCAGATTTTGTTGAAGTCTTTGTTGGTGTTGGTGCTTCACGTGTTAGAAGTCTTTTCACTCAAGCCAAAAAGAATTCTCCATGTATTGTTTTTATAGATGAGATAGATGCAGTTGGAAGACAAAGAGGAATAGGTCTTGGTGGTGGAAATGATGAAAGAGAACAAACATTAAATCAACTTTTATCAGAAATGGACGGATTTTCAACTGAACATGGCTCAGTAATAATACTTGCAGCAACAAACAGACCTGATGTTTTAGATAAAGCATTATTACGTCCAGGCCGCTTTGACCGTATAATTGAAGTTCCTTATCCAGACCTTATAAGCAGAGAAAAAATTTTAGAAGTTCACTCAAAAGGAGTCAAACTTGGTAATGAAGTAGATTTAAATAAAATTGCACGTGGTACACAAGGATTTAGTGGAGCCGATCTTGAAAATCTAATTAATGAGGCAGCGCTTGTTGCATCAAAAAAAAATAAACAAAATGTTACATTAGAAGATTTTGAACAAGCAAGAGACAAACTTTTACTTGGTTCAGAAAGAAAAACTCTAATTTTAACTAAAAAAGAAAAAGAATTAACTGCATATCACGAATCTGGACACACTCTTTTAAATATTTTGCTCCCTAACACAGATCCCTTGCACAAAGTAACTATCATTCCTAGAGGAAAATCTCTTGGAGCATCTTGGTCTTTGCCTGAAACAGAAAAACATACACAGACCAAGTCAGAAATGATTTCACAAATTAAAATTCTTTTTGGAGGATTAGTAGCAGAAAATATTATTTTTAATGAACAAACAAGTGGAGCAGCAAATGACATTGAGAAGGCAACTAAAATTGCACGACTTATGGTAACACGATTTGGTATGTCAAAATTGGGACCTATAGTATTTGATGAGACAAAAGAACACCCATATTTAGGAAGAGATATTCAAAAAACAAGAATGCATTCGGATAAAACCGCAGAAAAAGTTGATCACGAAGTAGAAAATATAATACACTCATCGCTCAAAGAAGTTACAAAAATTCTATCAGAAAATAAAGACAAACTTGAAATTCTAGCAAAAAGCCTACTTGAAAAAGAAACATTACAAGCTAATGAGGTTTATAATCTTCTTGGAATAGAGCCAAGAAAATCAAATAACTGGTAATCATAAAAAAAACTTCAAAAAAAACGTTTTTTTGATAAAATAAATATGTTAACTTTTAATTTTATACTTAAGACCTAACAAAATTCGGCAAGAAAGGATTATAAATAAATGGCAAACATTTGTGTCATATGCGGAAAAAGACCTAGAGTTGCAAATCTTGTCAGTAATGCAAACAACAAAGTAAAACGTTGGGTCTATCCTAATGTTCATGTAATTCGTTTTACACTAAAAGGACAAAAAAATATTAAACGTGGACCTGTTTGTACCAAATGCGTCAAGGCAGGTAAAGTAGAAAAAGTTATTTAAAACTTAATAAGTTAAAGTAGGAATAAACTAATGCCAAATACAAAATCAGCAAAAAAAAGAGTAAAAACAAACGAAAAGAGCAGGGAACGTAATATTGCAAGACGCTCTGATATAAAAAGCTCTATAAAAAATTTTAAACAGGCCCTTGAAGAAAATAACATTGAAAATGCTCAAAAACTTCTCAAAACTACATCCTCTAAAATTTCAAGAGCTGCAGGAAAAGGAATTTTTAAAAAAAATAAGGCGTCAAGAAAAATAAGTCGCCTTACAAAAGCACTTATTAAGCTAAAAAAATAAGTGTTGTAAGGTTTTTGTAGTAATGAAGATTGGAGATTTAAGATGGTTAATAAAGCATGTAAAACCGTTTTGATTGTAGATTCAGTAGAAAAAGCAGTAAAATTTTACACCGAAAAGTTAACCTTTGACATCGTAGAATTAAAAGCCAACAAAGAAGATAATAATCAAATTATTTCATTTGCACTTCTAAAAAAATTCAAATTTTTTCTTATTCTTAGAACCCCAAAAGTTGAAGAATTAGCTGAATTTAGTTTTATCAAACGTTGTACAAGCAGGGGTGTAGGAATCTTTATCATAATAAAAAAAGGTTTAGACAAGTTTTATTCTAGATGTACCAAAAAAGGTGTACATATTATTACAGAACCAAAAGAAAGCACAGAGAGCGGTTATAAAATATTCAGTGTTAAAGATCCATATGGCATAAAATTAACTTTTGGCCAACCAATTGAAGATTTCAAAAAAGAATATAAAGAATTTTGTGGGCTTTCTTTAAGCAAAACAGATGAAACAGGAAGAACAAAAAAAGAATCCGAGATTCTTGAAGAAATGGTTAAACATCTAAAAGGTTATGGAATTTTACGCCGCTTTGCCAAAAAATTTGCTAAGCGTTGGTTAAAAAATAAGTAATAAGTAACAACTTAAAATAAAATTAAGCTGATTTTATATTTTATAAAATCAGCTTAATTTTATTTATTTATTTTTTTCTCTCTCAACACTCTATCTTTTAATACCTCTATATCTTTTATCCCTTCATCAATCTGAATTTGATATGCCTTTTTTAAAATTTCTCCCATTTTTGGTCCTGGTGGCATAATATCAAGAAGATGCCTCCCCAAAAGTACAGGCTTTTCTGGTCCACGTTCTACCTGTGCTTCTTGTGATTTTTGTAAAAACTCTTTAAATCTATCCAGATATTTTTCTATCAAAGGCTCTTCACCTTTTGGATTACGACCTTGAAGGTCAAATAATGCCGCAAGTGCTAATTGACGCATATCAATCTGTGGTGAAAGTTTCAGTGCTAACCTTTTATAAGCCTTAGGTTTTGCTTTCTCGTCCAGCAAACGTCCAGGTCGTGTATGATATAAAACAAATTTGCACACAGCATCAATCAAAAATTTGTTATTAGTAATCCGTTTCAAAAATTTTTTACAAATAGGTACACCTTTTTCACAATGTCCAATACAAGAAAGTTTTTCGTCTGTTGTAACAGACTTTCCTAGATCATGACACAAAATACCAAGCATTATTAAAAACTTTTCTTCATCATTATTAAAATCAAAAAATTGTGCTGTTGCATCCAAAGACTGCATCGTATGCTCAAAAACATTTCCTTCAGGATGATAATCTTTTCTTTGTTGAATATCCACCAGTGAATATAATTCTGGAAAAATTTCTTTCAATCGCTCTATCTTTTTTAACCAACGAAAACCAAGAGAAGGTCTTTTTGATTTTAAACACAACTTTTTAATTTCCTCAAAAATTCTCTCTTTAGCCAAACTTTTATTTGTTGTAATATCATGAAGATCCATTTTGCTACACAAATTGTTTAAATCATCATCTGGTTCCATTTCAAATCTTGAAATAAATTGCATAACTCTAAAAAAACGTAATGGATCTTCTAAAAACAATTTTTTATCAACAACTCGCAGTTTTTTATTTTGAATATCTTTAAGACCACCGTATGGATCAATAATAATTTTATGCAAACTTTTTTTTGTAATTTTCTTTTCTAAATCTATATCTACAAAATAACTCAAATCAATTGCCATAGCATTCATAGTTAAGTCTCGACGTCTGCATGCCTCTTCAATTGTCATGGTTGGGTCAATTTCCACTTTTGGCTTTCTTCCTTTTGTATCTTTACGAGGTAATGACCAATCAATATCGTATCCACCAAGCCTTAAAACACCAAATTTTTTACCAACCAATTTAACTTTTCCAAATTTTTTTAATACTTTTTCCAAATTTTCAACACAAATTGAGTGAACCTCAATATCAAGATCCTTTATTTCACATCCCAACACCAAATCTCGAACAGTTCCTCCAACCACATACGGCTTGCCTCCATTTTTTATGAGTCCTTTCAAAATAGGCAATAATTTTTTTAAAAAACTCAAAAATATTAAAATATTATCCATAAATCACCATTAAAAATTCAAAACCCATCTAAAAACAAGCTTTTTTACAAAATTAATTCATTTTATTTTGTAATATATCTATTGACTTATTAATCCAATATTTTTCATACTAAATATAGTGATTATATAAATAAAATATAAAAAATTAATATAAAATAAAAAATAAGGAAAAATTAGTGAAAAAGTCTATATTAAAAATAACAAAATTTATTCTAGTTGTTACTTTCTTATTTAATTTAAACCTATTTTCTTCTGATTTTTACATTCCAAAATTTCCTCAAGATTTTGAAAACATCACTTATCGTACACCATTTAAGGTTGATGAAAAAACAATTATCAAATCTTTCTTTGAAAAAACCATAAAACAATTTTCAATAGGAAAAAATTATATTTGGGTAATTGATGATGAAAATCAAATATTCAAATCAAATAAGATCATCTTTCAAAAAATTCGTTTTACAAAAATAAAGGGACCAAAATTAAAGCAAATATCTGTTGGTTATGATGACTCAGTATGGGGAATAAGCGAAAAAGGTAAAATATACAGATATAATTACAAAAAAAACTCATGGAAAAGAATCAGGGGAAATCTAGAACAAATTTCTGTTGGAAATAAAAACTACATTTTTGGAATAGATAAAAATAATTTATTGTATAAATGGAATCCTAAATGGTGGAAACGAAATAAATGGGAACATTTCAAACTACCAAATTTTGTCAAATTAAAAAATGTTGTCATTGGAGAATTATATGGTATCGCAAAACATCCAGAAAAGGCACCAGCTTGGGTTAAAGATTATAAACAACTTTTTTGGCAATGGAATCAAACAGAAAAAAATTGGAATAAAATCATATACAATTTCGAATTACAACAAATTAGTATAGGCGATAAAAATAATATTGTAGCAACAGATACATCCAATACAGCATATATCTACAATCCAATAAAAAAAGCTTTTGAAAAAATAGGAGACGGTATTCAACATATCTCTATAAACAAAGATAAAGAAATCATTATCCTTAATAAAGATAAAGAATTATATAAATATAAAAAAACCAATGAATTAATAGCCCTTGCTAAATTAAAATACCCTAAAATTATTGAAAAATTGGATAAGTTAGATAAAGAAAAACTAAAAACGTTAACCGATTTCAATCAGTTAACTG
The DNA here is from genome assembly GCA_023133515.1 of Candidatus Babeliales bacterium. Lineage (GTDB taxonomy): Bacteria > Babelota > Babeliae > Babelales > UASB340 > JAGLWI01. The sequence continues at coordinate 6,483 of JAGLWI010000009.1, read as the reverse complement.
AAAAAGAAAAACTAACACCAGAAGAAATAGCAAATCTTATTATATATTTTACAAATGAGGTTGAAATACAATACAAAAAAAGCCAAACAAAATACTCTGAAGATCAAAAAAAATCTATAGTCTTAAAAATTGGTGATTTATACCTATTTCACAATATAGCAGCAGATATAACAAAATATGAATTTAGAAGAAAAAGAAATTTAATGCTAGCCACGGAATTGTGCAAAGAAATTCATAAAGATTTACAAAGTTTCACAAAATTACAAAATTTATTTACTACAAAAAAACTAACGCCTAAAGAATTAGAAAACCTAACTACTTATTTTTCAAATGAAATTGAAACACAATACAAAAAAAGCCAAACAAAATACTCTGAAGATCAAAAAAAATCTATTCACATAAAAATTACTGATTTAAAAAATCAAAATTTAACACAAGCCATTGAATCATGTAAACAAATCCATAAGGATTTACAAGATTTCTCAAAATACCAAGATAAAACATTATTTATTAGCAAAATGACAAAAACTCTAAACAATTTAATAGAAAAATTTAAAGATTATAAAGAACAAGCAACAAAAAAAGGTTTTGAAGAAGAGTTCAACGAAATTAACCCTAACCTTGAACAACAAGAAACGCTATTAAAACTTCTTCAAAAATATAAACTACAAAAACTTAGTGACAAAAATAGAGAAAAAACGTTTACACAATTTATAAAATCGATCCAAACTGCTGTAAATAAAGCAGGTTTGATAGCAAAAAAAACTGTAGAAAAAGCAAAATCAAAAAATTAAAAAATAGGAAAAATACATGATAAACAGTATATTAAAAATAGCAAAATTTATCCTAGCTATCACTTTCTTATTTAATTTAAACCTATTTTCTTCAAAAGATCCATCTTCTACTACAAAAAAACACAACCCTTTTTCGGAAAATCCATCTTTTTATCTTCCAAAATTTCCTCAAGACTTTAAAGAAGTCAGAGATGCTCAACTAAAACAATTTTCTGTGGGTAAAAATTACGTTTGGGGAGTCAATTATTTCGGTGAAATATTCCAATCAGATATAACTAAAAATATTACTCTATTTTCAAAAATAGAAGGGCCAAAATTAAAACAAATATCTGTTGGTTATGATAACTCAGTATGGGGAATAGATAAAAAAGGTAAGATATACCGATATAATAACAAAACAAACTCATGGAAAAGAATCAGGGGAAATCTAGAACAAATTTCTGTTGGAAATGAAAACTATATTTTTGGAATAGATAAAAATAATATTTTGTATCAATGGAAACCTAAAAATTTTTGGTGGAAATGGAAACATTTTAAACAACCAAAAATTAATTCTCATCCTATCAAAATAAAACATGTTGCTGTTGGAAATGACAAAGAATTATGGATAATTTCAAAGGATGGCAGTATCTGGAAATGGAAAAAATCCAAATGGAAAAAAATATATGAAAAATCAATTTATAGACAAATTAGCATAGGAGATAAAGATCATATTGCAGCAACTACTACAAACAATAAAGCATTCATATATGATCCAAATGAAAAAGATTTTGCAGAAATAAAAGATGAAATTAAATATATATTTAAAGATATCTCTATTAATCAAGATAATATAATTTTTTTAAATAAATCAGAAAAAGAAAAACTAATAAAACTTTCTATAGGTAAAAATTATATTTGGGGAATCAATAATGAAGGTAAAATATTTAAATCAAATGATATCACTGATAAAAAAACCAAAATTTTCTTTTCAAAAATAGAAGGACCAGAATTAAAGCAAATATCTGTTGGTTATGATAATTTAGTATGGGGAATAGATAAAAAAAGTAATGCCCATGGATACAATGATAAAACAAACTCTTGGAATAAAATTAGCGGAGATTTAGAACAAATTTCTGTTGGAAATAAAAAATATATTTTTGGAATAAATAAAGATAATATTTTGTATCAATGGAAGCCTAAAAAATCTTGGTGGATACCTTTTAAGTTACCAACCATTATCGACCCTTCAATTCAAGAAATCATAACATTGATAGATAGTGCAACCAAACAATTAGATTCAATCCAAAAACAATTAGTAAGTTTTAAAACAATAAAATTTGATCCAATAAGAATATCTCCAATTAAAATGGCTCTGAAATCTTTAATAAGAAAATTTGGAGAAAAACACATAAAATCAGAATTCAAAGAAATTAAAACTCTAATTAAAAAAGTACAACTTCGATTAAATGCCATTAAAGAGGGTCCAAAAATACTGGATCCAAAAACAATTACTAAACCTTCAATTGTAAATATTAAAAACTTATCCATAGATATAGCTGAAACGCTTATAAGCATAGTCAAATTAAAATTAAATAAAATTAAAAACCAAAAAATGCCAAAGTTCACCACAAAATTAGAAACTTTAAATGTTTCTGTTGGAAATGATGGAGAATTATGGATTACCGGAAGAAATCCAGGTAACTCTACTAATGAGGTTTATAGATATAATCAAAAAGAAAAAACGTGGAATAAAATCAAAGCCCCTACTTATTTTACTGAACCAAAAAACCAAACGATTAGGAATATTAGTGTAGGAAATAAAGATAATATTGTAATTCTAATAGAATGTGATGGAATAGACACAACAGCATACAAATATGACCCAATAAGCCCACTATATAAATGGGAATTGAAAGAAGAAAATAACATTAAATGTATCTCTATAAACAATGATGGGGAAATTTTTCATACCAAAAGTTCAATAAACACACTTAAACTATACAAATATACAAAAGATACTACTACTGAACTAGAAAAAGAAAAACCTTCAATCTTATCTGAGAAAAGAATTAACTTAAATAATCTTTTTAAGGAAATAAAAAAGTTAATAGAAAAAATTCAAAACTATGACAAACAAGCCGAAAACATAATTCCAAAGACAACTTTTCTTCTTGAAGACAAAAAAATTATGGAACATAAAAAATGCATCAAAAAACTTGTTAATACAGCAGAAAAAGAAAAAAAAGATTTTTACACACAAAATAAAAAACTTTTTGATATAGCAAAAGAAAAAAAAGACATTGCCGGTTTAAATATAAGCAAATTATTAGAAATAGAAGAAAATAAGTTAAAAAACCAAATAGAAAATACTATTAACTTAATAACAAAATTAAAAAAGAAGGTAACGGAAATCGAATCTGAATTGAACAAAATAAAAAACATACAAAAACCTAAAAAAAACCCCCAATTGATAAATTAAAATTTTAACTTAAGTATAATAAAAAGGAGAATTTATGAAAAAGTCTATATTAAAAATAACAAAATTTATCCTAGCTATCACTTTTTTATTTAATTTAAACCTATTTTCTTCAAAAGATCCATCTTCTACTACAAAAAAGCATAACCCTTCTTTGAAAAATCCATTTTTTTATGTTCCACAATTTCATCAAGACTTTGAAGAAGTCAGTGGTGCTCAATTAAAACAATTTTCTGTAGGAAAAAATTATGTTTGGGGAATCAATAGTGAAGGTGAAATATTCAAATCAAATAATATTACCGATAAAAAAACTAAAACTTTCTTTTCAAAAATAGAAGGACCAAAATTAAAACAGATATCTGTTGGTTATGATGACTCAGTATGGGGAATAAGCGAAAAAGGTGAAATATATAGATATAATAATAAAAAGTGGAAAAAAATTAGAGGAAATTTGAAACAAATTTCTGTTGGAAATAAAAATTACATCTTTGGAATAGATCAAAATGAATTACTATATAAATGGGATCCTAAATGGTGGAAACGAAACAAATGGGTACGTTTCAAACTACCAAATCTTGTCAAATTAAAACATGTTGCCGTTGAAAATAATGGAGAATTATATGTTATCGGAAAATATCAAGAACATGCACCAGCTTGGGTTAAACATTATAAACAACTTTGGCAATGGAACCAAACAGAAAAAAATTGGAATGAAATCACGTGCAATATAAATTTAAAACAAATTAGTGTAGGTGATAAAAATAATATTGTAGCAATAAGTACATCCAACACAGCATATATCTACAATCCAGAAACAAAAATTTTTGAAAAAATAGGAGATGGTATTCGACATATCTCTATAAATCAAGATAAAGAAATTTTTCTTAATATAATGCCAACATATGAAGAAAAAGAAGATATAAAAATAGGAAATACTCAAGCATATAAATATACAAAAACTATAGAAATTGCATTATCAGATAAAAAAGAATCTGTAAAAACTCAAATACAAGAGATTAAAAATCAAATAAAAACAATTCAAAATTATGGAAAACAAGCAAATAAAATATTTGAAAAATCAACATTAAAAAAAGGAGCAGTTTTATCATCAAAAAAAGATATTGAAGAATTAGTCGACAAAGCAAATAAGACTCTGATAAGTCTTAATTTACTAAATAAAAAAATAGAAAAGGCTACTGGTTTAAAAGAAATTAATAATATTAAAGAAGAATCATTAAATTTATTAAATGAAACTAAAAAAATTGCAGTTGATGCTAAATCTGAATTAGATGCAATGAAAATACTAGAAAAACCTTTATATGATAAATACAAACAAACACTTAAAATAATGAATGATTCAGTAGAAAAAATTCAAACCTATCAAAAACAAGCAAAAGATGAATATATAAAAAAAGGTAAACCAGAAGAATTCTCCTCATCTATATTAAAAATTAGCCAACTTGCTGAAAAATCTAAAAATAAATTAAACTCTATTGATAAATTATATAAAATCGCAATTATTACTCCAGGAGGGTTAAAACTTTTTGATTCAGTTATTAAGCAAGCTAAATTAACAATCAAAGAAAATATGGATAATGCCAAATCTGAATTAGATAAATTCAAAAAAGAATTACCTGAGAAAGAAGTTTTGTATATTTCTCCTAAAAAACTTCTAAACAAATTATTTACTGAAAACGAATTAACATATAAAGAAGCTAAGTCTATCCTTAAATATTTTGCAAAAGAAATTGAAAAACCATTTAAAGAACCGTCACCAAAGATTAAGGAAAAAAAAGCTACTATTTATGCCTTTCTTGGAGAAATAGGTAAATCCATTATAGAATTTAAAACAGGAAAAACTTCTGATCAACTAAAAACAGATCTTTTAAATAAAAAAATAATAAGCTCATTAAAATTACTCCACATAAATATACAAAATTTCAAAAAATTTCTAGATGAAGAATTATCTAAACGCAAAATATCTGAATTAGGTACAATGAAAGCACTAAAAGAACCTTTATATCAAAAAAAGATTTTGGAAGTGAAAGATATAGTAGACCTTGCTTATCACTTGGAAAGTGAAACCGCAAAACAATGCGAAAGATACTCAACAATATCAGCTGAAACCAAAATGCGATTTATTCAAGAAAAACTTGAGAAAGTATATGAAACTTTAAAAATATTGAAGGAAAACGAAAAGATAAGTCCCAAACTTAAAACAGGTTATTTATCTTCAGCCTTAAGATTATGTAACAATATCATACAAAAAGATTTACCAGAGTTCACAAAATTCCAAGACGAAAGTTTATCTAAAAGATTTAAAAAAGCAATAAAAATTCTGGAAAATTCGATAAAAAAACTTAAATCTTATGAAGAACAAGAAGAAATTAAACAACAAATTCAAGAAACAAAATCTCAATTAATCCTCTTTAAAAAGAATTTTAAAGAGGATGATCCAGAAACATTTACCAAAAAAGTTATTGCCCCAATTACAAACTTAATAAATAAAATTAAATCAAAATTACATGAAATTAAAAAACAAAAAATGCCAAGTCTCATCACAAAATTAGAAGTTTTAAAAGAGAATGAAAGCTTAACATATAAAGAATTGGAAAAACTTGTTGATTATTTAAAAACAGAAGCGAACATTCAATATTCAAAAATTAAAAAAGAGAAAAAACTTCAAGCATCACTAATTAAAGCAAATATTGAAACAAAAATTAAAATTATACAAACAACATTACAAAATATTGGCAAACTAAAAAAAGAGAAAATTAATGAGGCTTTAAAAAAAGCGACTGAAGAATGTAAAAAACTTTTAAATTTTGTAAAAGATTTTGAAAAATATAAGTAATAGTTACTAAACAAAAAGGAGAATTTATGAAAAAGTCTATATTAAAAATAACAAAATACATTTTACTTATGACTTTCTTATTTCATTCAAATGTATTTTCATCAATAGTTCAAACCACCCCCAAATTTCCAGAAGATTTCGAAAAAATTTATGGAAATTTAAAACAACTTTCAATAGGTAAAAATGAAGTATGGGGAACTAACAAGCATAATAAAGCATTTAAATGTAATATAAACAAAAAAGAATTTACTCGAGTAAAAGGTACACTTAAACAAGTATCAGTTGGTTATGATGACGTAATATATGGATTTAACAAAAGAGGAAAATTGCATAAATATTCAAAAAAATATGATAAATGGATAAAAGTTAATCTTAGA
>JAGLWI010000008.1 GCA_023133515.1 Candidatus Babeliales bacterium | reverse complement strand
TTTTCATTGCTTGGGTTTGTTGTACCAATCCAAAAGATGAGAAAAGAAGTAATAAAAATAGTATTTTTTTCATAATAATCTCCTATAATCCAGTTATTAATCTTAAATTTTCTGGAACATCATTTATTGTTAATTTGTTATTTCCAATCTGTAGCCATGTTAGATTATTAGAAAGATTCCCAATTTCAGTGGGAAGAGATGTTAATTTGTTATTAGAAATATCTAGTTTTTGAAGGTTAGTAAGATTTCCAATTTCAATAGGTAGAGATGTTAATTTGTTATCTTTAATTTGTAGCAATATCAGATTATTAAGATTTCCAATTTCAGTGGGAAGAGATGTTAATTTGTTATTAGAAAGATCTAGACGAGTTAGATTATTAGACAGATTTCCAATTTCAATAGGTAGAGATGTTAATTTGTTATCTTCAATTTGTAGCAATATCAGATTATTAAGATTTCCAATTTCAGGGGGTAAAGATTTCAAATTGTTATTAGAAATATCTAGGCTTTGAAGGTTATTAAGTTTTCCAATTTCAGTGGGAAGAAATTCTAAGTTGTTATCAGAAATCTGTAGCCATGTTAGATTATTAAGATTTCCAATTTCAGTGGGAAGAAATTCTAAGTTGTTATCAGAAATCAGTAGCCATGTTAGATTGTTAAGATTTCCAATTTCAGAGGAAAGAGATGTTAACTTGTTCCAAGAAAGATTTAGTTTTTCCAAGTTAGAACAAAAAATAGGAAGTAATGTTATAATATGATTTATTAATTTTTGATAAGTAATTAAATTTTGATCATTTATCATGACAATGTTATTTATATTTGATAAATACAGCACATTAGTATTTTTTGCATTTTCTATTCTTTGTTTTATTGTTGTTAAATCAATAACATTGGTGTCGAGTTGAAGTTGACCTGGTTGTGAAATTAATCTAATAATTAATTTAAGTATTCCCTCTGGTAAATTATTAAAAATTTGTTGCTTATCTTGTTGATCTAAAATCAATTTAGCATAGTTGTATATTTCTTTAACAAGATGATTTTTGAATGAACAATATGGAATATTATCAAAAAATTCATGAAGTTGAGGATGTTTAGCGTATCTTTGAGCATAAACTTTAAAAGTTTCTTTAAAATTGGGATTATTTTGAGATCTAAATTTCCTTTTGGCTAAATATTGAATATGGTTGTAATGATTTTCTATATTGTTTGCAGATTCTTCTTTACTATTCTTTGAGTCTAAATCTACTGATAGTGGTAGAGTTTCTAATATTGGCAATAAACCTTTTTTCATTAGACAATAAGGTGTTATATATCTACAAACATCTTCTTTTGAATTATATTGTTCTTTAAAAAGAATATAAAATTCTTTTAATATTTCTAATTTAAAGTTTTTATTTAGTTTATTAAAAAGTTCTAAATCTTTATTATTTTTTAAATCTTTAGCAAATTTTACATATAAAGCATCAAGTAAGTATTCAACTGAAAAATAGTTTGAGATTAAAGTGAACATTTGTAATTGAATTTTTTGAATATTTTTTAAAAATGATGTTCTAAAAATTTTATCTGTTATTGCAAATGAAATTTTTGATAATTTTGATAGTGTAAATGGATTATTTATTTTATTAGATATTTCATCAGCAATTTTTTTAATTATTTCTCTATAAGAAATTTTGTCTTTTTTTAATCCCTCAAATTGCTTTGTAAGTTCAACTGCTAAATTAATAATGTCTTGCCAAGTTTTAGTTGTTAGGAGAGTATTTTTTGGGAATTTTTTACTATATAATTCGTTTAAATCATCTACATTAAAAGTTTCTACTGGTGTTGATTTAAGATGACCATTTGGAGTAGGAAAATAGTTATTTAAAACATCTGATTTTTCTGCAAGTTTTGATGGAATAGTTACTATTTCATTTTGTTTATTTTGCATGCCAATAGTTTGTTGTACCAATCCAAAAGATGAGAAAAGAAGTAATAAAAATAGTATTTTTTTCATAATAATTTCCTAAATAATTAATATTTTTACAAATTTTGAAATTAACCAAAAAATAAACACAATATTTGCATATTTGAAATTATACAGCTATTTGTGATTATTTTCAAATAGTAAGTGTTTTCGGGTATTTTTTACAATTTTAGGCTATTTTAGGTTCAATTTTATCTGTTTGAATAACTATTTTTATGGTATATTTTATTGAGAATTTGTTTGATAAAAAAAGAAAAAATTGATCTTTTTAACTTTGCGGGAGTGTTAAAAATGCGTGTTTACATGTTAAAAGATGTTGAAAAAGTTGGAATGGATGGTCAGGTTGTGGAGGTGGCAGATGGTTATGCCTCCAATTTTCTTATTCCAAGAAAGCTTGCGATAAAAGTTTGTGATAAGGACTCTGTGTTTTTTGAAAAAAAAGTTAAAAAGTCTGAAAAAGATTCAAAAGTTTTGAGTAGCAAGGCTTCGATGTTAGCTGAACGTATAAGAAACATGCATCTTTCAATAAAAAAAAGATCACATAATGAAGGAAAGCTTTATGGTTCTATAGGTGCAGATGAAATTGTGGAGCTTTTGAAAAAAAAGGATATAACTGTTAGCAAAAAGCAGATTGAATTTCCAAAATCTATAAGAACTATTGGTGACTATAAAGTTGTGATAAGACTATCTTCAAAGCTCAAGCCAGAGCTAATTTTAAAAATTGTTGATAAATAATATATAAAATTTTTAGGGAAAAGAAGATTATAAAATGTTCCCTTACAATAATATAAAAAAACAGAAAAGGGATTCGATTCAAACAACAACACTTTTAGGGAAAAGTTTGCCTGCAAGTATTGATGCAGAAAAATCTGTTTTGGCATCAATTCTTTTGAATAGCGATAATTTAACGTTTGTTTCTGATCGATTAAAACCTTCTGATTTTTATAATAGATCAAATTCATTAATTTATAAGACCATGCTTGATATTTCCCAATTAAATCAAAAAATTGATTTGGTAGTACTTCAAGATGAGCTAGAAAAAAAGGGTATTCTAAAAGAAGTTGGTGGGTTAACTTATTTAATGGAATTGCAAGAAGATATTCCGTCGATAGGAATGATAAATCAACATGGAAAAATTGTAAAAGATAAGGCTATTTTACGTGAGTTGATCGATTCTGCAGCCCAGATTATCAACAGTTGTTATGATCAAAATTTGGATCAAATTGATGTTGTTTTAGATAATTCAGAAAAAAGAATTTTTCAAATATCCAATAGGCTTGTTCCCCCCACATTTGTACCTCTTGATGATTTGTTAAAAAAAACGTTTAAACATTTAGCTCAAATTAAAACCTCGAGAAAGGGTGTTACTGGAATTCCTTCAGGATTTGCATATTTTGATCAAATAACTTCTGGAATGCAACGTGGAGATCTTTTAATTTTGGCTGCAAGACCTGCAATGGGAAAAACTGCAATGGCTATTAATTTGGCATTGAATGCTTGGCGAGAAGGTTTTTCTGTTGGTATATTTTCTTTGGAAATGGCATCAGAGCAATTAGTTTTAAGAATGCTGTCGTCTGAATCTCATATTCCACATCAAAAAATAAGAAATGCGATGGTAACATCTGATGAGTGGATAGAGCTTACAAATACTGCTGCTCAGTTAGCAGAAGCGAAAATTTTTATTGATGATACTCCAGGTCTTAATATTATGGAATTAAGGGCTAAGGCAAGAAAATTAAAATCTCAACATAATATAAATCTATTTGTTGTAGATTATCTTCAACTTTTAACTTCTTCATATAGGCACGAAAACAGAACCCAAGAAATTTCTGCGATTTCTAGAGCTTTAAAATCTTTAGCTAAAGAATTAGACGTGCCAGTCCTTGCAATTTCTCAACTTTCTCGTTCATTGGAAACCAGGATGGATAAAAGACCTCTTCTTTCTGATTTGCGTGAATCTGGTGCGATAGAGCAGGATGGTGATGTTATTTTTTTTATATATCGTGATGTAATTTATAATCCTGAAACAGAACATCCTGATTTAGCAGAGGTTATTATTGGCAAACAAAGAAATGGTCCGATTGGAACGTTTCATGTAAGATTTTCTGGTCAGATTACAAGATTTGATGATATTACTCAGGGTGAAATCGATTAGAGTATAGTTTTTTAGGAGAGAAGGGTGGAGGAGAAAGTAATTTTGGGGATAGATCCAGGTTTTGGTATTACAGGTTTTTCTATTATTAAATCTGTAATTGATAATGTTTATTCAATAAAATCAGTTTTAGTTGATTATGGATATCTTAAATTAAATTCTAAAAAGCATCTTAGTGTTCGTATTGGAATTTTTTATTCTTTTTTTAAAGATAAGATAGAAAAATTTAATATTACAGATATTTCCATAGAAACTCCTTTTTTAGGAAAAAACGTACAGACGTTTTTAAAGTTGGGATATTTGAGGGGAATTTTATATTTGCTATCAAATCAACATAATTTAAAACTTCATGAATTTTCTCCTAGGCAAGTAAAAGTATCTGTTACGGGTTATGGAGGAGCAACAAAAGATCAAGTTGCATTAATGATTTTGAATATGTTTCCAAAATTAAATGAGTTTGGAAAAATTGAAAAAAATGATGTTACCGATGCAATAGCAGTATCAATTTGTGGATTATGGGAAATTCGAAAAGAAGGATTGTTAAGTAAAGCCCAAATTTAAATTTGTTACTAAATTTTTAGTTGTTTAAAATTTTTTATTAGTTTTTCTTTTTCTTTTCCTTTTTCAAAAAAACATTTTTGGCCTCTCGAAGCCTAGCTACTCAAAACTTAGATGTCTTTATTATTGTAATTTAGCTTATTTAGTCGGGCTTTTTCAAGAATTAAGAAAAAGGGTGATTTTATTCAGATAATGGAATACGCAAAAAAAGAGTAATTTATTGATTTCAGACTTGAATTAAGAGGGGAATGATTTATAAACAAAGATAGGAGGTATTGGCCGTCACGGCCAATACCTCCTATCTTTAAAAGAAAATGGGATTTTTACCTAGGAACATTTTTGGCCCCTCGAGCCCTAGCTTTAGTTTTTTGTATAACATTCATACCTCTGGCATTTTCAAAATCGGCACCACGCAATTTAGCATGACTTAACAATGTTCCAAACTTAGTAGTTATATTAAAAATGGCTTTACTCAAATTGGCTTTACGCAAATTGGCAAAAAGTAAATTGGCACCACGCAAATCAGCACCACGCAAATCAGCACCACGCAAATCAGCAAAACGCAAATTAGCTTTACGCAAATTGGCACCACGCAAATCAGCTTTACGCAAAATGGCCTTATGTAAATTGGCTTTACTCAAATTAGTATCATGCAAATTGGCACCATGCAATTTGGTCTTACTTAAATTGGCTTTATACAAATTGGCATAACACAAATCGGTATTATTCAAATTGGCACCACTCAAATCGGTATTACTCAAATTCCTTTCTATTCTTTTGATTTTAGGTCCAATTTTCACTTTTTCACTCAACGCCTTTACTTTTTGTAAATCGGCTTGTTTGTAAGCAAAGATGTTACAGCTCAAAAGTAATCCATACATAAGCATAAAAACTAGATGTTTCTTCATAAGATCCTCCTTTAACCTTTTGTAACAAAAACAATTGATATAAAAATAATTTCCAAAACTTAGATGTCTTTATTATTGTATTTTAATTCTTCATAAGATCCTCCTTTAACTTTTTGTAACAAAAACAATTGATATAAAAATAATTTCCAAAACTTAAATGTCTTTATTATTGTATTTTAGCTTATTTAGTCGGGCTTTTTCAAGAATTAAGAAAAAGAGTGATTCTATTCAGATAATGGAATACGCAAAAAAAGAGTAATTTGTTGATTTCAGACTTGAATTAAGAGGGAAATGATTTATAAACAAAGATAGGAGGTATTGGCCGTCACGGCCAATACCTCCTATCTTTGTTTATAAATCAATATAATTTAAAATTTCATGAATTTTTTCCAAGACAAGTAAAAATATCTGTTACGGATTATGGAGGAGCAACAAAAGATCAAGCGGTATCAATTTGTGGATTATGGGGAAATTCGAAAAGAAGGATTGTTAAGTAAAGCCCAAATTTAATTTTTTTCCCTAAATTTTTAGTTGTTTAAATTCGTTTATTAGTTTTTTCATTATTTTTTTATTTTTTACAATGGATTTGTATTTTTTTTTGAAGTATTTAGGAAGTGTTTTATAAATTTGATACCAGTCTTCATCTAATTTGATTTTTTGTTTTGTGTCTAACAAACCTTGGAGTTTTAAGATTAGGATTAGTTGAAAAAGGTCATTTGGAATTGGAGCCCATATAATTATGTTTTTATCCCAAGAAACACTAGCTATAAAATCATTAGGAAAAATAGATATTGATGATACTATGTCATTGTGTCCAGTAAGCGTAGTTATGCATTTTGATGTATAAATGTCCCATATTTTTATAGTTTTATCTTTGGAGCTTGTTGCAATTTGGTTATTTTTAAGAATTTTAATATCTGTTATTTCATCTCTATGTCCGATGAAGATTTTTTTATAAGTTTCATATTCGATGTCCAATATTTGTACTATACCATCACTGCAACCAACAATAACAGTTTTATCATCAAGAAAAGTAAAGCATGTTATTGCTTTCTCTATATTTAAAGACTTTATACAGTTTCCTCCGATATCCCATATTTGCAATGTACCATCTTCTGATGAAGTAATAATATTATCGTTTTCCATAACTTTAATACCAGTTATTAAGCTAGTATGCCCTATAAAAACTGAAATAGAAGTGTGAGGAATCGTAAGATCATATATTGCTCCAATTTTGTTTATTGCTATAGCAAGAAATTGACTATTTTCGAAGAAATCGAAATGTTTAATCGTATCTTCATTTTGAAATCTATATCCATTAATGAAATTATATTTTTCATGGTTCCATATTCGTATTCTAAGATTACAACCACTAACAAGGTTTCCATTTGGATGAAGCATAAGTGAAACAATTGGTGTTTTTTTGTGTGCTTTTTTTATCGATTTAACAAGTTTTCCTTTTAAATTCCATATTTTTATAGATTTATCTTCGGATGCAGTTGCAATATTTCCATTAGGTAAAGTTACAACTTTATAAATTTTTCCTTTATGACCTTTGAATTTTTTAATAATTAATGCTTTTGATAGAGATTTACTATATTTTTTTAAAATATAATTTTGTAATATTTTTTTGATAGGCTTATGTGTTTTATTTAAAATGTGTCGTTTTCCTGTAAGAAGATATGTGAGATTATTTAAAGAAACATCATCTAATACATTATTATTTTGGTTTTGTGTGAATTCATTTTCTAAAGAAATATTCTTTAATTTGAATTTTTCAGTGAAATAATCAATAATTTCTTCATTTTCTGAAAAGGAATTATTTGAGCTATTTTTAGAAATAGATCCAAGCTTTAGTTCGATTATAAGATTCATTATACTATTTATAATTTTTTGTTCTACAAGATTTAAAAAATGATTATAACAAAAGTTAGGTTCTAATTTTTTAATAATTTCTAATGTTTGTATTATTTTTTTTGATTTATAAAAAATACTTTTTTTTTCTTTTCTAAAAACGTTATATATAATTGTGATATGTTTTTTTAGTATGTTATTAGGATTATTTGCTGTTTTAAAAGTTTCTTTTTTCAATGAATCATGTAATTTTTTATCAAATAAATCCATAGCGGTATATTTAAAAAGTTTATAAAATAAAAAATCTTTATATTCTATGACAGAATTTTTGTGAACGAATTCGCTTGTGTGATATTTTATTTTGGCGGTGCGCTTGTATAAATTGAATTTTATAAACTGTTGTGGATTAGGTGGAATATATTCATCATCGTTTCCAATTAATTTTGTAAAGTAGAATGGTAAAGATAAAATTGATATAAAAAATAATAATGTTTTTTTATTTTTCATCATTAATCCCCCCGGAAAACTTTATACGAATTATTCAAAATTCTTTATATAAAAATTTATAACAAAATTTATTCTCGAAAAGCTTTAAAATAGTAAATTTTTGTTTTTTGCCCTGAATAAAGGGGAGAGTGGTTTATAAAAAATAAGGAAATATCGGCCGTTACGGCCGATATTTCCTTATTTTTCTTAATATCAATGTTTAGAAATGCACTTATAAGTCAAAGCAACAACCTATTTGTTCGCCGAAACTATTTGAGTGCAGTAGGAACATTTATAGCCCTCCGAAAATTAGCGTTAAGTTTTTGTTGAATAGTCATACCTTTGGTATCTTTAAAATTGGCACCTTTCAACTTGGCACCACGCAAACTGGCTTTACGTAAGTTGGCTTCACTCAAATTGGCTTTAATCAAATTGGCACCATGTAAATTGGCATTACTCAAATTGGCACCATGCAAATTGGCATCACTCAAATTGGCACCATGCAAATTGGCATTACTCAAATTGGCACCATGCAAATTAGCATCACTCAAATTGGCACCATGCAAATTGGCATTACTCAAATTGACACCATGCAAATTGGCATTACTCAAATCGGCATTACCCAAATTGGCATTACTAAAATTCATTTCTGCTTTTGGAAGTGAGTGTGAAGCAACTCCAGCTTTCAACTTTGTATTCAACGTTAGTATTCTGTCTAAATCAGCTTGTTTGAAAGTAGGAACATTTATAGCTCCTTGCTTAAGAGCATAAGCTTTTTGCTTAGAAGTCATGTTTCGTGCATTACGCAAATAGGCACCACTCAAATTGGCTTTAATTAAATTGGCATTACTCAAATTGGCACCATGCAAAATGGCATTACTCAAATTGGCACCATGCAAAATGGCATTACTCAAATTGACACCAATCAATTTGGCACCACTCAAATCGGCACCACTCAAATTGGTTTCAAACAAATTTGCACCATATAACATGGCTTTACTCAAATTGGCATTACTCAAATCGGCACCATCCAAATCAGCCTTAATCAAATTGGCACCAATCAATTTGGTACCACTCAAATCGGCGCCACTCAAATTGGCTTTACTCAAATTCTTTTCTGTTTTTGTGATGGCAACTCCAGCTTTCAACTTTTTACTCAACACTAGTACCTTGTTCAAATCAGCTTGATTGAAAGCAAAGATGTTACAACTCAAAAGTAGTTCGCACGCGAGTATAAAAAATATGAATTTCTTCATAATCTTCTCCTTCTTTTTGTAATAAAAATGATTGATATAAAAAACGATCTTCAAAACTTAGATGTTTTTATTTATGAACCGAAGCTTTAGCGAAGGTTTATTATTGTATTTTAACTTATTTAGCCAGGCTTTTTCAAGAATAAAGAAAAAGAGTGATTTTATTTTCATAATAAAAGGGTAATTTGTTAATTTTAGATTTAGATTAAGAGGGGAGTAGTTTATAAAAAATAGTTTATGAAGTATCGGCCGATGGCCGATACTTCATAATTTCATATTTGATTTATTTTTCAATATTAAGCTTGCTTCTGATAATGGTTATTATGTAAAAAAACATAATTCATTTAAATTACTCACAAAACATCAATTTTAATCAAATTAACCGGAAAAACTATAAAAAAGCTTGTTTTGGTTCCACATAATTTTCTACAAAAAATAAACCGCCATATAGGAAAAACCTACATGGCGGAAAAAAGGAGAAAGGAGAGTAGTAATGAAGCCTTTTAAATAAAAAACTACGTTATCAAAAACGTATAGTTTTTTACATCAATTTAATTTTTTCTTATAATCTTATAACTATCAAATTAATAGTAATAAATATTCTAACTAATTCCAGGAGAAAATCAAGTTATTTTTACATTAATTCTAAAAAAGCACTCTTTTGGGATTAAAATTGCAGTTATGAATTAAAAAGCATTGTTTTTTGTAAATTTACGAATTTCTCACAAGAAAAAAGCTATGATATCAAAAATTCTTAATTTGTACAAAACAAAAATTAATTTAAGATAAATATATTCGACTCCAATTTGAAAGTATTTTTAACTTATTAGGACAAGTTAAAAATACTTGGCAATTTAATTCCCTTAATAAATTTAAAGAATTATTTAATACAGTTTCATCAAAGTCTGTCAAAAAATCGTCTAAAAGCAAACATCCCAATTCTCCATAAGATTGTAAATTAAACAACTGGGAAACTTTTAAAAGAAATAAAATCAATTTTTGTTGGCCTCTTGAAGCAAAAAATTTAGCTTTTTTCTTTTTAAAAGAAATTGAAAAATCATCTAAATGAAATCCAAATAAACTTCTAAACCATTTTATTTCTTTTTCAAATAAATTTTTATTATATCTATTCCAAAATTGTTTAAAATCTTCATTAAATTTAATATTTTTAGCAACATATTCTAATTTAATGAAAACATCTTCAAAAAAATATTCTTTCAAAAGCTTATTAACATTTTTTTCTAGATTTTTTAAAAAATAAACTCTGGATTTTTGTAAAATAAGTGAATGTTCCCATAACTGCTTTGTCCAAGAATAAAGTTCTTTTTTTAAATTTTCATCCAATTTTCGACAAGAAATTTTTAATAAAAAACTATTTCTTTGTTCTAAAATTTGACGATATCTTTTTAAATTTGTAACAAAATCAAAATCTGATAAAAATAAAGACTGATTTAAAAAAGAACGACGAAAATCTGGAGCTCCATTAATAAGAAAAAGATCATCTTCTGTAACACAAATAACTTTATAAAAAGAAATTATTTTTTTGTAAGACTGTATTAACTTTTTATTAAATCTAACAAGTTTCCCATCTTGTAATGAATATCCCACTTGAATTTGATTTAATATTCCAGTACTATCCTCAAAAATATTCTTTATGAAAAAATGTTTTTGATCAAAACTTATTAATTCTCTATTTAACCTTGTACGAAATGACCTTAAATAACAACTGTAATATATTGCTTCTAATAAACTCGTTTTTCCAGACCCATTATCACCTTCAACAACAATAAATTTGTCATCAAAATCAAATTCTGTTTCCTCAAAACAACGAAAGTTATTCAGTCTAATACTTTTAATAATCACAGGGACTCATAACAAACACATCGCAACTCTATTAACCTTCTTGTTCTTGAGTCAAAGAAACCGGCATAACCAAATATGTCAAATTGTACTCTTTTCCATCACCCTCAAAAATAATAGGCTTAACTTCATCATGAATAAAAAAGTTAATTTTTTCTTCATCAAAAACCTGCATACCACTAAGAATATACGGAGAATAAAATCTACTTTTAACACTTTCTCCATCAAACTTTTCTAAAGTCAATGATTCATCAATCTTTCCAACCTCTTTATTATGCATATTTATATCAAGTTTTCCTTGTTTAAATTTAAAATTAGTAGAAACAAATTGTCCAGATAAAAGACAACTTGTTCTTTTTAACGTTTTTACAAAAGATTGTTTATCAAGAGTCGCAACTCTAAAGCCATCTTTTTGTAAAACAGGAACATAATGAGGAAATGGATCAGAAATAAGTTTTGAAAAAAAATTAAAATTTTGACCAGAAAAAACAAGTTGATTAGAACATGTTCCTATAAAAACATTTTCAGTTTTAGTTTCTTCTAAAATCTTTTTAAGTTCCAAAACAGCACGTTTTGGTAACAACCATTTTTTATTTTCGGGAAGTTGATATTTATTTGTTTTTATTCGTGCAAGACGATGACCATCAGTTGTAACCATTGACATCTGATTATCCGAAAATTCCAAAAGCATTCCATTTAATGCCGAATTTGAATTATTTTGAGGAATTAAAAATGCAACCTTTGAAAGCATCTGAAGTAAAAACTCTGAATTAAATTCCATTAAATTTTCTATGCGCTCAGGAAAAGATGGAAAATCTTCAGTTTGCTTTATATTCAACTGTAATGCAACACCCCCAGATTTCAAATAAAGCTTTTTACCATCAAACTTAAACTCTATTTCTGATTCCATTTCTTTTATTAACTCAAAAATTCGCCTGCCTGAAATTAAAAAATCAAAATTTTCTACAAAATCACTCTCAATTTCCATACTAGACTGTAAACTTATTTCTAAATCAGTAGCCTTTAAAGTCAATTCTTTTGGTGTAAGCTGAAACATAATCGATTCTGTAATATCCAAAGTTGTTCTTTTACTACAAATAGGTTGCATTGAGGTAAGAAGTAATAAAATATCTTTCTGTTCTACAACAAATTTACCATCCATGATTATATCTCTCTTTTTATCTAAAATTAAAAGTTATTAATATTAAACATTTTTTATGAATAACCTAAAAATCACATTATTATAAGCTTATTATAAAAAATAAAAATTAATTTACAACAAAATTTATTTACGCTCTAGGATGTTTTTTATCATAAACCTTTCTAATATGACTAGTTTGCAAATGAGTATAAATTTGAACCGTTGATAACTGTTCATGCCCAAGTAACAATTGTAAAGATCTGATATTTGCTCCACTTTTAAGAAGATGAGTCGCCAAAGAATGTCTTAAAGTATGAGGCGAAACATTTTTTACAATGTCAGCTCTACTTAAAATCTTTTTAAGAATAATCCAAAAAGATTGTCTTGAAATTGACTTACACTCTCCTTTATAATATGAAAAAAATAAATAATTATTTTTTGATTGTTCTTGTAAATTAGCCTTTTTAGACAAAAGACTAACATGAATTTCATCTATATAATATTTTAAAAGCCCCATAACATTTTTTGGTAAAGGAATTAATCTTTCTTTATTTCCCTTTCCAACCAATGATACAAATCCTGTATCAAAATGTATTTGATCAATCGTCAAACTTACAAGTTCCGAAACTCTCATACCTGAAGCATACAAAAGATAAAGCATTACCCTATTTCTTATTCCCTTATCGGTTGTATCTTCATTTGCCGCCATAAGCAATTGCTGCACTTCAGTTTCAGTCAAATAAATAGGAAGTTTTTTTTCTAGTTTTGGAAAAACTAAAGAACTCGCACGGTTAGACAACTTAAATCTTTCATTCAAATAATTGAATAAAGTTTTTAACGAAGATATTTTTCTTGAAAGTGTTTTTGCACTCAACCCCTTCCTCTTTAAAATCCTTAAAAATCTTTTTAAATGATTTTTATTACACTTTTTTAAACAAATTTTATTCTCTTTTAAAAAATTAAACAATTGATCAATATCTTTTTTATACGCAAAAAACGTATTCATAGATACTCGTTTTTCTGTCAAAAGATAAGTTTGGAAAAGAGTTAAAATTTTATTATCATTAAATTTATCAATATCATGCATAAGGCTACTCTCCAATAAGCCATACATTAATTAAGAAAACTAATAAGCTTTTGCAACTAATATATCTGTTTTACTAGATTTACCACATAAAAAACAAGAAGGATGTTTCTTTTTCTCCAAAAGACATCTTATTGAGGCCTTAAACTCTTTTAAACTGTCCTCACAATCAGCATTTCCACACCAACCAACCTCATAAAATCCACCTTCCTTCGAAAGATTTTCTCCAAATTCACTAAGTTTTTCTGATTGATACCAATTTTCACCTAGTTTCTTTTTTGCCTCTTGAAACATCTGATTTTGAATTTTATCCAAAAACTGTGGTAGCTCATTTCCAACATTTTCAATGCTTACAACTTTTTTTTTCTTATTTTTTTCTTTTTCAAATCTATTAACAAGTACAACATTATTTTTCTCAATATCTTTTGGGCCAATTTCTATTCTAACAGGAATACCTTTAAGTTCCCACTTAAAAAATTTAGCACCTGGTGTTAATTGTTCATCGTCATCTACTTCAACTTTTATTCCATCATCACAAAAAATCTCTTTTAACTCATAAGCCTTACTCAAAATTTTATTTTTTTCTTCATCATTTTTGTATATCGGAACAATAATAGCTTTAATTGGTGCTACTTTAGGCGGCATAACAAGTCCATTCTGATCGCCATGAACTAAAATAATTGCTCCTATAAGACGTGTCGACATTCCCCACGATGAACAATAAGGAAATTGAAGATTACCATCCTCGTCTTGAAATTTAATATCAAAAGAATTAGAAAAACTTTGAGCTAATATATGCGTCGTTCCCATCTGTAGCGCTTTTCCGTCACACATAAGGCTTTCAATACAATATGTTGAATCAGCTCCCGCAAATCGTTCACTTTCACTTTTAATACCACTAACAACAGGAATGGCTAGATAATCTTGAATAAAATCTTGATAAATCTGAAGCATTTCTATTGCATTTTTTTTTGCCCCATCTTTTGTTGCATGAGCCGTATGTCCCTCTTGCCATAAAAATTCTGTCGACCGCAAAAAAGGTCTTGTACGCATCTCCCAACGAATAATGTTTGCCCACTGATTAATCTTTAATGGTAGATCTCTCCAAGATTTAATCCACTTAGCAAACATGTAATAAATTATGGTCTCAGAAGTTGGTCTTATAACTAATGGTTCTTCTAATTTTTTACCTCCAGCATAAGTTACAACCGCAAGTTCCGGAGAAAATCCTTCAATATGCTTTGCTTCTTTTTTTATAAATGACTCTGGAATTAAAAGAGGAAAATACGCATTTTGAGCACCGGTTTCTTTTATCTTTTTATCCAAAATACACTTTATATTTTCCCAAAGAGCATAACAATAAGGTCTAAAAACAAAACATCCTTTAACAGGACTATAATCAATAAATTCAGACTCTTTTAAAACATCCTGATACCATTGAGCAGTATCTTTCTCAATATCAGCAATATTACCCATAAAAGCTACCTAACAAAAAAATATAATTAAAAAACAAAGAAATAATTTATTGACTATATCATACCAAATATTTTATCAAATATCTCATAAAGATAGAAATAGCTATTTAATAAACCTAATATTAGAAAAAATCAATTATTACTAAAAACTAATCTTTTTTATTTTCTAAATATTTATCAAAGTTTTTGCAGATATTCATCAAAATTATCTGCTGAATACATTTTTTTTAAAGCATTAGTAGATATTTTTTTAATATTAGTTTTTCTTATCTTCTTTTTTTCTTTTTTAATCTCAATAAATCTTTTTTCAAATTCTTTTTTATTCACATCTACAAGATTATTATCTTTAGCTTTAATAACAGCGTTCTTAAAATGATAAAACCATCTAATAAAATTATTTTCCGAAATACCTTGTTGCTCAGAAATACAATCAAAACTATTAAATTCAGAATTAATTCCAATCTGCACTATAGAAAGTATTTTATTTTCGTCATCATTATCATATAACTTAATTATATTTTTCATATACTTATCATTGTTATGCCTATTAGAACCTAATGAATCAGCTACCCATGTTTTTGTATCTTTGTCTTTGTCAAATTTTATTGTATACCAATGTCCTATAGAATCAGGTGATTTTGTATCAGATCTAATTATAAAAATTTGAGAAATACCACATTGAAAATCATTATAACCTTTAGAAAAAGACTTTGTAATTCCTCGACCAGCATTAATACTTTCAATATCACGAATCACATGAATTCTATTTTTAATACTAGGAAAATGCAAATCTCCAAACTCTTTTTTCATGAAATCATAATACTTTCCTTTAGGATCAAATATTTTAAAAATAACATTTTCTATTTCATTACCATAAAGATTATTTGTATCTCTAACTTTTCGATTCTTTCTACCATCTAATATAATTTCATCAACAAATGCAGATATTTTTTTGAACAAATTAGAATCGTTTGATCTCTTCTTTGTCACTTTTTCATTATCGCTAAAAGAAAAAAATGCAGCATTTATTGCCGCATGTTTACCACACGTTAGCCCTTCTTGTCTTGGAACTTCAAAATCAATAATATTGTTATTTTCTTTTCCACCGTTAGATTCTTTTTCACCAAAATATTTTTTAAAGAAGCTCTCTAGCTGAGGATGAAAAAAATATGTTCCACAAGTAGCTAAACAAAAACAAACAGTTTTTTTATATTTTCCAACAAATTCTATTGGTCTATAAATACAAAAATCAACAGCCTTATCTAAAAATGTTAATTTTATAAATTCATCATCCAAAAAATATTTTAATAATAAATAATTAAATGTTTGAAGATTATTAATCAAATCAATATCCTCTATCGGTAAAAAATCTTTTTTTCTTTCAAAATAACTACTCAGATAATCATTAAATTTTAAAGTCATATTTCTTAATTGGCGAAGATTCCAAGGATTAATACTATCAAATTGATCAAAATACAAACAGATAGCAAAAAAATCATGTTCTATTCTAGGATTATATGTCATAGCCCTCTTTTTAAAAATCTCAGTTAAATTTTTGATAAGATCAATCTCCTGACATAAATATGTATAAACAGAATTATTTATTAAAAATGATTCAGATACATTTATGTCATTTTGTGGCTCAGACTCTTCCTTTATAAAAAGTTTTATTTCATTTAAATAATTATAAAGAGGCAAACTTTTCACCCCCCCTATTTGAATATTTTTGTAATCATAATTTGACAAAACAATATTAAAATTAAAAATATTTAGAGCAACAATAAAAACCAAATATTTAGTTAAAACAAAAAAATTAGAATTTAATTTTCTGATCATAAAAATCCTCTTTACAAATAGCTAGAGAGACAGTAAATTAATTTTAGACTTCAACAATTATGAAAGGTTTGAAAGCCTATCACACTTTAATTTATTTGTAAAATTTTCAAAAATGGGAAAAATATGGCTACAAACAATAATAAAAGTGGAAAACTTTTTGTAATCTCAGCTCCATCCGGAGCCGGGAAAACAAGCCTTATCAAAGAAGTAATAAAAAGATTAAATAATCAATATGATATCTCAAGAGTCATCACATATACAAATCGTTCTCCTAGAGAAAACGAAACAGAAGGAAAAGATTACTATTTTTTAAACTCTGCAGAATTTGATAAAAGATTTAAAAACAATTTTTTCCTAGAAACAAATGTTTATAACGGTAAATATTATGGTTCTTCAACAAATATTTTAACAGATTTGGAAATGAATAAAATACTTATAGCCATTACTGATATCAATGGCGCAAAATCATTAAATCAAGCAGTTCCTAAAGCTATTCTAATATGGATAACCGCACCAAACATGGAAGAACTTAAAAGACGACTTCTGTCTCGTGGAAACATGTCAAACACCCAAATAGAAAAAAGAATGCAAATTGCCCAAGAAGAAACAAAAGAAGCTCATAAATCAAGATTATTCAAATTTAATGTTGTCAATGATGTATTTGAACAAACAATTGCAGAATTGATAAAAATCTTAAAAAAAGAAACAGAATAATAAATCATATTATTCTATTTCTTTTTTGTCTCTTCTTTATCTCTTCTTTATAAAAAAGATATAATCCACATGCTACAAAAACAAATGATAAAAAATAATGCCATGTTATCTTTTCATTCAAAAAAAACCACCCATAAAAAGCTCCAAATATTGGACACAAAAAACCAGCACTTGTAACAAAAGTAATAGAAAAATGTTTTATCAACCAACCATAAAAATTATAAACCACAATATTTGCAACAAGAATTAACAACAAAGTCCAAAATAAGAATGGCCAAAAATCTTTAATAAGAACTTTGTTTCTTTCAAGTGAAAAAAAAGAGGTAACAAAAGCTCCCAAACCACCAATAAACATTGCAAATCCATTTATCATCAATAATGAATATCCTTTATTTAAAAGTTTTTTTACAATAAACCAAGCATAAGCAGCACTAGTTACTGCCCCAAGAAGTACAACCTCAGGTATTGATATACTTGCAAATTCCATTAAAGCTTCTCGGACGCCCGATTGAGTCATAAAAATAGGTGCAAGCCCAAAAAGCCCAATCATCATTCCAGCAAATTTTTTAAACCCAAGTTTTTCTGAAAGTAAAAAATATGACAAAAGTGCTGCAATAAATGGTGTGGCCGAATAAATCAGATTTACTTTAGAAGAAGACAAGAATTGTAAAGCCCAAAATTCTGGGATAAAAGCTAAATAAACATGAAATACAGATGCCATTAAAAATAATCCTATATCTTCTTTTTTTAATAGAAACCTTTTATTATTAAAAAAATATAGATATAACATCATTAAGATTCCTGCAAGTGTCATACGAAAACCTATTATAAAAAACGGTTGAGAATATGAAAGAGCAATTTTGGCAATAGTAAAAGTTGAAGCTAGAATTGCATAAAGTAAAACTACTAAAAACACTATATTTCTCCCTATTTCTTACTATCTTTTATTCCTATATAAGCCATACAAAACAAACGACACAACAAAAATAGAAAAATACATGATAAAAATAGAACAATATTTTATATTATAAAACATCTGTGCAAAGTTTAAAGAGAGATAAGAAAATAAAAAAATAAATCCACTTAAAAATATACTTATCAACAAATTACTTTTTCTTTTTGCAAAAACCATAATTGACCACAAACCCAAAAAAGGGAAAATAATTTGCCAAAAAATTTGTGCAATACGTTTGTAATATTCAATGTATACTACAGCATTATCTTTTTTAAATTTTTTTAACTCTTCCCAAGTAAAAAATTTAAGATGTTTTTTGTTGCCAGGTTCTTTTTTTAAATCAAAAAAACTTTCTAAATTCATCTGAGTCTGCTTAAAGCTTCCAAAATAATGTTTTGAATTACCAATACTTTGAATAACACCTTCTTCTAAAAATAAAGTATTATTTAACAAATAACCATTTTTTGCATTAACAATATATCTTTCTTTTCCTCCTTTTTGACTACACATTAATAATAGTTTTTTAAAAATTGGCTTACAATAATTATATTCTTTCTTTTTAAAAAAAAATGTAAAACCAGGAACCAAATTATAAAACTTATTAGGTTCCAATTGATAAAACTGCTCTTTTGCAAACCTTAAAATAAAATCTTTACCATTTTTGTAACTTTGTGGAGCCCAAACAAATACCAATGGAACATAAAATATAATTATTGAAATAGAAAAAAATAAAACAGCCTTTTGTAAAGACTTACGGGCTTTAGAAAAAAAGTAAATAATTACAATCTCATCATAAAGATACAATTTTCCACATACATTTTGCACGGAAAGACAAGAGGAAATTGGAATTGCAAATTGAGCCATTAAAGGAAACATTAAAATAAAAATCTTTGATAAAGATTTGAATGAAGACAAAAGAGGAAGACGTACAACAAGATCGCTAACACCAAAAATTAAAACAAGAATTGAAAAAAATAATAAAAAATTTTTGTAAAATCTTTTTAAAAAATATAAAAAAAGCATCAACCAATGGCACCAGGAAATTCTTCATCAATCACATTTATTCGAACTATTTTTAAAGGCTTTGCAGTAGAAACACATACTTCTACCCAAATTCCACTAAGTATAAACGGTGAATTTTTTTCAACTTTAAACCGAAAAGGCATTTGTGTTAAAAACTTTTGAATGACAGAATCTTTTTCCATACCAATTATAGAATTTAAAGCACCACAAAAACCTAAATCCGTAATATAACAGGTTCCATTCGGTAAAATTCTTTCATCTGCAGTTTGAACATGAGTATGAGTTCCAAAAACTCCAGTCACCTTTCCATCCATAAAAAAAGCAAAAGCTTGTTTTTCTGCAGTGGCTTCGGCGTGAAAATCAACAAAAACAAATTTTGTTCTTGTTTCCAAAAAAGTAAGAAGTGATTGTGTAGTTTTAAAAGGGCAAGAAAGTTGGTCTCTTAAAAAACTTCTACCTTGAATATTAACTATTGCTACTTCATAATTTTTAACTTGAATTAATGTGTATCCTTTTCCTGGGCAATCAGAAGGATAATTTTCAGGGCGCAAAAGATCAGTTTTTTCATTTAAATAAGAATATATTTCATTGTTGTACCAAATATGATTTCCACTCGTTATGACATCAGCTCCATTTTGTTTTAAAAACTCGATATCTTTTAACTTTAGACCTTTCCCATTTTTTGCAGCATTTTCTCCATTAACAATGATAGCATCTATTTTATGCTTTTCTTTTAACCGAGGAACCCATTTTGCAAACATCATCTGCCCCGGTTGTCCCATTACATCACCAATAAACATCAATCGCAGAACTTCAGCCATTATGTACTACTTTACTTTATTTTAAAAATTTAAATAATTATAAACAACACATAAAAATATTTTACTTATTCTATTTAGCATATTCAATAATTCTCTTTTCTCTTATTACATTGACCTTTATTTGACCAGGAAAGCTAACCTCTTTTTCTATCTCTTTGGCAATATCACGAGCTAACATTGTAGCCTTTTCATCATCCAGCTCACATTCATCTATAATAACACGAATTTCACGTCCAGCCTGTAATGCATATGCTTTTTTCACACCTTCAAATGAATTTGCTATTTCCTCTAATTGTTCTAGTCGTTTTATATATGTTGCAAGAGTTTCACGTCTAGCTCCTGGCCTTGAAGCAGAAATTGAATCTGCAATATGTGTAATAAGACCGTATATGTTTTTTGCTGGAACTTCTTCGTGATGGCTTGCAATAGCATTAATAACAATAGGATCCTCACCATATTTTTTAGCCAAATCTGCTCCAACCAATGCATGTGGACCTTCTACCTCAGCAGATACAGCTTTTCCTATATCATGTAGCAAACCGCATCGTGCAGCAAGATTTTGATCCAAACCAAACTCTGCTGCAATCATACGTGCAAAGTATGCAACCTCTTTACTATGAATTAAATTATTTTGTGCAAAACTTGTCCTAAAATGCAAAGAACCTAACAGTTTTACAATTTCTGGATGAACCCCTCTAAATCCAAACTCTAAAACAGCTTGTTGACCAACCTCTTCGATGCTTGATTCAAGCTCTTCCTCACATTTTGAAACTACATCTTCTATTCTGGTTGGATTTATTCTTCCATCTTGGATCAATATATTAAGAGCTCTTTTTGCAATTTCACGTCTTATAGGATTAAATCCAGAAATTGTGATAATTTCCGGGGTATCTCCAATCACAAACTCCATACCAGTAGACATTTCTAAAGCTTTGATATTGCGGCCTTCTTTTCCAATAATTCTTCCTTTCATATCTTCTGAAGGAAGATGAATAATGCTGGAAGAATGAAGCGTAACTTGTTCAGACATATACCTTTGCATAGCCGTTATTAAAATATCTAAAGATTTTTCTTTCGCTTTAATCTTAAACTCTTCTTCAACCTTTGATAACCATTTTTGATTTTCTAATTCTACCTCTTTTTCCAAAGACTCAAAAAGAATTCTTTTGGCCTCATCATGCTTAATTCCACTCAATTTTTCCAATTTTGCAACAAGATCATCATATACTTTTTTAAGTTTTATTTCATCAGCACTCAGATTATCCAGTTTTTTTGAAATCCACCTTTCTTTTTGTTGTAACTCTTTTCTAATCTCATCGAGCATAACTTCCCGATGTTCCAAAAGATCTTCTTTCTTATGCATCTTGTGACGCAATCTTTGTTGCTCAATCCTTTCTTTTTTTACTTCCAATTCAAATTCACTTCGTTTTTTATAAATCTCACTTTTAAGATTTGTAAGCGAATCTTTTTTTTCTCTTTCCGCATTAATTTTAGCTTTTTTAAGTATCTGATCAGCACTATGTTTCGCTTTATAAATCTGTTCTCTTTTTGATTTAAAATAAAACCAAATAATAGCAACGCCAAAAGTGGCGCCAATCGAAAAACTTAATCCTATAACATTCAACATTTTTTATATTCCTTTTCATTTCCATAGTTAAATAATTAAAATTTTTTCTTCGATATGAAAAAATAGAAAAACGATCAAACTTACTCAATAGAGAAGTAATATATAGAAGATATTCTTAGTACAAATATCAATATATTTGTAAAAAAGTAAATAATAAAAAAGGATTCAATCAAAAGTTGTTTTCTAGTAAATCATTTAACCGTTTAGCATTGGAAAGCCATAAATCTAAATCCTTTTGAGTTCTGGTCAATCTTCCTGCTAACTTTAATGCAACTAAAACTGCAATTTTGAAATTATCCTGCAATTTTGTTTTTTGAGCAATGTCACTTCTTAGTGAATTAACCATTTCAACTGCTTTGACAACATCCTCTTGATTCTCATCCGTAGAAATAGAATAACTTTTGCCAAAAATGTTTACTTTTAATCTCTTTATTTCTTCCATAATAAAAACACTATTTTGAAGGTTCTTTATTTGCAATTTTCTCCAAGGAGCTAATACTTGAAAGAAGATCTTCTATCGAACTTTTCATCTTAATTTTTTCACTTTCTAATGATTTGGAATTTTTATTTTTTGTCGCAAAATTATTTTCCAATTCTATGTTCTTTTTTCTCAGTTCTTCATTTTCCATTTTCAAAAAAGTTTTATCTTCGTCCAATTCTTTGTTTTTCTTAATAATATTAAGAACCTTTTTTTCTAGCTCCTCTAATTGCTTCATTTCTTACCCTTTTTTCATATAAAAAAAAATTTATTTTCAAAAAACATAAATAATTATAGCTAAGTCTAATGTCAACCTATTTTCATTTTCAAGATATTTTATTTTTTCATCATATTTACCAATTGCTCAAAAGCATCTGGTTCAAAAATAGCCAACTGACTTAACATCTTTCTATTAATTTTAATGTCAGATTTTTTCAAAGAGTTAATAAATTCATTATATCTAATTCCATTTTTTCTACACGCTGCACCAACTCTAGTTATAAACAGTGAACGAAAATCTCTTTTCTTTTTTTTGCGACCTATAAAAGCAAATTCTAATGCACGAAGAAGAGTTTCTTTCGCCCTTCTAAAGACATTTTTTCGTTGACCCCAATATCCCTTCGTCTGCTTTAAAAGCTTGGTGTGTCTTTTTTTAGTTATAGTTCCTCTTTTAATTCTACTCATAAAAATTATTCCTAGGTTAATAAATTTCAATAAAACATCTAAGACTGATAACAAATATCATAATTTTTTTAATACAACAAGGACTAGTAAGGAAGTAAAACCTCAATCTTTTTCTTTTCAGCACCCTCCAAATATACACATTTTTTCAATTGTTGTACCTGCTTGGAAGTTTTAGCCCATGCATGATGTCGCCTGTAAGCCTTTGATCTTTTCAACTTATTTCCCTTACAATTCCTTTTAAATCGTTTTTTGCTTGCAGAATGAGTTTTCATTTTTGGCATTTTTAAATTTCCTTTTATTATCAAATTATTTTAAAAAATATATTATAGACCAAAACGGTCCACCTCTTTTCTCTTTTTCTTTTATAAGATTACTAAAATTCTGTTTTTCTAAATCTTTATTAATTCTTTCAAAAAAATTCTTACCTAGCTCATTAATCATTATAAACTGACGACCTCTAAACTGAAGCGTAAATTTTACTTTTTTTCCATCATATAAAAATTCTATTGCACGCTTCATTTTTGTATTATAATCCTGATCACCAATATTAGGTCGCATCTTTATTTCTTTTACCTGTATTACTTTCTGCTTCTTTTTTGCCAAAATTAACTGTTTTTTCTTGTTATATAAAAATTTTCCAAAATCCATTATCTTTGCAACTGCTGTCGTATCTTTTTGACCAACTTGAACGAGATCTAATTCTGCCTTTTCGGCTAAATCTAAAGCCTGTTGTTTTGAAATAATTCCAAAATTTTGTCCATTTTGATCAATCACTAACATTTCTTGTGCTTTTATTCTTTCGTTAACTAAATAATTGCTAGCAAAAATATCTTGCTTATTATCTCTTTTAAATCTCTTCACTACAAATTTCCTTAATTTTAAAAACTATTGTTTCCTTTTTTTCTTTTTTATTCCGAATCAATAGAATTTTTAATCTCTTTTGATATTTTTTCAAAAAGTCCCTTTTCGTTTTTTAACATTTTTAAAAAATTATCTCTTCCCTGGCCTAATTTTTCACTTCCCATCGTAAACCAAGAACCTGATTTTTGAATAATCTTTTTTTGGATAGCCATATCCAACAAATCAAGCTCCTTACTTATTCCTTCTCCAAAAATAATATCAACTTCAGCCTTTTTGAAAGGAGGGGCAACTTTATTTTTAACTACTTTTACCAAAACTCTATTTCCAAATGGCTGATCATCTTTTTTAAGAGTTGCAATTCGTCTAATATCCAAACGAATAGAAGAATAAAATTTTAAAGCATTTCCACCAGTTGTAGTCTCTTTGTTCGCAAATGGTAATCCACCAATCTTATGTCTTATTTGATTTATAAATATCAAAACAGTTTTGGATTTATGTACCACAGGAGTCAATTTACGCAATGCCTGTGACATCAATCTAGCTTGAACTCCAACATGATAATCGCCCATATCACCTTCTATCTCTGCTTTTGGAACCAATGCAGCTACAGAATCTATAACCAACAAATCAACAGCCCCTGACCGTATTAGCATTTCCGTTATATCTAACGCCTGCTCACCATAATCAGGCTGAGAAATGATTAACTTGTCAATATCTATTCCTATACTTGCTGCATAAGTTGGGTCCATAGCATGTTCAGCATCAATAAAAGCACATGTTCCGCCAGCTTTTTGCGCCTGTGCTATTGCATGCAATGTTAAAGTTGTCTTTCCCGAAGCTTCTGGACCAAAAACTTCTACAACTCTACCTCTAGGCAATCCTCCAACTCCTAATGCTTGATCGATCAAAATGGAACCTGTAGAAATTGTATCTATCTTGGTAACACTTTTTTGCCCAAAAAGCATTATTGCTCCTTTTCCAAACTGTTTGTCAATCTGGGCAAAAGCGGCTTGTAATGCCTTTTCTTTTGCAATTCTTTTTAAATTGTCATCAGATTTTACTTTTTGCTGCATAAAAATATTCTTTCATTAAGTTTATTACCCTATTTTAGGTACTTTCTCTAGCTTTTTTATTTTAGCAGTTCTTAACAAAGATGCAATAAATGCCTCTAAATAAAAGGGTTTTTGTTTATATTGATCATCTTGCAAAATCCGATCCTTTTCTTTTACAAATACAGTCCAGTCTGGTTCTTCAAACTCAACCATACGAATCAAATAATAATTTGGAATATTTTTATATCTTAATATTTGACAAGAAGAATCATTTAATAAAAATGCTTTTTGAGAAAAATCCTCACCGAATCCAAAAATCTCTGCTTTTTCAGATTTTTTTATAAAATCTGTATTCTGTAGTTTAAATTTAAGCTTATCAGACAAATCTTTTAATGTTGCCTTTCCTTGTAATAAATCTCTTTTTGCCTTTCGTATCTCAGTCTTCAATAGTTTTTTAGCCATCTTTTCATAATAATCATTTTTTACATCATCTTTAATTTTGTCATAATCTGGAATAAAACTATTTTTTATATCTAAAAGATGGAATAAAATATATTCATCATTTCCACTAACAAAATAACCATATTTGCGATGTTTAATTCGTATAGCAAATATTTTTTCAGTTAACAAATTTTTTAACCTATCTCCACGAATATCTTTTTCTATCAACCAATCTGTTTTTTTTACTTCCAATTTATTTTTCTTAACAAAACTCAAAACAGCTTGATCGTCAGTTTTAAGATCATGCATAACCTTTGCCAATTCGCCTTTTAAATTCATCAATGATTTTTTTGATTTTATCGTTTCGATAATCTCATCTCGTACAAAATCTAACGACTTTTCAGAAGCAGCAATTCTTTCAACAAGCTGCAAAATTTCATAACCATCTCTAGTTTTAACAATATCAGAAATCTGATCTTTTTCTTTAAGCCTAAAAGCAACCTTCTCAAAATTTGGGTCATATGTTCCCTTATCAAAAAAATTAATCAATCCACCTTTAGAGGATGTTTCTTTATCATGCGAATATTTTTTTACAAAAGACTCAAATTTATCAGGATTCTCAAGTGCTTTTTTATGAATATTTTTAATTTTTTCAAGAATTTTTTGTAACTGCTCAGGTTTGCTATTTTCTTCAATTTTTAGCAAAAGACGTCTCACTTTTACTTTTGGTGGAATTCTGAATAATGTTGATCTATTTTTCTCATAAAAATTACTAATTATCTCATCATCAATCTCTATTTTTTTAGCATATTCTTTTGGTAAAATTATCCAAAATTCTGCTTTACGTTTTTCTGGAACTCGATAGTCTTCTTTATATTTTTTAAAAAACTCTTTTAAATCATTATCATTTATTTTCTTCTTTTTTACCTCACTTAAAAAATTATCAAATTTAAATTCTAATATTGAAAACTTCTTTTTTACTACATCATCCACAAAACTATCCTTTATAAAATGTAAAGGAACATAGTAAGAATTTTTTATAAACTTTTCAAAAAGTTCCCTTTCAAAATCTTCTTCTTTGCTCTTTTCATATTCCGGAATAGTTGTAAATTGCCTATTTAAATAAAAATTATAAGCTTCCATACTAATATTTCCTGTTGCATCTTTTAGTTGAGGTGGAAGTCTTTTTATCAATTCTTTACCAAAAAAAGAATGGTTTAATTGAATGTTAAACTCATCTTTTTCTTTATCAATCAATTCATTCCTTACACATTGATCAAATGCAACTTGTTCAGGATTTTGCAATCCTGCAAAATTTATAAACATTTCAACTGATACACCATAAGCCTTTGCATATGAACGATACATATCTATTTGCGCCTTCACTGCGTTTAACGCCTGCGTGTATTTTTTAAAAGAAATTTGTCTGCCAGCTACAGATGCTATGCTAACTTCATGTGGATGTGGCTTCCTAAAAAAAATGGCTCCCAAACTACTCAAAGCCAGTGTGGCAAGAACAATCCATAGAACCGTATACCATTTTTTCATTTCTTTTCTAAATATATAAATCATTACAATCCTTCCTTAACAATATTAAATAAAAATTAAATTCAACTTATTTGTATGAATTTTAACCAACAATAAACTTAAATATTTTTCGTACAGATTTTATTATTATTGCTAATGTTTCATCTGTCAAATCTTCTACTTCTAAAATTTTACAAATAAATTTAGAAGTAGACTTATCCTCTTTTTGTAAAAGCTTTTTGAAACCTTTATAAAAAGTTATCTGCTTTTTTGAATACTGTCTGGTTTTTTGCTGAATCAATTTAACAAGTTCAGCCAAATCTTCATTCCTGCAACCATTTTCTATCCAATCCAAAATCTGAGAGTATCCTATAAATCCTTTTCTTTTTATAAATTCCTCCCACTCAGTTCCTACAAGACTTTTAACCTCATTAATCCATCCATATTTTTGAAACATATGTTCAGTTCGTTTATTTATACGTTCTTCTAAAATATTTTTTGACAAAGAAATAAAAATAAACAAAGAATGAAAGTTAGGATAAAATTCTGGTTTATACTCGGAAGGCTTAATTCCCGTTTTTTCCCATATCTCCAAGGCTCTTGTAATTCGATATGTATCATTATAATGTAGCTGTATAGCTCTTTGCGAATCTATTTTATATAAAATTTCCCACAATTTCTTTTTTTGATCTAGATCTTTATTATAAACAGATTTAATTTTTTCTTTATTAAACTCAAAGTCCTTTGGTGGAAAATATAAAGATTTTAAATAAAATAAAGAACCACCAACAATAATTGGTAACTTACCTTTTTTAAATATCTCATTCGCTTTTTTTAAAACCAATTTACGATATTCAAAAACACTTAAATCTTTTGGTGTATCAATAATATCAAATAGATGATGTTTAACAGGTTCATTTTTCCAGTCAGGCTTTGCAGTTCCTATACAAAGGGGAGTATAAAATTGGCCAATATCGGCATTTATAATCTCTGATGATAATATTTTAGCCAATTTCGTAGTCAAATAAGTTTTACCAGAAGCAGTAGCCCCAGAAATTACCAACAAACACGGAAAGTTGTTTTCTGTTTTTAACATTTAATGCCCATTTTAAGCAGCCGAAGAAGAAACTTGTCCTCCATCTTCTTTTTGATTGAAAAAAAATTGTTTGAATGGATCTTGTAGTTCTTGGATAATAAATTCACGATCATGATTTGTTACAAGATGAATCTCTTGAACCAAAAGCTCTTCAACCACTTGCATTAAATTTTTTTCCCCAAAAGAAAGTTCTTTTTCTCGAGATACATACATTAAATCTCTGTAAATTCTTGCTATCTCAATCAGCTTACCTTCTTGAATTTTTAACTGATATTCTTTATTTCTTTTATTCCATCCACTTGGTGTACTATCACGATAATCCGATTTTTTTTTCGGCACTTTACATAATTCATTCAATACATTTTTAATTTCTTTTTTATTATAAGGATATCTTACTCCACTATTTTCAAAATTACCTATTGGAAGTAAAATTGTCATATCTTTATATAAAAATTTCAATTTAAAAAATTTAATGTTTAACCCTGCCACCTTTTTTTCAACAATCTCATCGATCTGCGCTACACCGTGTCCTGGATAAATAACCTTGTCATTCAGTTTGAACATGCAAACCCCTTTCGGTAGCTCAAGTTTTTATTCCAACATAATCAAATCAAAGCAACATAGACCCCCATATTGAAAAAAAGAATTATAGACAATATCATATAAACAGAATATAAATAATTACTCTTCATCCTCTTGAAAAAAAGATTTTCAATCATCCTGTTGTTTTCCCCAAAAATTAAAAAATCTTTATAACACTTTTTTATAATACCAGAAAAACTATTTTTTACTCAAATCAAACTAAATAACAGTGTTTTTTAACATTTTTTAAATTATAAAAATTTTCATATTTTTTTCTAAATACTAATAAAGCACCACCAACATTGTCGATGGCTTTAAAGAAAGAAGCCTAACAATAATATTATTAGACTTCTTTCCAAATTCTTAATTATCTCTCTCTTTTTCTTCTTCACCTCTTTGATTTTGAATATAACATTTAATTGTATTTTCATTTATTCCAACAATACTAACAAAATAACCTCAAACCTAAATATTACTTTTCCAATATCTTTTTCTAAACATCATGTCTTATGCTAAAACTTCCCACTACGTTCTTCAAGCTTCAGAGGACAGGTCGGAAAACAAGCAAACTTCTATTAATAAATAAACGTTAATTCATACCATATGCATTTGATTATATGATTATTTAATACTATCCTTTATATAAGGACATAAAGTAAAAAAATCGTATAAATATAAAATTAATAAAGATAAAAATGATAAATTTTAATAATTTTCCCATAAAAGAATTGATATTAAGAATATTGGCTGTAATCTTTGTTATCTCATCTTTTATAATAACTTCAACATTTATAAAAAAAAGACAAATAGACAGGAAACCATTAAAAACTATTGCAGTTATTTCAAACGAAACCGAAGTAGAAGATTTACCTTCCAACAAACAACAAAAAAATATTCTTGCTTTAGTAGAAAAACTTAATTCCCATATTGAAGAACAAACTTTTTTGCTATCTCAAGCAAACAAAGATAAATCACAACTTTCAAACTTAATAGGAATAATTAAAAAAAGATTGAATTTAATAGAACAAAAGGCATCGGAAAATAAAATAGAAAATCTTATTGACAAACCTCAAATTGATCAGATTAAAAAAGACATAAAAACATATCAAAAGTCATTTATAAAAAACATATAAATATAAATTCTTTACAAAATCAAAAAATCTCTTTATATATAAAAAATAAGGTTTGTAAAAAATCTTTTTAAGATTTCCTACAAACCTTTCGCCCCCTCTTTTCCCTCTTATTATCAATATTAGAGTATTATAAAATCATACAAAAAATAAATAGTTTATGTAATTTACTTAGTTTATATTGTTGGAATGGGAAAACTAGTGTACTAACTTCCTAAATTTCTATTTTTTATTACAACGTTTTTTCCACTATCTTTTTCAATTTATCTGGTAATTCATCTTTTATCTTTTCATACAGCTCTTTATCAATAATTAGAATTTCTAGTTTCTTAAGATTTCCAATTTCAGGGGGAAAAGATGTTAATTTGTTATTTTCAAGCCATAGCCCTAGAAGGTTAGAAAGTTTTCCAATTTCTTTCGGGAGAAATTTTAATTCATTATTAGAAAGAGATAGGTTTTGAAGGCTAGAAAGATTTCCAATTTCTTTCGGGAGAGATTCTAATTCGTTCTCAGAAATATACAATATTTGAAGGTTAGAAAGATTTCCAATTTCTTTTGGGAGAGATTTTAATTCATTATTAGAAAGAGATAGGGTTTGAAGACTAGAAAGATTTCCAATTTCTTTCGGGAGAGATGTTAATTTGTTTTTATAAATATTTAGCATTTGAAGGTTAGAAAGATTTCCAATTTCTTTCGGAAGAAATTTTAATTTGTTCTTAGAAATATATAGGTCTTGAAGACTAGAAAGATTTCCAATTTCAGGGGGGAGAGATGTTAATTTGTTTTTATAAATATTTAGCATTTGAAGGTTAGAAAGATTTCCAATTTCTTTTGGGAGAAATTCTAATTTGTTCTTATAAATATTTAGCATTTGAAGGTTAGAAAGATTTCCAATTTCTTTTGGGAGAGATTCTAATTCGTTCTCAGAAATATATAACCTTTGAAGGTTAGAAAGATTTTCAATTTCAGGGGAGAGAGATGTTAATTTGTTTTTTTCAAGCCATAGCCCTAGAAGGTTAGAAAGATTTCCAATTTCTTTCGGGAGAAATTTTAATTCATTATTAGAAAGAGATAGGTTTTGAAGACTAGAAAGATTTCCAATTTCAGGGGGGAGAGATGTTAATTTGTTTTTAGAAATATTTAGCATTTGAAGGTTAGAAAGATTTCCAATTTCTTTCGGGAGAAATTCTAATTTGTTCTCAGAAAGATGCAGTTCTTGTAGGTTAGAAAGATTTCCAATTTCTTTCGGGAGAAATTTTAAGTCATTAAAAAAAAGATTTAATATTTGTAGGTTTGGACAGAGAATAGGAAGTAATGCAATAATATAGTTTTTTAATTTTTGGTGAGTAATTGAATTTTGATCTCTTATTGTAATTCTTTCTAAATATAGGTTATTAATATCTTTTGCTTGTTTTATCATTTCTTTTATTTTGGTCAAATCAATAATATTTGTATTGAATCGAATTTGCCCAGGTCGTGAAATTAATCTAATTGCCACCTTTAAGATTCCTTCCGGGGTCTTATTAAATAACTCTTGTTTATTATCTTGTTGTAAAACCCACTGAGCATAATTATGTATTTCTTTAACAAGAAGATTTTTGAATAAACAATATGGAATATCATCAAAAAAAATATTTAAATCAGTATGTTTTGCATATTCTTTAGCATATTCATCATCAGCATTAGCCAACAACTTCCTATAGTAGCTATAATGCTTTTCAAGATAAATATCTTCTTCGTTTACATCCAATGATTCAATAGGATCAACTCCAGGTAATTTTGATAATATTGGTAAAAAACCCTTCTGCATCAATCTCATGACATTAAGTTTTTTGGTAAAATCTAGAGTTTTTCCATCTTTAGTTAAAATTTTTTTATCTTTCAAGTACTTCTTAAGAAACTCTTCAAGCTTTTCTACTCTATAATTCTCTTTAAATCTGCAATAATACTCTTCTAATACCTGAGTATATAAAGAAGGTGACAATTGTTTCCTCAAAATTGCTATCTTTTCTTTTTTTTCGTCTTTCAAATATTGGGCAAATTTTATAAAACAAGCTTCATCAAAGGCAATTTTAACAATATTTGAAATCTCTTTTAACTCCTCTTTTGACTCTTTTTCTGTTTGTTCAAAACGCTCAAACCCAAAACTAAATCTTTTAAAAAACTCTTTAAAATCATCAACTACTTCTTTTGAAATTTCTTTGGCTATTTCCTCGTGTACTTTTCTTCTATTCTGAATTTTTGCTAAAGTTTCTCTACACAAATTAACAGTTTTTCTATATAAAACTTCTTTTGGAGATATTTCTTTTATAAATTGAGGAGGTTCTTCTACCATAGGCTTCAACTTACAAAAAAAACCCGGTAATAGCAGTAAAACAGCTGCTATTTTTAATAAATTACAAAATAGTTTCATTTTTTCCACCTTTTTTAATGTTTAAAGCTATAAAAATACAAAAAACCTTCAAAAGGTTATTCTTTAATTTAAAAATAGCAAATTAAAGACACAAATTACAAGTATTAATTTTTTAATGTAGCGTAAAAATAAAAATATTTAAAAATATGAAAATTATAATTTCATGCCTCGCAAAACTATCATCAATTCAATCAATTCAGCGTCAAAACACAAAATAGCCCCTAAAAGCCATTTAGTAAGTATTTCTTGATTTCCTATTCAGCCAACCTTAAAATCTTCTCTTATTTCAAAAATTTAAAATCTACTAATTAAAAACCCGATTCAGTAGACATTTTCAAAAGAAGCAAATCTAAATATGCTTTTTACATATATTTGCTTAAAAGATATAATGAATATAAAAATTATTTTTCATCATATTTAAGACACATTTAAAATACAAAAACATGCCAAATACAGAACATAAAAAAATTACAAAAAAATTCTCTTCTGGCTTTAGATGGAGCATTTGCGGAAGTATCATATACGAACTTTCAAAAATTTTGCATCAAACCTTTTTACTAAAGACAATGGAAAGCTCTTTGTATGGCCTGATGGGAAGCATTTTCTCAATAATCTATCTTATAATTTATTTAACAGATTTTGGTCTTTGTTATTCTCTTCCTACTTTTTTAAATATTTTCACAAAAAACAAAAATAATTTTAAAAAAATATTCATCAAAATTTATCTTCTTCCACAAATATTAATAATTACTTTAAGCGCATTTTGTGCAACCTATTTTTACTCAAAAAGTTTTTTACAAAACACAAAATCACCATTTATATACCTAATTCCACTCATAATTATTTTTGAAAGTATACGAATATTTTTTAGAAGATTTTTTCATAATGTTTTTATGAGTCGAATCACAGTAATAACAGAAACAATTTTAATGATTCTATATTTAACAACTGTATGGATTCCATATCTTTTCTTAAACTTTAGAATGACAACAAACTTAATATTTATGCCTTATCTATTAAATTCTATAGTTTGCGTTATTATATTTATCTTTTTATTAATTAGATATCACAATAATCTACCACAAGAACCATTGATATATCCTGCAAATCTATTAAAAAAGATTTTAAAAATACGATTTTTTAATTATTCAATACATGTAAGTAAAAATTTTTTTACAGGAAACTTTCTAACACCTTTTTTTGCCGCAAAATTTGGTCTAAGTATCGCAGGAGTTTTTAATCTTGCTAATCATATAGCAGAATCTATAAAAGCAATAATGACAACTACCATAATCTTTTCAGGAAATGCCATGATTGCTAATTTAAAATCCGCAACAATGAAAATAAAAAGAGAAGCCTTCAAATTACTTTTTCAAAAACTAAATATTGTAATCTATCCAATTGCAATATTTTTACTAATCAATTACAAAAATCTAATAGCCTTAAAAGGTTATCATTCAGTATCGCAAGCAACCCTCTCATTAGCAGTTCTTTTTCTATTTATTTCCTTAAGCGAATACTTCTTTTTAATATATGAACAATTTTATATCATTCAGGAACATAGCGGAAAGCTATTTCTACTAAAATTATTTGAATTCACTTTATTTTATGGAATAATACTTTCAAATTCATTATATTCACCATTTGCAACACTTTTAATTATAATGTTAATAAAAATTGTAAGTTTTTCTTTAATTAGCATAACTGCTTATTCAATATGGAAAATCAAACCAAACTTCTCTATTAACAAAACTTATCTTATTTCATATTTTGTAA
Organism: Candidatus Babeliales bacterium; assembly: GCA_023133515.1. Classification (GTDB taxonomy): domain Bacteria; phylum Babelota; class Babeliae; order Babelales; family UASB340; genus JAGLWI01. The sequence continues at coordinate 3,767 of JAGLWI010000008.1, read as the reverse complement.
TTTCTATTCTCTTTTTTTATTATTTAAATAAACTATGTTAAAGAAATATTTAATCGATAAAAAAGGAGAATTCTGTATGAAAAAATTAATAATACCAATTATTATAATCAATTTAACATTAATCAGTGGATGTAAATGGTTTTGTAAAAAATATAATCCTGATAAAAAAAACAGACAAATAAAAACGACTATAACATCACCAAAAAATCTAAAATCACAACTTGCAAACATATCCAAACAAATCAAAGAAAAAACGATCCTTAAAGCCAATGATTTACGACTTATAAACCTACAAAAACAAATCCAGGAAAAGGCAAAATTTGCAAGCATGGAAATAAAAAAAATCATCCAAAATAATGCACTATTAAAAGAAATAAACAATCAAATTATAGAAAAAAGAAAAAATCTAAACAATAATAAAATGGAACAAGAAGAAAGGCTAAATACCGTAAATCAAACAAAAGAACTCATAGCAAGATTCAAAAACAATCAAGACTACAAAAAAACAATTAAACCCTTGGAAGAAAAAATTAAAGAATTTTCAATCAAATATAATAAAATTGCTATTGTTTATCACAACGAAATTCAACAACTAAACGATAAAAAAAGAAATCTGATAAAACAAATCAAAATAACTAAAAAAAACACTAATCAAAAAACAAAAATGAGACCAACTAAATTATCCTAAGAAATGTTTGGCCATAAACCCCGTGGCCCCGTACTTCTCCTTTTTGGTTTTTTAAATTTTATACGATTTTCAAACTATTTCAAAAAAATATAAATATTAAAAAATAAAGAAATTAAATGTTTTTTAACTTTAAATATAAAATATGACGTTTATTGGTTGTGTTACTTTAAATATGAAAATGACGTTTATTGGTTTATTGTTAAAAGAAGTCTAAAGTGGTTATATATAAATAAGATCCCCTCTTTTATGGTGTACAATCTCTTTTTCTTTTTTTAGAACATTATATTTGATATCATAACAAAACAAAACATTAAACATTACAAATATTCATGGTTAACGAATTGTTAATATTTTAAAGTTCTTTCTAAATGGTTTATTTGTTTCTTGCTTCGTCAGTATCAATATCAATATTAATTTCCTTAATAACCATTTACGTATTAGAAGATTAATAACTCCCTAACTTCTTATCCCTATCCCTTAATATCAATATCAATTTTGTTATTCCTTTTCTAATTCTAATTCTAATTCTAATTCTAAAAAAATTACGTAGTCAACAAACCCTGCTCTATTAAAAATCACATTCTTAACATACCCAATAGCCCACTTGCAATGCTATCTAGCATCGTAGCAAAAAGCAGGGTTTGGAAGACGGAGTAAAAACTTGCAAAATTCAAACCAAATTGTAAAATAAAGCCCTATATAAACAATATCCTATAACAAAAATTGCCTAATTTTCTTTCAAATTTTAATAATTCTTTAAAGTTTGAAAACGTCAAAAGCTTTACATAAAAATGATTTATCCGACATAATTTTATCTAAAAGCTTTAAAACCCTCTATTTTCCAAACAAAAAACTATAAATTTTGGCATCTTTAAACCTAAATCCTCGTCATAATACAATCTGAGCCAATTATGCTCAGATTTTCTAAAAAATCACTTGACATGTCTACATTGTAAGACTAATATATTGTTAGTCGTTGTAAAATAAAAAGTTGAAAATTTATTTGATATTATGACCCTCCGGTAAGGCATTATCTAGAAATTATTCAATTTGTGATACAAGTAAATTTTAGTCTAGTTAAGTAAAATTATATTTTAAGGAAAAAAGATATGTCAAAAAAAATTATAGGAATAGATCTAGGAACAACAAATTCTGTTGTATCATTTATGGAAGGTGGAACTGCCAAAGTAATAGCCAACCAAGAAGGAGCTAACACAACTCCTTCTATCGTAGCTTTTACAAAAGATGGAAAGCGATTGGTTGGAACAGTTGCAAAACGTCAAGCAATTACAAATCCTCAAAATACAATTTTTTCTGCAAAAAGATACATTGGACGTAAGATTTCTTCATTATCAAAAGAAGATATTACTCATGTCCCATATAAACTTGAATCAGGAAAAAATGAAGATATCGTAATAAAAGTAAATGAAAAAAAATTTACACCTCAAGAAATCTCTTCAGCAATTTTACAAAAATTAAAACAAGCCGCTGAAGATTATTTAGGCCACAAAGTAACTCAAGCAGTAATCACTGTCCCTGCATATTTTAATGATTCCCAAAGACAAGCAACTAAAGACGCTGGTATAATTGCTGGCTTAGAAGTTAAAAGAATAATCAATGAACCAACTGCCGCTGCTCTTGCATATGGTCTTGACAAAAAAAAGAATGAAACAATTGCTGTTTTCGACTTTGGAGGAGGAACTTTTGATATATCTATTTTAGAAGTTGGAGATGGTGTTGTAGAAGTAAAGTCAACTAATGGAGATACGCTTCTTGGAGGTGACAATATTGACCAAAAAATAATCAATTATCTAATAGAAGAATTTAAAAAAGATCAAGCTGTTGACCTTGCAAAAGATAAAATAGCACTTCAAAGATTAAGAGAAGCTGCTGAAAAAGCAAAAATCGAACTCTCTTCAACAACGGAAACCGAAATAAACTTACCTTATATTACCGCAGACGCAAGTGGGCCAAAACATTTGGCAACAAAACTTACAAGAGCAAAATTAGAAAACCTATGCTCTAATCTTTTTGAAAAACTTTTTGAGCCATGTAAAAAAGCTCTAAAAGACTCTGGTCTTAATGCAAATCAAATAAATGAAGTAATTCTTGTTGGAGGATCAACACGAATTCCTAAAGTTCAAGAAATGATAAAAGAGTTTTTTGGAAAAGAATCTAACAAATCTGTAAACCCTGATGAAGTCGTATCTGTTGGAGCCGCAATTCAAGGTGGAGTTTTAGCTGGAGATGTTACTAATGTTCTACTTTTAGATGTCACACCTTTATCACTAGGAATCGAAACTTTAGGCGGAGTAGCAACAAAATTAATTGAGAAAAATACAACAATTCCAACAAAAAAATCTCAAATATTCTCAACAGCAGAAACAAATCAAACAGCAGTAGATATTCATGTTGTACAAGGTGAACGAGAATTTGCAAAAGACAATAAAACTCTTGGAAAATTCCGATTAGGTGAAATCCCACCAGCACCACGTGGAGTTCCCCAAATTGAAGTAACATTTGATATTGATGCAAACGGAATTGTAAATGTCTCAGCAAAAGATAAAGGTACAGGAAAAGAACAAAATATAACAATTACAAACTCTTCTGGACTATCAAAAGATGAAGTAGAAAATCTTATAAAACAAGCAAAAGAACACGAATCTAAGGATAAAAAACAAAAAGAAATTGTAGAAAAACGTAATCATCTTGATAATTTGATTTTAAATATCGAAAAAACATTAAAAGAGAATAAAGAAAAACTTCCAATAGCAGAAGTAAATAAAGTAGAAAAAGCTTTAGAGGATGCTAAAAAAGTATTAAAAGAAAACGATAATGATGATAAAGCATTACAAAAAACAACAGATGATCTTATGCAAGCATCTCATAAAATAGCTGAAATTTTATATAAAGAAGAACAAGCAAAAGCACAGCAAAAATCTTCTAAACAAGAAAATCAACAAACATCATCTGACCAAAATCAAAACCAACAAAAAACAAATACAAAACCAGATGATCCAATAGATGTTAACGCTGAGTAATTAAAAAATAAAAAGATTCGGATATAAAAAAAGCTACA
>JAGLWI010000007.1 GCA_023133515.1 Candidatus Babeliales bacterium | reverse complement strand
TGTAGCTTTTTTTATATCCGAATCTCTATAAATGAAACAAAAAAACCTTTTTAATCCAACATATTTTTACTAAATCATTTACTATTGACATAATCAAACTTAAAAATGGTAAAATAATCTTAAATATATTACAAAAATAAAAAACCATACTTTTTATCTAAAAGTTGGGTTTTTTATTTTTTCTATGGACATAAAAACACAAAGCTTAACTTTTATAAAAAAAATATATAGAATTTAAAAGTTTTAAACCCATAAAAAAAGGAGGAATCTATGAAGCCAGAAAATAAAGTACGATTAATATTAATCGCACCTGCTGTAATAACAATCATTATCCTTTCAGGGTGTTTTAACAATAAAAAAAACAAACAAGATAATAAAAAGGTTAATACTACAAAAACAACACAAATAAAAACAAAAAAATAAGCACACTAGGAGAACAACAAAAATGAAATTAAAAAGAATAATCGAAATAATAAAAGAGAACTTAGTAAACAATGACGTGTGTGACGAATGCAATCAACTTTTAACAGAATGTAAATGTGAACACAATAGAAAATGTGAAAAAGAAGAAAAAAAAGAGTGTGCCGAAAATAAAAATTTCTTTAAATGAATATTTTTATTTCACGAAACACCAATCTCTTCTAAAAACGCTTCAATCTTAGGCTCCCTTCCCAAAAAGTTTTTTAACAAAATATTCGGATGAACACTTCCACCTTTAGCCAAAATACTTTCCGAAAATTTCTTTCCAATATTTTGATCCAAAATTCCTTTCTTTTTAATTAAAGACCATAAATCAAGAGAAAATGTCTTTGACCACATATAACCATAATATTTTGCACCATAGCCTGTAAGATGACCAAAAGAAGCCTGAGAATGTGTTTCAGGCTCAAATCTAATGTGTTTTATATAATATTCATATAAGTCTTTTGCAATTTTATCAGTATTTTTATTTTTTCCTTCATCAAAATAATCCAAAGCAAGAAATGATAACATGCATTGTCTTATTACAAAATACCCATAATTAAACTTTTTCAGCTTAATCTTTTTTTCAATCAATTCATCAGGTAAAGATTCTCCAGTTTTATAATGAGAACTTACCATCTTAATAATATCTTTATCCCACATCCATTCCTCGAACATTTGAGATGGCATCTCTACAAAATCACGCTTAACAGAAGTTCCAGAAAAAGAATTCATTGCCGTTTGACCAATAACACCATGCATAGCATGACCAAATTCATGAAAAAATGTTGTAACATCAGAATGTTTTAATAAAGCAGACCTGTCTTTAGTTGGTTTTGGAAAGTTTGCTATTACAAATATTATTGCTGGTACAACATTATTTTTATATTTTGTTGCTGAAACAATTTTTGCCATGCAAGCATGAGAATACTTATTATCTCTTGGATAAAGATCCAAAAACAAGGTCCCCCGCAATGTATTAGTACCCTTATCATAAACCTGAACAACTTTTACATCTTTATGCCACAATCCATCAATGGAAACAAACTTAAAATCAAGACCCAAAAATTTCTGATAAATATCAAACATTTTTAAAATAGTATGTTCCACCGGAAAATATTTTGAAATCTCAAGCTCATCAATATTAAAATGCTTTTTTTTATATTGATCTTTTACATAGGAAACATCCCATGCAGATAATTTTCCATTTTTATCAAGGGTTATACCTTCCGGCAACTCCTTAAAAAGCTCTTCAAATTCTTTATATGATTTTTGCAAAGTCTTTTTCGAAAGTAACATAAGAAAATCTCTCGCCTTTGTAGGAGTTTTTACCATCTGATTATCTAGATCATAATGAGAATAACTTTTAAACCCTAATTTTTTTGCCATTTCATCACGCTTTTCAATTATCTGATCTAAAAGTTTATTATTTTCAGGATAAGCCCTATTTGCAAATTTAAAATAAAAATTTTTACGTGTTTTTTCCACTTCACAATTGTTCATTACCTGAAAATGTGTAGGATAATCACATTTTAAAATATATTTTCCATCTTTAGATTTCTCTAAATTATTTATAAAATCATCTTTAAGTCCCTTTAATTCAGCTTTTGTCACCTCAATATAACTATTATCAGTATTAATATTCTTATCAAACTCAAAACCAATCGTATATATATTTTTTCGTAACTCTTTTATTTTTTTAAATTCTTCATCAGGCAAATTGAATCCCAATCTTTCAAAATCATACATACTTTCATCTAAAAAGTTATTTTCTTCTTCAGTCAATTTTTCTTCTTTATATTTCTCACATTCCAAGTACTCTTTAAATGCACTGTACAAATCTTTATTAAAAAATGCATCAACTATAAACTCATTAAGCTTTATGCAAGCATCATGACATACCTTCCTAATATCATCATTTGGACTAATCATTTCAAAAACTTCAAGTGAATCCGTTACCACTGAAAACCTTGCCTTAACCCTGTCATAAGCATAAACAGTATTATCAAAAGTTCGCTCCATAGGACTTATCGAGATAATTTCATCAAGTCCTTCATCGGCCATCCTTATTGCAAGATTCAATCTCCTTTTAATATCTTCAACGTTTTTCGGAAAAAGATTTAAAATCTCAGAAATATTCTTAAATTTACCATCAGACATTTTTTCAAACTCTTTCACCGATATTACCTTTTTACTTTTTACAAAAAAAAATCCAATACCTAAAACCAATAAAATAAAAAATAAAATAATATAATTTTTTATCATTCAACAAATCCTTTTTAATCAAAAATATAAAGTTTATAAAAAATAATTATACCATAAAAAGGGGCATGAAAACATGCCCTTCTAAATAATATGCTCGTCCTGAATGCGCCGTAGGCGTGTATCGAAGGATACGAGAAAAATTCATCCAAAATTTTTCTTATACGGCCTCTTGCCCTAATTTAAATTCTTCAATAATTTTATCTAATTCTATTTCTAATAACGAAGAAGAAGGTTCTTTCTTATCCTGAATATCAGATATAATTTCATCAACTTTTTCTGATTTCCTGCTAAATAAATCCAATTGAGCTTTCAAATTAAGTCCAAATTGTTTTGTAATCTTAATAAATTTCTCTCCAATCTTTTTACCTTCACTTGATCTAACAAAAAGTAATACAGAAATCCCTTTTAATATAGAATCAAATATATTTCTCTTATATTTTTTAAGCTCTTTTTCTCGTTCTTTATACTTTTCACTATCTTTTTCAACTTTTTTATATACCATCTTCAAACCATATATACTATCATAAGTTTTTGGAACTTTTCCCCCTGATTCTATAATCCAATCTTTTAACTTATCAGCTTGTTCATATTCATCATAAAAAGCCTTAACAAATAAAGCTCTATGAAAAAATTTTAATTTATTAACTATATAATTTTTCTTTTTAGAATTATAATCTTTTTTTGCTTTAATCATTTTACTTTTTAATTCCTCTACAACACCAAATCTCTCTAAGCCTTTTGCCGTCTCATAAGCTTTTTTTACAACTTTGTAAGAGTTTTTTAATTTTGTATATTCAGCTTTTGACTTTTTAATAAGCTTTTCGTAAGTACTTTTGCCTACCTTTTCCTTTTTTTCATTCTCATCTGTAATAGTAATATCCTTAACTCTTTTCAATCTATTAACAACCTTTGGAAGTTCAATTAATAATTCTCTATTAAGTAAAAAACCAAGCTTTATAATAATAATATGAGAAGGCAAAAGAGAATCATCATACAAATACTTTAAATCAAAAGGCTGCGGTTCAAGACTATAATACTTCATAAACCATAATCCAAATGATAAAAAATCTTGCCCATCATTTTTATAAAAAGGAAGAAAACTAATTTTATCTGCTAGAACTTGATAAACGCTAGTAAAAGATTTCTTTTTATCTTTTACTATTTCTACTTTTTTCAAACTATCTATTATTTTTTCTATTTTAAATAATAAATTTTTTATTTTTTTGTCAAGTAACTCATAATTAAGCCTACTAACAAATTCATCACCTTTTACGGAATAATATTTAAAAAAATCTTTAATAATCTTTTTTAAAATAACAGCAGATTTTAACTTGTACTTAGAATCCTCTAATTCATCAACAAGTCTCTGAAGAAAATAAAAAATCCGTTTAACCTCAGTAAATGTAATATCATCCTTCACTCTTGGAAAAACATTTTCTTTAGCTTTAATAATTTTAATATCATAACCTTTATATTCTCTTATATCTCTTATAATATTTATAATAAATAAATCTTCTCCTATTGAAAGATTCTTACGATCCTGCCATTCTTGCAAATACTCAAAATTTAGTGGAATTGGAAATGGAACTTTAGATAAAATATTTTTAATAAATTTAGGAAGTCTTTTTATCCAAACTCTAGAACCTACATCTTGAAATCTAATAATCAATTTAAGAATTTTAGGATAATTTTTTTGGGGATCCTTACTATGACTAGATATAGCTCGACTCAAATCCTTCTTTGTTTTTATATTAGAATATACTTTGTTTACATTCTTAAGGGTTTCTTCCCATAAAATAGTTTTATTTAAAGAAGCAGTCATTCGTCCAATAGCAAACATAAAATCAACAATCTTTGGAGCTTTTTTATTCACAATTGGAATTGTTAAATAAGTATTTGTTGCAACAATATTCATAATCAAAAATACTTCATCCCCTTTAGGTAAAAGAAATTTATTAATCCCTTTTAATGAATTCCTAAATAATTTTTTTTGATCAATCAAACCTAGAAAAGCATTTCGTATATTAGTAACAACAGTTTTAATTGGATCCTTAAATTCTCCAAATTTACCAAAAATCACACTTAATAAACCTATTTTTCCTAAATCTTTAAAAACTGCTGGAATATCAGAGCCAATAAAAAATTTATACAAAATTCCAATCGTTACTTCTCTAAAAAACCATTCACCTTGCTTATAACCTTCATCAATATCTGGCTTTTGCATAGCAAGAGAAATTCCAAGATCAACAGGCCCAAATCTCTTTTTTTTACCCTTTTTTTCTATTTTAATAGTAAAATTCTTTATCCCTAAAAAAATCTCTTCTGATTCATCATAGTCAATATTTTCTAAAGTTTTTTTAATTGTAACAGGAATATTTTCAGGTAAAATAGGATCAATAAGCTGACTTTTAAGTTGTTTTCCAATCTGCTTTGAAATATCTGTAAATAATGATGTAATTTCATCAATCTTCTCTTGAATATTCCTACTAAATTTAGACAATCCTGTTGTTTCATTTGACTTAGAAATAAGACTGTTAAAATTTGATACAAATAAAAATGAAACAAAAAGAAAAGATAAAAAAAAATTTCTCGGCTTCATTACATCCTACTTTATTTAAAAAATAAAAATTCAATTACTTTTTAAATAAAATTATCCTCTAAAAAGAGAAATCAATGAATAAAAACCAGCAATAGCAATAATTGCATAAAAAAGTTTATTCAAATTAGATCGTCCAGCCAAATTGCAAAAATAATCTATTAAATTAAAATTAAAAAAAGCTACTAAACCCCAATTGATAGCCCCAATAGAAGATAAAAAATAAGCAATCCAATTCATTATAAATATCATTATATTCTCCTTTTTTATCACCACAATAACAACGACCAATATAAATTATGTTACTTTTTCATAATAATATTGTAAAGCAAAATAAACATCACATATATTATGAATACAATATGGTAAATTATAACTTATGTATTTAGGAGAGAAAAATGAATAAAAAAGTATTTACAATCACCTCATTATTAGTAATGTTTTTTATTTATTCAAAGATAATTTCAAAAAATGAACTTCATCAAGCTGTTTCTAATCCAGAATTCAAATATAAAGTTCCTAAAAAATACACCCATACAGAGGAAAATCCTACGAGTCGTTATGAAGATTACAAAGTATATGAAGCAAAAATAATTATGGATGAAATCAAAGCCAGAATTAAAGATATAAATAAAAAAAATAAAAATGGAAACACACCTCTTTTTTTAGCATTTACTAAAGGATTCAACAAAATTTTGAAATATGTAGAAAAGTTTGGAAAAAAAAGACAAATTAATATAGAAGATTGGGAACAAGATGTATACAAAATTCCACCTAAAAAACAAACACAGGTAATAGAATTTCTAGTTAAAAAAGGCGCCAATGTTAATACCAAATATAAAGACGGTAACACCCCTCTTATAAAAGCCATTAATATAGGAAATCCTAAAATCGTAAAACTTATTGTTTACAAAGGCGCAAATATAATGGTCAAAAAAGATGGCAAAACTGCTCTTCAAATATCAAAAACCCTTTTAAAAAGATACGAAAAGAAATGTAAATCAACAATCAAAGTCTCTGGATTTTCACACCTCAAAAACCCTTTTAGAGAATATATGAAAAAGTCCAAATATAGAGAAAAAGATTTTTTTAAGTTTTTTTACTACAAAGAAATAGTCAGATTTCTTAAAAAAACACAAATTTATCGTAAACTTTATGGCAAAAAACTTTACATAAAACCTCTTCAAATTAGTGAAAAAATAAGAGAAATCCCTAAAAAGTTCATCAAAAAATAAAACTGAGTAAATTTTTTTCCCAAAACTACACAAAAATTAGATTAAAGCAAGAAGCTCTTTGAGCCGTTTCGTATCATTACATTTATCAATCGCAAACTTTACTGATTTGCGAAAAAATCTTTCTATCTTTGCTGGAACAGGCTCAAGTTTTGCCAACATTTCTTTAAGCTCATTTTGAGAAGACTTATCTTTTGACCTTATAACAATCTCTCGCGCATTATTTATAAGGCTTACCTTTGTCTGTTCAAAACTATATAGTGAAGAAAAAGTTTCCTCTTCAAAAATAAAATGTTCATCCAACTTATACTTTTCTAACTTAGCGAAACTATTCTCAACTCCATCCAACTCAAGTTTTACCATTTTCTTTAAAGCCTGAACACGAACCTCATTTAAAAATTCTTCTTGCTCTCTTTTTTTCTCCTCCTCTTCTTCTCGTTTTTTCCTCTCCTCCTCTTCTTTTTTACTTTGTTCATCTTCTCTTGTTATATCTTTCTCTTCTTGTTCTGCCTTAGACATTCGATTAAAATAATCATCTTTAGATACAGAATCATTATTTATATACCAGGTATGAGTAATTTTACCATTTATATTTTGATATTTTTCTGTAAAAACTAAATCACCTGATTTCACTACAAATTTTATCTGATTTACACTAGATGAAGCATCAACCAAAATTTCTTTTGACAATAAACTTTGAAAAAAAATAATTGAAAAAAACAAAAAAATACTACATCCTATTTTCATAAAAATAAGCCCTTCTAAAAAAATATTGCCTTTTTAAACATTTTCTTTTTTTATATACCACAATAAGAAAATATTAAAAAGACAAAAAAAAGAGCCGCTGTTTTAAAACAGCGGCTCTTTTTTTATCACTAAATAAAGATTTTCAAAATTACTTAGTTATTTTTTTTATGAAATAGTAACTAAAGATTACACCAAACTACCACTACCATTTCCATCTTTATCTAAATCATCTTTTCTGCTAAAAAAATTATCAAAAAGATTTTTACAATTTTCAAAAGATTTTCTGTTTTTTACAAGATTCATTATGTATTTATACGATTGAGATGTTTTATCAACAACAAACTCATATGCATGTTTTTTTGCACTTTCTGGAACAAAAATAGTAACAACCCCATTTAATGTAACAATGACATAAAAATAAGGATTTGTTATCCCACATAAGGCTAGAAAATGTCCTATTCCAAGTATAACAAAAACATTCTTACCCTTATTAAATAAAGTTTTTATTACATGTTTACCTTCTACCCTTTCAAGTGGCATTTCTATTTGCATTTCCTGATTATCAGAATTATCATACTCCTGATCAACATTTTCAATTTCTGTTTGAACTGCTTCATTTTCTGTTTGAACTGCTTTATTTTCTGTTTGATCTACACCATGAATCCTACCACAACTCAAACGCCTTTTCTTAGATAGTTTTTTCCTAGCTGGCGACTTACTATTTTGCTTAACTGGTTGTTTTCCTGCATAACCATTACCAAAAACTAAACCAAAAGCAATAGTTAAAATAATTAACAAACGTTTCATAATGATAACCTCCTTAATTAAAAAACGTTAATAAAATAAAAAAAACGATAACCTCACATTTCCCTTGTTCAAAATAACTAATACTTAGTTTGAACAAATAATTTTTATATTTCAAATGCCTTAAAAACACTAAATACTAAACCTAAGTATAAATAAATATTTATATTTGTAAAATAGGTATTAAAAATCATATTTTTTATCAAAAATAGAAATTAAAAGGCATTTTTTAGCTGTTTTTCTAGAAAAAGTGCAACTTGGACCATTTTTATGGGTTTTTAATCTTAAATCTTGAGCCTAACCACTTTCTAAGTCTTTGCCATAAAGAATTTTCTTCTTGCAATGCTTTTATGCCATAATTATCTTGTTTTTCAACTTTTTTGTTTATTGCAATAATAATCTCATTTTTCTTGAAAGAACCCGGTCCTGGAGAAATTAAAAGCTCTAAACTTTCTTTTTTAAAGTTTAAAATTCCCCTTTTTTGAATCTCTATAAATCCACTATTACAAAATAAAAACATAGGAAATCGTTCAAGTCCATTAGGAAATGATATGCCTTTTGAAGTAAGTATTAAAGTAAAAAGTTGAACAAGTGGAGGATTATTGTTTGCATCAATGGAGATAAAAAATGCTTTATTTTTCATTTGATCAGCCAAATCATGAAACTCATTCTTAAAAGCATCGTTACCGTAAAATATTTTTATTATTATAGGTTTAAGATTTTTTGAATAAAGATATAAAAACTCTGGTAAATTTTTAACTTTAAAAACTTCACTCTCAGACTTATCCATTTTCTTTTCACGCATATTACTAATATCAATAGAAAAAGATTGTTTTTTTCTCCCTTTTAAATACCTAGCAACAACATTTTTTTTATTATTGCTACCAAAAATAAGACCATATTCTGGAGGCTGACTTGAAAAAAGACTATAAAAGATTGAAAAAATGAAAATTAAAAAAATACTGAAAAAATTTTTCATCCCTAACTCCCCCAAGCTAAAAGATAATACAAGTAAAAAATCCAATTAAGATTTATAACTAACTTCAGTTTTATTTTAAAAAAAAAGATAACGTAGTATCAACAAATCACTGTTTTTGCAAAAGAAATTTCAGTTGCTGCGCACCTTTGTGTGTTGGTTCTAGTAACAAAACAGTTTCAATATGATCTTTAGCAAGATTAAAATCATTTAAATTATAGGCAATAAATGATAAATAATAATGAGCATCAAGATAATCTGGTTCCAAAGATACAGCCTCAACAAGATTTTCTTTGGCTTTTTCAAACTCTTTTTTATAAAAACAAACCTTACTTTGATTAAAAAATGCAACTTCTGGAGTTAAATAATCTTTATTATCCTGCAAATCTAACCAAATCTGCAAAGCTTTCTCTATCTTTTCATCCTGATTACTTTTCATTCCAAGTTGAGCTAAAAGGCAAGCTTTGTTATTCAAAATTTCAGTTTTTATTTGAGGGTCAGACTTTACATGCAAAGCCTTCTGAAAAAATTCATATCCCTCTTCCTCTTTATTCAATTTAAATAAAATTGTTCCCTTAATAGCCAAATATTCCGCTCTTGCTTCCTGTTCAATTGCTTTTTCTATATTACAAAGAGCCTTTTTATAAGAATTTTGAGAAGGCGCCTTTCCCAATTTATCTTCACTACTCAAATCCAATAAACTTAATTTATAATAAGTACGAGCCAAATTTACATTTTTCTTTTTTGAGCAACCAAAAAAAAATGTAATTATAAGAAACTCTAAAAATAAAAAATTTAAGAAAAAAATTTTATTCATAAACCAAAAATAACAATTTTTGCAGTTAAATAAATTTAATGTTCAACAAAAAAGTACTTTGATATAATTTAAAATATATTCAGCAATATTAATTTTAATAAACTTTTAACAAAAATCAAACAATAAAAACGAGGCATTCGTGCAACTTATTTGGGAAGAATTTTTAAAAATCATCAAAGAAGAGGCTGGAAGTCAAGTAGTAGAAACTTGGTTTAAAGCTGTAGCATTAGAAAAATGGGATCAAAAAGAAAAAACAATTTACTTAAAAGTCCCAAATCAATTTGTAAGAAAATGGCTTCAAGAACATTATCTTACACTTATAAAAACTCATATAAGCAGACTTTTAAACACAAACAGTGTTGATGTATTGTTTAAATGTAATATTACAGATTCAAATCAAAAAAAAGATATAATTCCTGCCTACATAGTACACAAAGATAATAAATCACAAAAAGAAGAAAATATTTCTAATCAAGAAAAAAGTAAAGTAACATTAACTAAGTTACCCATACAAAGTCAAAAAAACAAAACATGCAATATTAATGAAATCTACACATTTGATTCTTTTGTAGTTGGCCCTAATAATTCTCTTGCTCATGCTGCAGCCTATGCTGTTTGTCAAAATCTAGGAAAGGTATATAATCCACTTTTCATTTATGGCGGAACAGGCCTTGGAAAAACACATTTACTTTATGCCATTGGTAATGAATTAAAAACAAAAAATCCTTTTACCAAAATAGGATATATTACATCTGACCGTTTTATAAATGAGTTTATAAATTCTATAAGATTTGACAAAACACATCAATTTCGAGAAAAATATCAAAAAATTGATATTCTCATGGTAGATGATATTCAATTTCTATCAAATAAAGAACAAACACAAGAAAGTTTTTTTCACATATTTAATTCACTATATGAACAGCAAAAACATATAATTCTTTCAAGCGATACATTTCCAAAAGAAATTACCGGTTTACAAGATCGTCTTAGATCAAGATTAGAATGGGGATTAGTAGTAGATATTCAAATCCCTGATCTGGAAACCAAAATAGCAATCCTGAAAAAAAAATCTATAATGCATTCAATAAAACTAGATGATGAGGTAGCAAATTTTATTGCCTCTCGAATCACATCAAATATAAGAGAACTTGAAGGTGCATTAATTAGAGTCGGAGCCTTTTCAACACTTACAAATCAACCTGTAACTTTAGATATGGCAAAACGTGTTTTATTAAATTTGAATGAGAAAAAGAAAGAAGGAATAATGCTAGATAAGGTTTTAAAAATCATCGCTAAACATTATTCAGTTTCAATAAACGACCTAAAATCAAAAAAACGACATAAAAATATTTCAACGGTTCGCCAAGTAGCATTTTACATGATGAAAAAATTAACCTTTTGCTCTTTACAAACCATAGGAGAATTTGTTGGCAAAAGAGACCACTCAACTGTACTTCATGCAATATCGAAAGTAGAAAAAATATTGGATTTAGACAAATCTTTTGCACAAAAACTGAATGTCATAGAACAAAAAATATTAATGGCTTAAATTTTAAAACTCACTGTAATTTGATAAATCATTTAGATTGTAAAATAAATCTGATAATATCAACATGTAAAAACAACAAAACTTTATAAGCTTGGGAGAATTAATATGAAACCAAGAAATATTTTTTCAGTATTAATATCTATAACAATAATTATTATATTTTTATTAACTTGCGGATGCGTTAAAAAATCACAGCTTTCTTTTGAAAAAAAATCTGAGATTGATTTTTGCGTAAAAAATTCTACTGGTCACACAATTTATATCACATGTTTTTCTTATATAAAAAAACAACTTCTTCTTGATACACAATCTTTTGCTCAATGGAGATGGGATAAATCTAATATATATGAGCTAAAGAACAATCAAACAATCCAAATTGATATAGATACAATTAAAGATAAACAAAATAGAAAAAACGTATATGGCGCACTAGGTATATTCGAAAATAGAAAAGATGCTGAAGACTCCACATATGCATTATTAAATAATAAACATAAAATAGATCTTGATCAACTTTATAAATTAAAAAATAAAATGGTCATAATTCAAATAGAAAAATACGGCTTCAAGGGAAAATCTTTAGATTTTGATATCATACCAAAAAAACTTCTAAAAATTAAACATCCAGAATTAGATTTTATTGTTGAAAATAAAACAGGTAAAACAATATATTTGTGTTGTTTTATATATCAAATAAAAGAAGAAACATCCATATGGAAATATGATAAAACACCAATAAAAAAACTTAAACCGGGAAAACATGCACTAATCGATGCAGACACAATAATAAAAGATTATAATAGAAAATATGCAAGAGGAACACTAGCAATCTTTGAAGAAAATGAACAAGCTTTGGCTGAAAAAATAACTTTTGAACTATTAAACCCAAGTAACAAAATTGACATTGGCAGGCTTGCTGCTATAAAAAATAAAAAAATTGTATTAGAAATAGAGCAATATGGTACAAAAGGAGATTTAATTGATTTCTCGATACAACCAATACAAAAAGATAAAATAATTTTTTAATCTTATAACATATAAAATTGGCAAAAAATAATTAAAAGAGCTATCAATGAATAAAAAAATTAATGAAAAGATAAATCAAGAAAAAAAAGTAATCCATAAGCCAGTAATGGTAGCAGAGGTATTAAAATATCTGAAAATTGAACCTAATAAAACATATCTTGACGTAACATTTGGTGGCGGTGGTCATACAAAAGCCATCCTAGAAAAAGTAAAAACATGCAAAGTTATTGCATTCGATTGGGATAAAAAAACGATCGAAAAAAACGCTCCACCACTTCAAAAAAAATATGGAAAACGTCTAAAAGTTTTATGGGGAAATTTTGCTTTAATACACAAAATCTTTAAAAAAGAAAAAATAATAAAAGTAGATGGAATTTTGGCGGATTTTGGAATATCTCAGATTCAAATTGAACAAACCCCAGGAATTTCATTTCAAAAAGATACTCCACTTGATATGCGTATATCAAAAGCACACTATTACTTTAAAGCATCAGACATTTTAAATAGATATAGTGAAAAAAATCTAACAAAAATATTTTTTGATTTAGGTGAAGAAAAATATGCAAGACAAATTGCCAAAAAAATTGTCGAATACAGAAAAAAAGAAAAATTTAAAACAACAGGACAACTAACAAATCTTGTAGAGGAAGTGATTCCAAAATATAAAATGGCAAAAAGAAGATATTATATCCACCCTGCTACAAAAGTATTTCAAGCACTACGAATATTTGTAAATAAAGAACTCGAAAATATGCAACAATTTCTTTCAACCTCTATAAAATTTTTAACGCCTAAATCAAGAATAGTCTGCATAAGCTTTCATTCATTAGAAGATCGAATCATCAAAAACTTTTTTAAAGAAAAAAAAGAAGAACTAAAAATAATAACACCAAAACCAATAATACCAACTCAAAAAGAAATAAAAGAAAACGCATCATCTAGATCGGCTAAATTAAGAACAGCAGAAAAAATATAGATATTTAAAAATACAATCATTGACAAATTATCATCCAATATTTAAATTTACAGCACTTAGCATACATAATAAATAATGTTGCAAAGAAAGGTGAGTTTAATCAAAAAAATCACTACAAGTAAGGATGTATCAATGGAAATCACAGAAGTAAAAATATATCTTGCAAATGAAGGAAAGCTTAAGGGTTATGCAACCATGGTTATAGATGGTTGTTTTATTATACGAGATATGAAAATTATAAAAAGCGACAACAAAGGACTGTTCGTCTCCATGCCATCAAGACGAAAAAAAGATGGTTCTTTTAAAGATATAGTCCATCCTCTAAATGCTGAAACACGCAAAATAATAGAAGAAAGAATTATAGAAGAATATAAAAAAGCTATAGAATCAATTTGAAAATAAAGAATAAATGTAATAAACTTTAATTTAGAAATCTTTAAAATCATAGTTGGGGTGTAGCCAAGTGGTAAGGCAGCGGTTTTTGGTACCGCCATACGGAGGTTCGAATCCTTCCACCCCAGCCAAGATAAATGTAAATTTCAAAAAATTAGAAAGTTGAGTCAAGTAAAGTGAAAACATCAAGTAAACCTAAATCAATAACAAAATCAATTAATTTTAGGTTTGAAGAAAATTTTTTCAACACAAATCAAACATATATCCATAAAACATCTATTTTAGGTCCAAATGTAGAACTTGATCATAATGTCAAAATAGGCCCATTCTGTTCAATAATTGGCAAAGTAAAAATACATAAAAATACTCGAATCTACCCTAATGTTTCAATAGGTTTTCCTGCTCAAAGTCTTGATACATACAAAAGTCTCGGCTCAATTATAATTGGCAACAACTGTACAATTAGAGAATTTGTATCAATTGGTTCCTCAAAATATGAAAATGGTACAACTAACATTGGTAATAATTGCTATATCATGAGTTACTGCCATATAGCACATGATGTAATATTGCAAGATAATGTCACCTTAATAAATAATGTCAATTTAGGTGGACATGTTTTTATTGGAAAAAATGCATTTTTAATGGCAAACTGCGCTTCTCATCAATTTTGCAGAATTGGTCAATACTGCGCTCTTGCCCCATTTAGTGCTACAAGACAAGATCTTGCACCGTTCTGCCTTTTTAGTGGATTACCAGCAAAATTTTATGGATTAAACGTAGTAGCACTAAAAAGAGCTGGTTTAAATCAAAATAATATAAATTCATTAAAACATGTAACTAAACTTTTCTTTCAAAATAAAGTTTTATTAAATGACATAAAAAAATTATCACAAAAAAACTCAGAAGCAAGCTGGGGTAAAGATGAAAATGTTCAAAAATTTTTGGAATTTATTCAAAATAGTAAACGAGGTGTTTCTAGAAAATCAAATTCAAAGGAACATATAGATGGTTAAATTAGGTATAATTGGATTAGGTCATATGGGTGGATATCACCTTTCTGCAAGTAAATTGATAACAAGCCTAGAACTTGTTGCAATTGCAGATCCAAATGAAGAAAACTGGAAAAAAGTAAAACAATCAAATGTATTAAAAGCACATAATTATCAGGACTGGATTGATAAAGTTGATGGTGTAATTATAGCCGTTCCAACACAATTTCATTTTTCAATAACAAAAGATTGTCTTTTACGCTCAAAACACGTTCTTGTTGAAAAACCAATAACAAAAAATCTTCAAGAAGCAAAAACACTTTTTAAAATAGCTCAAGATAAAAAAAGAGCACTTCATATAGGACATGTTGAAAGATTTAATGGAGCAATTCAAGAATTGAAAAAAATTATTCAAAACCCTTTTTTAATAGAATGTTATAGAGTAGGACCATTTGCAAGCAGAGTACAAAAAGATAGCGTTATTTTAGATCTAATGATACATGATCTAGATCTAATAACTAATCTTGTAAATTCTAATGTAAAAATAATAAATGTTATTGCCAATAAAATCCAAACCGAAAAGAGCGACCTTGGAGTAGTACAACTTGGTTTTGAAAATGGAACAATTGCAAATATCATATCAAGTAGAATTTCTCAAACAAAACAACGTACAATGCTTATTCATCAAAAAAATTCTTTTATAAAATTAGACTTCACAACTCAAGATATCTCTATTTATAAAAACACAAGTGACAGTGTCAAAATCGGAACAAATCAGTTAAAATATAAGCAAGAAGGAACAATAGAAAGACTTTTTGTCTATAAAGATAACCCATTAAAATTAGAGATAGAAAATTTTATAAAATCAATAAAAACAGGAAAAAAACTTTATGATATCAAAAACGATATTACTGCATTAAGTTTAACATTAAAGATAGAAAAAATGGTAGAGGAACAATTTAATGATTGCGGTCATATCTGGAACAGGAAACCTACCACTACAAGCATGCAAAAATCTACTTGCATCTAATAAAAAATTTTTCGTAATATCACTCTTCCCGCAAAATAATATAAGATCATTAAAAAAAATTTGCCAAAACAAAGCTACTGTTTTTGCAGAAAAATTTTACAAAGCAGGAAAAATTTTAAATCTATTAAAAAACGAAAATACAAAAAATGTTTTATTCATAGGAAAAGTCGATAAAAAAAATCTATTAAAAAATATCAAATTAGACTGGTTAGCAATAAAGATTCTTGCAAGTATGGCATGCAAAAGCGACAAAACAATCATGGAAAAACTGTTGTCTGTATTAAAAAAGAAAGGAATCGGAATTATTAAACAAAATGAAATTCTTAAATCACTTATAGTAAAACCTGGAATACTTACTGGAAGCATCACTGATAAAATAGAAGTTGATATAAAATTTGGTATGAATATCGCTCAAAATATTTCACAATGCGATATTGGACAAACTGTTGTCATAAAAGATAAAATGGTAATAGCAATAGAAGCCATAGAAGGAACTGATGACTGCATAAAACGAGGAATAGAGCTAGGCAAAAATAATCTTGTAATATGCAAATCAGCTCATGAAAAACAAAATCAAAAATATGATCTTCCTACTCTAGGCCCAAATTCATTAAAAGGATTAAAAAAGGACCAAGTAAAGGCAATAGCTTGGAAATCAAGTCATACATTTATATCGGAAAAAGAAGAATTTATAAAAAAAGCAAAAGAACTCAATATCACACTAATCTCAATCTAAAAACCTATCTCTTGTAAAAAGAATTTGTGTATCATTAAAATAAGGTAATAAATCTTCGCTATAACCAACTCTCCTATATAAAGCTACTGCGAAGGTAAAAACCTACGATTCATAAATAAAATCTAATTCAAAAAGGAGAAGGGAAATTATGGAAAAATCATATATATTTTTAATTTTAATAATTTTTCAATTCTTTTTTTCCCTAAATTCAAAAGACACTCAAATAAATAATGTCATAATGATTGAATCAAATGAGTATGATAAAAAAGATTACGAAGAAATCCTTGAAAAAATAAAATCTTACAAAATTAATAAAGATCTATTATTAAAACTTCAAAATCAAATTTTTAATAAAAATAATCTGGAAATAATACAAGATGATTTACTATTATCAGAATTGGAAATGTTGGCAATTATTCTTACTTCATCAATTTTAATTTCTTATTTTTTATTTAGCTAGAACCAACTGACGTTCAATATTCTTTTTCGGTTTTGGATATACATATTTTTTCATAATATAATTTGCTGTATACCATGAAGTTCCCATTCCAATTAAACCACCCATATAAATTAAAATATTATCTGTAATAGTGGTAATAATCTTATCTATAATTTCATCAACTAACTTTTCATTTAATTGACCTCGATCTATTTTTTCTTCAATATTTAAAATACTTTTCTCATCTATATATCCAAATTGTAAAAGCAAAGAAAAAAACCCTTTACGTCCCATCATTAAAGACGGATCTTGCGCGTCTAAAAAAAATTCTTTCATTACATCCTTTATATCAAGCTTTAAATCTTCAATCAAGTTTAAAGATTCAGTAGATAAAAAGCCTAATTTTTCAATAACTTTATATAAACCATTACCTGCTTTTGACATCAAAGACCTAATGCCACGTCTATTTGCTCGAGTAAATACTTTTCCAAAATGTGCACCAAGACTAATTGCAAGATAACCTACAATTCTTCCTTGTATAAATTCAGAAGATTTTATATTTTCAAAATCTGTATTTCCAACATAATTCCAATCCAAAAAATAAGACAAATCATCCTCCTTTTTAAAAACATTATTTTTTGTCAAAGAAAAAAAATCTCGTGTATACTTTTCTGTACCCTTTTCAGCCAACACAGGCATTGAAGTATCAAAAATAAACTTCAATAAACCAGGTTTTATAATACCTAAAGAATTTTTTTTCAAACTTTCTAATCTTCCTGGTCCCAATTTTTGTTGCATCTTAATATCTACAAAATTAGAAAATGATCTATAACCATCTTTAAAAGAAAACCATGCAGCTTGTTTAAACTGCTCACATTTACCTAAATCTTCATGATCGTCTTCAGGCTTTCTTAACCTATGAAAAATATAATGATATAAATAAGCTGGAGCCATTCTATACAAAGCCCTGGCTGGCCAAATCTGTCCCATAACATAAAAATTAGGATCCGAATATGTCCACAAGGATGAAAATAAAGCATTCTGAAATAACTTCTGTTTAGCCATAGGATTAATATTAGAATTGTTAATTTCTATTGCCTTTTTTAAAAAATAAAAAGGAATCATCAAAGCTCTAATCACCTTATCCCCTAATAAAAGAGGCAAATTGGACCATTTTTTTAAAGTCAACTTATCTTTGTTACACGGATCAAGCCAATATAATTCTATAAGTTTACGATAAAAAGCATATGCTGGAACAATAAATTTAGCACTTTTCCCTAAACCATTTAAAATTTTAAAAATTTTAGATTGAACACCAGGTTCTCGATCAAAACCTCCTTTTAGAAACATCATCTCTTCTGACATTCCTTTATTCAATTCTTTAAGAGTGCCACTCCAAAAATCTACCGCTTCTTTTACATTTTCCTCGTTTTCTTTATCGCTCTCGTTCAAAGTATTTTCAAATTCACCTAATATATCTTGAGCAATTTTTATTTTTTCCAAAACTTCTTGAGATAAATGATTTAAATATTTGATATTATTTTCTATAAGAACATTTAATTTTTTGTTTTTTATTCCTGCAATAGATTTTTGTAATATTTCTAAATCATCTTTAACATCATCATTATTTTCAAAATTACTAACTATGCTTAAAAAATTATTCAGTCCCTCTAATATCTCCTTTAATCTATCCTCAATATTTTTATCAACAATTCCAAGTTGTATTGCAAAAAGATTATTTTGATCTTTTAAAAAATCTTCAACTTTACTTAAAATCTCCAAAAACAAAGTTATTTTAGAATTATCTAATTCTTTTTTTTCTACAAATTCTGTTAACTTAAATTTCAGTCTAGAAATTAGCTCAAATAAAAATAATAAAGGATCTTGAGAATTCATTCTTAATTGATTACATGCTTCTAAAGCATCAGAAACATTCTTCCTACACTGCTCTGGAAGTTTTGCAAGCATTTTTTGAGGTTTGTTAAAAAAAGAAAAATCAACAGGTTGCTGATCAAAAGAACCTTGTTCTTTGCTAACTTCAGATACAATTTGATTAGCCTGATTATTAAGACTTTTATCAATTTCACCTTTAAAATCACAATCTGCATTTTGAGAAATATCCAATATATTTTGAGAAAAAAGTTCAACCTGAAATAGTAAAACTATTGAGAAAAAAATAGAAACAAAAAAAAACTTTTTTTTAATCACAAAGCTTCCCCCAAAGACCCAAATATCCACATCATAACTGCAAAAATGAAGTTACTAGTATGTCAGTTTTTTGTATAGTGTCAATAAAAAATTCAATTTATTTTTAATTAGAATTTTAAACTTTTTGCCTTCTAACAAAATTGGCAATAAGACCCATCATACAAAAAAGAGATAATAAAGCACTTCCACCATAGCTAATAAATGGAAGTCCAAAGCCTTTAGTAGGCAATAAACCTGTAGTAACCATTAAATTAATTGCCGCTTGCAAACTTATCAAAATGATAAAACCTAAAGTTGTAAAAAATGCAAAAGAACTTTCAAGTCTTAATGCTAAACGCAAGCCAAAATAACAAAATAAAAAATAAAGCGCTACAATCAAAAAAGATCCAACAAATCCTGTCTCTTCAGCTATGATCGGAAATATAAAATCTGTATGCTGCATTGGAAGATAGAAAAATTTTTGAGATGAATTAGAAATCCCTACACCCCACAAATGACCAGAGCCTATAGCTATTAAAGATTGTATGATCTGAAAACCCCTACCCTGAGGATCTATCCAAGGATCCATAAATATCAAAATTCTATGAAGACGATACGCTTTTGAAACAATCAAAAAAATACCTACAGGAATTGTAACAATGATAGTAGCAAACAAATAGAATAACTTAAACTCAGCCACAAAAAGCAAAAAAAATGCTGTTATAAATATTGTAACAGCCGTTCCAAAATCAGGCTGTTTTAAAAGAATAAAAAATGTTATGCCAAGAACTGTCAAAAATGGTAAATAAGAATGGATAAAAGAAGCAACTTTTCTATGTTTTTTCTCTAAAAAAAAGCCCACATAAATAAATAAAAAAAGTTTTAATATCTCACTTGGTTGCATACTAAAACCAAAAATACTTAGCCATCGAGAAGAACCATGAATTTTTAAACCAACAAATGGTATAAATGTTAATAAATTAAAAATCAATGCCAACACAAAAAAAATAGGAGAATATTTTTTTAAAAATGATATAGGAATTATTGCAAAAATTATAAAACCTACAATTGAAGGAATTAGAAAAAATAATTGTTTTCTCAAAAAATATGAAGCAACTCCAAACTTTTCTAAAGCAAAAACAGAACTTGAAGAATAAATAAAAATTAAACCTATCAATATTAAAAAACCAACAATTGACATTAAAAATCTAAAATCACTTTTTAATTTATTTTCTACAACTTCCATCTCTTCCTTAAAAATTTTTAATTATTTTTAGCCAAGGATAATACCAAATCCTTAAAAACCTTGCCTCTATGTCTATAATTATCAAACAAGTCAAAACTTGCACCTCCAGGAGAAAAAAGCACAATATCACCTGATTTAGACAATTTGATAATAACAATCAAAAGTTGCTTAAGAGAAGAATATTGTGGAAAAAGATCAAAATCTTTAAATTTCTTACCAAAACAAAATACATATTTTAGATTTTTAATCAAAGGCAATTTCTTTATAAAAGGCTTTCGATCAACTCCTTTATTCAATCCTCCCAAAATTAAAATTATCGGCCTTTCTTTTTTATCTAATATTTTTAATGCAGAATATGTTGCCTCTACAATTGTCGCTTTAGAATCATTATAAAATTCTACTCCATTAATGCTAACAAATTTTTCTAAGCGATGTTCAAGAACATTTTCATAATTTCTTATAAAATATCTATGTTTATTTTTTAAAAAATATTTTTCAAAAAATTGTAAATCTATATTTAATAAATATAAAATTGCTAAAATAAATGCCCAATTCTCTTTAAATGTAATTTCAGGCAAAAATGAAAAATTAAATATGCAAATAAACGAAATAAACGGATATATGGAAACAAAAAGGCTATTATTTTTAACAAAAAAAATAGCATATGATTTTAATTTTAATTTTTTAATTTGATTTAAAGTTTTTTCAAAATCAAATGTTACAAAACATTTCTTTGATTTAATATCATTTATTTTTCCTACAAAACCTTGCTCCATAAAAAGAAAATCTGCATTTAATAAAGCAAAATCTACTTTAGTTTGGTATTTAAAAATTTTAAATTTTGCAAAAAAATAATCTTGCAAACTAATATGGCGATCAAGATGGTTTGGATAAAAATTGTTGCATACAGCAATATGCGGAGAAAATTTTTTACTGTCTTCAAGCTGAAAACTTGATAATTCCAAAAAAGCAATCTCTGTCTTTAATTGATCATGAATCAAATTCAACATTCCTGTTCCAATATTACCACCAATTACAGATTTTAAACCAATTCCTTTTGAAAGACTATGTAACAAGGTTATAATGGTTGTTTTTCCAAGACTTCCTGTAATCGATACAGTCTTTTTTTCAAAATAATCAGAAAAAATATCCAATTCGCAAAAAAATTTTTCTGTATAACAAGAAGAATAATGTTTTCCAATAATTTTTTTTATATCAATACCAGGACTAACAAGAATATGATCATAT
This sequence comes from Candidatus Babeliales bacterium, assembly GCA_023133515.1. Lineage (GTDB taxonomy): Bacteria > Babelota > Babeliae > Babelales > UASB340 > JAGLWI01. The sequence continues at coordinate 19,034 of JAGLWI010000007.1, read as the reverse complement.
CGATTAAAAAATGTTTTCAAATCAATATTAATATGATTAAAAAATGATGCATTAAAAGATTTAATAAGATTAATTTCTTGATTACTAAGTCTCCTTTGATCCCAAATTCCAATATCGCAATTTTTAAATTGTAGACTAAAAAATTTTAATGCCGACTTACCAACAACACCAAAACCCCAAATACCCAGTTTTTTTTCCATGCTTTTATTTATAAATCATAACTCCCGCCTACGCCAGCCTGTTCTTCGAAGCAATAGCGAAGGTTTATTGTTTTGACAAATTTATATGAAAAAATGTTAAAAAAGAATCTATTTTAAAAAAGATTTTATCAAAACTATCAAATTATCCAACAACAACATTTGAGTTTTAACATCAACTTTTTTTTCTTTTATAGAATTAAGACCATCCAATATTCTTTTATAGTTATGTTCACCTATTTTTTTCATAAAAAGTCTTTGTTCAATAAGTTTACAAATTAAACCTATTGTTTCTTGAAAAGAAAGTTGAATTTCCAATTTTTTTTCATCTGAAAGATTTTCACTATTCTCAAGCAACAAAATTTCATTTTTAGCACGACAAATAAAACCAAATACTTTTTTTAATCTCTTTCTCATCCATAATAAATGAATTTTTGTTATAGAAGTCAGTAATGCATAAATAACAAAAAAAGCTAACACGAATTCATAAAACAAAAGAAAAAAATTTATATTTTCAAGAGTTTGTATTGCTGCTCCCTCGATGCTTGCAATCTTTTTCATACCAAAAATACCTTGAAAAGGCCTAAATATAGAACCAAAAAATCCTACTAACATAATAAATTAACTCCTCATTAATCTACTTCTGAGTTATTCTTACTTATACTAACCAATATCAATTATTTATAATACCGCAAATTAATATATTCAATAATACCTTTACCAATCCCTTCAGCTAAAATTTTACGATAAAATGGTAATGATAATCTTTTTGCCTCTTTTTTATTTGTCAAAAAACCTACTTCTATTAAAGCTACAGGTATTTGGCAGCTAAGTAAAATACGAAATTCTTCTTTTTTTATCCCTCTATTAAAAATATTAATTTTTTTGTTTTTAGCCACTTTCAAAATACTATTTTGAATTACAATAGCCAGTTTTTTTGATAGTTTTACATGCTCATATAGCAATCTATCGGCCTTTTTTGCACATTTTTTATCTTTTTTATTAAAAACAAATAAAAAACCTCCCTTCCTAAAAGGAGGTAAAAGATTTTTAGCATTTAAATAATAACTTTCGATTCCATTTACTTTTTCTATCCCTCCAACTGCGTTAACATGTACAGATACACACAAATTCGCTTTAAGCTGACCCGCAAGTTCACATCTTTCAATAAGAGAAAGAGTTTTATCTTTATTTCTAGTTAAATAAACATTATATCCATTCTTTTTTAATAAAAATTTTACTCGTCTGGCTATATCTAATGAAATATCTTTCTCTTTAAGTCCAAAAAAACCCTTAGCCCCACAATCCTCTCCGCCATGACCAGCATCTATTAAAATACGTATTTTTTTTTTAACAGAATTAAAATTTAAAGGCTGCCCTAAATTTATAACATTACCTAAAAATTTATTGGCACCATAAATACTCATATCATTTTGAGCATATAAAAGAATATCATCTTTACTTTCAATATTATTCAAAAATTTTTTTGAAAAAATATCAAGAATTAATCTATTTGGATCTTCCATTTTGCTCCATCGAATTAAAACATCATTTTTATTTACAAAAGACATAAGAAGAATAACTCGTGGACTTGGAGTTTTTTTGTAAAATATCTCAACATTTTTTACAATATTTTTTAAAGCTTTAAGTTTTTCAATTACCTTCTTTGTATTAAAAGCCTTTAATGTCATTCCTGGAAATGCTAACTCCAAACACAATTTATCTTTATGAATTCTTCTTTCAAAATAAAAAGGATGATCAAAATCAACAATAACCTGAGGAAAAAAATTTTTAGTAGAAATCTCTATCCAATTTAATTTATTAATACTTTTATTTTTTTGAATTCCAGCACAAAAATTAAATAAACTCAAAACAAAAATAAACGAAAAAAAATATACTTTCTTCATAATCTTCCCCCACAAAATCTATATAATTTTTAATTTCTTTCTCTTTCACCTCCACTCTATCAATATTGATTTCAAATTGTCAATTAAAATAAAATTACATCAAAAATTATATTTCAGAAAGACTTTCTTTTTACTGCTTATTAGTATCAAGTTTCATTTTTAATCTTAAAAAGTTATAATTTATCTCTGTTTATTAAAAAAATTGGATATTGTATTATGAAAATTAAAAAAAATATAAGTTTAAAAAATAAAAATTGGTTTAGAACGGGAGGTTCAGCAAAATATTTTGCTGAACCCAAAAATATAAACGAATTTAAAATTACTCTTGAATTTGCACAAAAAAATAACTTAGAAATATTCGTATTAGGTGGTGGAGCCAACATTTTAATTAGCGATTATGGTTTTGATGGGCTTGTGACAAAGCCTGATATGAAAAAAATAAATATAATTACGAAAAAAAATTATTGTTTAGTTCAATCAGAATGCAGTGTTACCATTCAAGATCTTATTGATCATTGTATAAAAAACAATATTATTGGATTAGAAGAATTCTCAAATATTCCAGGAACAGTAGGTGGTTCTATTTATATAAACATTCACTATTTTGATTATTTTCTAAGTGATTTTTTATATTCTGCAACTATTATAAACAAAAAAACTGATAAATCTTATTGTGTTGATAAAAATTGGTTCAATTTTGGATATGATAAATCAAAGTTACAAAACAAAGAACATTTTTTAATAAATGCGACATTTAAATTAAAAAAAGCGAATGATATAGAAACAGCTTATTGCAAAGGCCGTAGAGATGAAATAATCAGACAACGAACAAGAAGATATCCAACCTCAAATACCTGTGGAAGCTTTTTTAGAAATTTTAATGAAAAAGAAATTAATTTTAAAATCCACAACAAAAAAATATTATTTGTAGCTTATTATCTTGATAAAATAGGAATTAAAGGAGAATTAAGATATAAAAATGCTATTGTTTCAGAAAAACATTCAAATATGATTGTAACTTTAAAAAACACAAAAAGCTCAGATGTTATAAATCTCGCAAAAAAAATTCAAAAACTCACATTCAAAAAATACGGAATAATACCACAACCAGAATGTCAACTTATCGGGTTTAAAAAATACCCATTATTTCAATTTGAATAAATTAAATATTCATCTAATTCTTTAGTTCAGATCAATAATTATAGTACTCCAACTAAACCAGCACACCCTTTTGCATTGTTGTCAAAAATCAATAATACTTAATATTAAAGTTAATAAAAATACATAAAAATGGGGGGCCATTATGAATAAAATTAGAATGCATTATCTTCTTTTAATAACACTTTTTTCCACCATAAATTTAAATCTTAATCCATCATCAGAAATACCAATTCACATAAAAATAACCGAAACCAAAGAAAATGATACAACTATAAAAAAAGAAAAGGATGTATATCACATATCAATAAAACCATATGAAAAAAAAGTTATTACAAACAATCCACAAATTATATGTTCTCTTATAGATAAAACAAAAAAAATGACTCTTGAATGCAAAAATGAATTTGAAAACATAGAAATTATTCCTATGGATATTCATATAAAAAATAATTCTCAAGAAAAAATTATTCTCAATTCTAATTTTTTTCTTGAAAATAAACTTTGTTTATCAAAACAATATTCTTTAAAAATAATAAAAGAAAAACTTTTAAACAAAAAAAGAGCCACTCGCATAATTTCCTCAATTTTTCCAATAATGCTAACCATCCCAACGGGAATGTTAAGTTATTATTTAGCACCAAGTGGAATTAAGGCTGCAAAAATGTTTTTTTATGGATTAAAAAAAACTCCAACAATTTTTTCTAAAATATTTTCACTACCATTCGCAATTCCTGCAAGTTGCACCACAGGACTTTTCTTAACGCTAAAATATCTAACTCCAAATAAACTAATTAAACTTTATGAAAAAATATTACTACAAAATCACACAAATAAAGGATTTATAAATTATTTTGTGCCAATAATTACATTAAATACAATTCAAAAAACATTAGAGATTATAGAAAAAATAAAAAACAAAAATACAAAACTAAAACAAATTATAATACAACCATCTCAAACATTTAAAACAACAATTTTTGTAAAAAATAAAGAACGAGATAATATATATCAAAATATAATAATTCCAGAATTAAGTTATACAATTGAAAACTAAATCTCATCACGAAGAATTTTACCTTGATACTCTTTTAAAAGTTCAATCATAAAATGAATATTATGAATAGTAGCAAGAGTCAATGCACTCAATTCATTTGCTTTAAAAAGATGATAAATATAAGAAAGAGTATAATTTTGACATGTAGAACATAAACAATCATCCTCTATTGGCCTAAAAACTTGTGAATTACCACTCTTTAAAATTCGTAGTGTTCCCTTTTTTGTAAACAAAAGACCATGACGTGCACATCTTGTTGGATGCGAACTATCAAAAGTATCTACACCAAAAGGAATTATTCCTTTAATTGACTCAATATCTCCAATTCCTAAAAGATGATTTGGTTTGTTTTCTGGCAAAATTGGCATTAAAAATTTAAGCATTTGCAACATTTCTTGACGATCCTTACCAACACTCCCTCCAATTGCAAAACCATCAAACGGTAACGTTTTTAAATACTCACAGCTTTTTTTTCGCAACTCTTTATCAACTCCACCGTGAATTACAGAATACAAAGCTTGATTATTTTTATTTTTCAAATGCGCATCCAAAGAACGTTTTTCCCAACGATGTGTTCGATCTAAAGATTCTTGTAATTTCTTATTATCAATATGATAAGGAGGAAGCTCATCAAAACTTACAATAATATCTGCACCAATCTTCTTTTGTGCTTCTATAGAACTTTCAGGTGTTAATAAAATTTTAGAACCATCTCTGTATGAACGGAACAAAACTCCATCTTCATTTATTTTTAGAACTCCTCCATTATGCTTTTTTGTACCCTTGCTTTTCAATTCTTCACAAACACTTCCATAAGCAAGACTAAAAACCTGAAATCCACCAGAATCTGTAATAATTGGGCCATTTCTACTTGCAAACTTATGAATTCCCCCAGCTTTTTTTATTAAATCAACTCCTGGATGTAACAAAAGATGATATGTATTACAAAACATAAGTTGTAATCCTAAAAAATCAACTATTTTGTTGTCTACTGCTTTTAATGTTCCATTAGTTCCAACAGCCACAAAACTGGGTGTATCAATTACACCATGTGAAGTATAAATTCGTCCAACTCTAGCACGAGATTTTTTTGATTTGTATAAAACTTCAAATTTAAACTTTTCCATAATTAAACTCTATAAATCTTGATTAAATCGGTTTACAATTTTTTTTGAAAAAGATACAAAAGGAGATGAGACCAAAATAATAACCATCTTGATAACAAAACTTAAAATCATCACGTTTAAAACAGATTCTACAATTCCATAAAGGCCAAAAAATGTAAATAAAACTGTATCTAAAAACTGAGTAGAAGAAATTGTCAAAATGTTTCTTAATACAAGATAATTTTCAGAAAACATCTTTTTTAAAAAACCATATAAAAAATATCCTGTTTTTTGAGCTACAAAATAGCCAAAGATTGAAACAATAGTAATTCTTGGCATAAAACCCAAAAGTCCAGAAAACAAACTCTGAGTATTATCATAAGAATTAGGAATATATAAAAGATGAATTTGTGTCATTACAAGATAAAAAAATAATAAAAAAAAACTAATCCATATGGTTTTTTTTGTAATACTTTTCCCAAAATACTCTTGCAATAAATTTAAACCTAACACACTACCAACAACAAAAACATTACCACAAGTAACATTAAGACCAAAAAGTGATATCTGCTTCAAAACAAAAAAATTTGCCAATACCGCCTGCAAACACACAACAGCAACAAGCGCATTACGCCCCAAAGCAAGCGAGGATAATGTAAAAAACACAACAATCATAATATGCAAAAAAAACAGTAATTCATTCATAATTTAATCTTTTTCAAAAAAATGACAAAATAAAAACAATTTTAAATTAATCCCCCAACAAAGACTAATTATTCTTACATTATGTAAAGATTTTACCATAAACAATGTAAAAAATAAAGTGGCATTCTAACCAATTTAATAAGGATTCAAGCAAAAATTTAATCATAACTATTGAATGATTTTTAATTTCTTTCAACAATGATATAATATTCTTTTGAAAATATGTATTAATAAATAATACTAAAATTTTATTCAAAGGATTCTAAAAATGTCTGGTACCAATCAAGATACAGTTTCTCTTGAAAAAATAGTCTCTTTATGCAAAAGAAGAGGTTTTGTTTATCCTACAGCAGAAATCTACGGAGGACTAAATGGTGTATACGATTTTGGTCCAATTGGAACAATATTAAAAAATAATATCAAAAAAATCTGGCTTAAAAATATTCAAAGTTTTGAAGAAGAAGTCATTTTATTGGACGGCTCAATTCTTGGACCACAAAATGTCTGGAAAGCATCTGGACATACTGAACATTTTAGTGACCAAATGGTTGACTGTCAAAATTGTAAAAAAAGATTCAGAGTAGATGAAATAAAGTTGGAAAAACCATGTCCATCATGCGGAATAAAAAAATGGACAGAAGCAAGGCAGTTTCAATTAATGTTTGAAACCAATGTAGGAGCTGTAAGCGATAAGTCATCTATTGCTTATCTACGCCCAGAAACAGCCCAAAGTATTTTTATAAATTTTAAAAATGTTTTATCCAGTACTAGAGTAAAAATTCCATTCGGCATAGCACAAATTGGAAAAGCATTCAGAAACGAAGTCACCCCAAAACAATTCCTATTTCGCATCCGTGAATTTGAACAAATGGAATTAGAATTTTTCTGTAAAGAAAAAAACTCAGATAAATATTTTGAAGAATGGATACAAAGACGAAAAAATTTTTATCTTAAAATTGGTCTCAATCCAAAAAAAATAAAATTTCGTGAACACGAAAAAGATGAACTTGCTCACTATTCAAAAAGATGCATGGACATTGAATATAATTTCCCATTTGGTTTTAAAGAACTTGAAGGAATTGCTTACAGAACAAATTATGATCTTATACAACATTCTAAAATTTCTGGTAAAGATCTTTCAGTTTTTGATCCTAATACAAATGAATCCTTTATTCCACATGTAATTGAATCTTCTTCTGGAGTTGAACGTATTTTTTTAACATTATTATTTGATTCTTACAATGAAGATATCATTGAAGGAGAGCAAAGAATAAGTTTAAAATTAAATCCTAAACTTGCTCCAATAAACGCAGCAATACTGCCTTTAACAAAAAAGCTCTCTGAACAAACAATAAAAATTTATACTAATCTTAAAAATAAAAATTTCAAAGTTCAATTTGATGAAAGTGGCTCTATTGGAAAAAGGTACAGAAGACAAGATGAAATTGGAACCCCTGTATGTTTTACATATGATTTTGATAGTCTTAAAGATCAAAAAGTAACAGCAAGAAATCGAGATACTTTGGAACAAAAAAGAATATCTATTGATCAGTTAGAAAATTATTTGACTGATTTACTAGATAAATAAAAAAATATGAAAATTATAAGAAAAATATACGATTGGATGGGCAAAAAGGTTAATTCAAAATATTCAACATTTTGGCTATCTTTTTTATTTTTCATAGAAGCATTCTTTTTTTTTCCTGTCGATCCTCTTTTAATTCTTTTTTGTATCCAAAACAATAAACGTTCAATCTTTTATGCCTCAGTTGCAACAATTTCTTCTGTAATCGGTGGCTTTGTAGGATACATGATTGGAGCAGTAATGTGGAAAAGCATTGGAATAAAACTTGTAAGTTGGATAATATCACAAAACACATTTAATAATGTAGTAGCAAAATATAAACTTTACCAAAATTGGGCTGTTCTTATTGCAGGATTCACTCCACTCCCATACAAAGCAGTAACCATTTCTGCTGGATTTTGCAACCTACCATTAATCCCATTTCTCTTTTTCTCTCTTTTATCTCGTGGAACCAGATTCTTTATTCTTGCAGGAATAATTCGCATTTGGGGCGCACGAATTAAGAATTTTATTGACCAATATTTCAATCAGCTGATAATATTGTTTACTGTGATATTAATACTTAGTTTTTTGTTACTAAAATAAACAATAAATTAGGAATAAATTTATGCCAACAGCAAAAATTAAGAATATATCCCCAGCAAGGATATTAATAGGTTCATTTTTATTTGTCATAGCCATAGGAACAATTCTATTAAGTCTTCCTCAAGCAAGAATTGTTAACATTTCATTTATAGATCTTCTCTTTACAGCAGCTTCTTCAACATGTGTAACAGGATTGCAGGTTGTTCCAATGTCATACTTTACTTTCTTTGGACAATGTGTAGTTCTCTCATTAATCCAGATAGGTGGACTCGGCTTAATGACCTTATCCTTCTTCCTCGTCTCATTGATTATGAATTTACGATTTATAACCAAACTCGTTGCTGTTCAACTATTAGAATTTGAATTCTACAACAAAATTAAAACATTTCTCAGTTTGATTATTGGATTGACTTTCTTATCAGAATTGATAGGAGCCGTAGCACTATACTTTCCTTTAAGCAAAATATTCTCTACCAAACAAGCAATCTTTCATGCAGTGTTTCACTCTATCTCTGCTTTTTGCAATGCCGGTACATGTCTTCTAGATAATAGCATGTCTTCTTATATTAGAAACGCTTCTGTATTAATCCCAATGTCAACACTAATATTTTTTGGTGGAATAGGATTTATAGTATGGTATGAAATAGGAACTCATATTCTTAATCGAATAAAAAAAACAAAGACTGAAACAAAAAAACTAAAATTCTCTTTACACACAAAAATAGTTTTGAGTACTTCATTTATCCTCATTCTTATTGGTGGAATTTTCTTTATGTTTTTAGAAAAAAATAATGCTCTAGGAAATCTAGGAGCTTTTCATAAAATAATAAACTCAATTTTTATGTCCGTTACAACACGAACAGCAGGATTTAGCACAACAAATGTCGCCCATCTTTCAATACCAACTCTTTTTATTTTTATCATTTTAATGTTTATAGGAACAAGTCCAACTTCAACCGGTAGTGGAATAAAAACAACCACATTTGCATTATTTATTTTAACAATCGTAAGCTTTGCAAAAAATAAAAGCTCCATTGAAATATTTGGAAGAAAAATACCAGCAAGCCAAATATACAAAACAACTGTCGTGGTAGCTTTAGCTCTATGCTGGATAGGAATAGCAACATTTTTCCTACTTATTACAGACAGCAATTTTAGCTTTATTCAAATACTTTTTGAATCAGTATCGGCTTTTTCAACATCTGGACTTTCTACAGGAATAACTCCTTATTTATCACAAGCTGGCAAAACATTACTTGTAGTTACAATGTTAACAGGAAGAATAGGATCACTAACTTTAGTTTTGGCATTAACAACCAGAAAAGAAGAACAATTGTATAGTTACCCAGAAGAACGAGTAGTTATAGGTTAGAAAAAAAATAGATAGGAAAAAAATGAAATTTTGTGTAATAGGCTTAGGCAGATTTGGAGACAAACTTGCACAAACATTGGCCGAAAAAGGTATGGAGGTTTTGGCCATAGATCGTAACGAATCAATCATCGCTTCTATAAGAGACAAAGTAACTCAAGCCATATGTATGAACGTTGAAAATGAAGAATCGCTAAAAGCGGTTGGAATAGAAGATATGGATACTGTTATAGTTGCTATGGGAGAAGAATTTTCTCAATCAATTTTAGTTACTGCTCTTTTAAAAAAGCATCTAAATGTTCCAAAAGTTATTGCAAGAGCTGTAACTAAAGTTCATGAAAACATTTTAATGTTGGTTGGAGCAGACAAAGTAATATTTCCTGAAAGGGATACTGCTATTAAACTCGCCAATACACTTAGCTTCGCTTTAATGGAATTTGTACAAGTATCAGAAAAGTTTGCAATTGCAGAAATCAAACCACCAAAAAATTTTATTGGAAAAACAATTTCTGAATTACAATTAAGAAAAACTTGGCAAGTAACCTGCATTGGAATAAAAAAAGAAGAAGAGATAACTCTTATAAATCCTGATTATGTTATAATAGAAAGCGATAAATTGCTTTTAGCAGGATCAAATGAAAGACTTGCAGATATAGCAGAAGAAGTTGAATAGATATAAAGAAGAAAAAATTAATTTTTTCTTCTTTATATACTCTCAATCCTTATAACTGTCAATGGTTGACGATGGCCTTTTTTAGTTCTCTGTTTTTTACGTCTTTTATGTCGAAAAACAATAATTTTTGGACCTTTGGTCTGTTTTACAATACTTGCTTTAAGTACCACATCTTTTAAGTATGGTTTTCCAAACTCAAATTTACCTTCAGAAGTTTTACGAAATAAAACTTCTGAAAATTCTAAAGAATCCCCAATATTTCCATTTAGCTTTTCAACAGCTAAAGTCTTACCCGGAATAGCTTGATATTGCTTACCACCAGTCTGAAAAATAACGTATTTTTTAAATATACCTTCTTTTGTGCCTTTTTCCATCTTAAAAACCTTTTTTAAAAATTCGAAAATATGATAAAGAAAATATTATACTGAAATAGTATTTATATTGTACCAAAAATGATTTTCATGTCCAGGAACACTTTTTATTTTAATACTCTTGGTCACACAATTACATAATGTTAATTTATTTTAATTTATATACTAAATTTATCTCTTATTGTATTTACAATTCAATAAGAGATTATAAAAAAGCATTAACCAATAATGAATTTTTATTGGTTAATGCTTTTTTTATTTATAAATATCTACTGTTTTTCAATGAAGTTAATTTTAATCTTCAATAATTTCAGGTTCAATACTTTTAGGGATCACTTTATTTATAACTTCTTCAAGTTGTTTCATTATAGCAATCTTCAATACGCTACCTCTATGACCAGCATTCTTTATCAAACATTTTTCTTTTAATTCTTCATGAAATTCTTTATCCGATTTAACTATAGATTTTAATTCATTAATACAAGATTTAAAATACACACTTAAAATTGCCAAAGGAACAGCTGCAACAACAACTCCAGCTCCAGCACCTTCCAAAAATGTCTCCCAATTAAAACATTTTTGATCTTGTTTTAAACCTTTCTTTTGTAAATTCTCTTCAACCACAGTATCAAATTCTTCTTGAACTAATTCTTCATTCGTTAGCACAGCGTTATCCGAATAAGCTATGTTAACTTGCATACCAATACCAACAATACAAATCAGGCTTAAAACTTTCTTGTTCATAATAAAAAACTCCTATAAAAAAATAAAATAATATAAAAACACACCAAGGTTAAAATATTCAAAGAATGTAATTTATCAACATTAATTTAAAAAGGCAAATCGTCTTCAAACGGAGGTTTGTCTTTAAAATTTATTTCTCCTGTAGATGGCTTTTGTCCATCCTGACTTAAAGATTCTTGATTATTATTTGAAGAAAAATCTTTAGAAACATTTTCACTTTTATTATCTACATTATTTGACAATGTTTGTGAAAACTCACCAGTTTGAACAGAAGAAGAAGATGGTAAAAAAGTTACCCTATCTGCAACTATAAAATGCTTGCTTCTCTTTTGCCCATCATTATCTTGCCAAGAATCAAATTTCAACCTACCTTCAACAAGAATACCTCCGCCCTTTTTTAAATACTGAGCACAACTATCACCCTGAACTCCCCAAACATCAATATCTACAAAACAAACCTCTTGAATCAGTGTTCCGGTTTGTCTATTTTTAAACTGTCTATTTGATGCCAAACTTAAACGACAAACCGATTGTCCAGAAGCCAATTGTCTATGATCAGGATCTCTTGTCAAATTTCCCATCATTATTACACGATTGTAACTTGCCATTATCTTACCTCATCTATTAGGTTCTTATATTTAAAATTCCCAACCCATAATTTTTCAATTTGACGTTATTCAAAAAACATAAAATTTTAAAATCAAACGCAACTTAAAAACAATGTTAAATTTCATTTATTTTTTTCAAGTAATTTTTTATATTTTTCATCCAAACAATTATATTTATCTCTTAAACAATCACATTCATCTCTCAATTCAATATATTTTTTACTCATATGGTTACAAACAATATTTATCAGATCATCTTTACTAAAAGTTTTAAAACCCGCTAACTTTTTTATCTTCTCATCTAATTCATTAGTACTCTCAACTATTTTCTTATTAATCTCCTCATTTTTTTCATTTTTATCATCATTTTTATCATCATTATATTTTAAAAAAAAAGCAATTACTGCACCTCCACAAACCGTTCCTGCAATACCTGCAACCAACAACTTTACAGTATTTGTAACATAAGATGAAGAAACCTCTAATTCAACCGTTTTGTAATCATCTTTAGCCTGCTGATTATCTATTCCAAAACAAACATCGCAATTAACAAAAAAAGAAAAAAACATTAATAGCGAGACAAAAAATTTCATAAACATAATCTTCTTTTCCATTTTTCTAAATAATAAAATAAACCAATCAAAATTAGGCTGTATTATAACAAAAAAAAGACTTTATACAAATTTTATATAAATTTTATATTATAAAAATATTAACTAACATTCAATATCATCAGAACAAAGAATGTTTCTTATTTTTTCAAAATCACTTTTAAGATTTTTATATCTCTTATCTTTTTGAATAATACTATAATATAACTTTTTTGCTTCTTTAAAAATTAAATCTAACTTACAATTTCCCTGTATAAATTCTGGATAAACAGGTTTTGATAAAATTATATTAGGTAAAGACATATATTTTACTTTTACAAAAATTCTTGCCAACAAATAACTAAGCCACGAAGTTTTATAAATCGACAAAGCAGGAATTGACAACAATGATAACTCGAGTGAAATAGTACCAGGTTTTGTAATTGCCATACAACATTTACTCAGAGCTTTAAATTTTTCATCTTTTGATTGAACAATAGAAACATCTCTTCCAAATTTAAAAAAACCTAATTTTTTCAAACGTCCTTCTACTTTTTTAACGGAAAAAGACTCGGCGATTAGCAAAATAAATTTTATTTTAGGAAAAGCCAGATTAAACTTTTTAACAACATCAACAAAGATAGGCAAAAGATAATCTAATTCATATTCTCTAGACCCTGGTAATAATGCAATACTATTTAAATCAAACTCTTTTTTTTTAAAAATAGACGAAAATTCTGAACAAAGAGGGTTTCCAAAAAATTCAACTTTAAGCCCCCGTTTTTGATACCAATCAACTTCAAATGGATACAAAACAATCAGCTTATCACAAAACTTTTTTAAAGTTTTAATACGCCATTCTCCCCATATCCAAATTTGCGGAGGAGAAAGATATGTAATACGTATGGCTGGATTCTTTTTTTTTAATCTTTTTGCTAGCCTTAAATTAAAACCAGGAAAATCTACCAATATAATTTCATCAAAATTATTTTCTAAAATATAATCAGTAAGTTTTTTTAAAAAATTTAATATAAATCTTAGTTTACCTATTATTTCAAAAATTCCTGCAACATTTAATTTTTCGATAGACTCATAAATTTTAACCCCAGATTCCTTTAAAAATTTTCCACCAACCGCCTCTACAGATAAATCTGGATAATCTTTTTTTAATCGTTCTAAATACCATGAACCTGTTTTATCTCCAGAAACCTCCCCACATGAGATAAAGATTTTTTTCATAAATAAATCATCCTGTTGTTTTTTTTAGACAATCGTTTTTATTTATTTTTTCTCTTATTTTTGTCAACGAATTCAATTGAACTAAAAGTTCACTGTTAACATCAAGCATAATTTTTAAAGCATCAGCTAAATCATTCTTTCCAGCCTTTTTAAATGGCTTTTTATTATCAACTAACTGTTCAGCCTTTTCAAACATATGCTTTTCTATTTCCGAAACTTCTTGTTGCAACTTTCCAACTCTTTTGTTCAGCTCTACAAAATTATAAAGTAATTTTTTTACATTCTCTCCGATTTTTTCTTTTAATCTATTTTTTGAAAGTTTTTTTGTTTTCTTATTTTTTGAAATTATAAAATTTTCATCTTTTGTTTCAAGATGCAATTCATATGAAATAAAAACTATTACGAAAAATAAAATTAAATTAAATTTTTTCATATTTATAAAATTGATTATGGAATAAAACTAAAAAATATAATGGAATCACGCCTTTATTCTTTTACAAACTTAAAATTAGCGTGATTCCATTACATTTTAACAACTTTAATTTTTATAATGAAATAAAAAATTAAAAGTTATTTTTTATTTTGTTTCCTTTTTGCTATCATCTACTTTTTCTGCTTGAGGAACAACTTTATTATGAATGTTGTCTATGCGACTCTTAACTTCTTTTCTTATATTTTTATAATAATATAATTCAAGTTCTTTCATAGCAACAAGTTTTTTATCTTCACGATTATTTTGGTCTACTAATTTAAGATCTTCATTATACTTTAATTCCATGTCAATAACTTTAATATCTTTATTATTTGTAATTATAGAATCAGCATTTTTTTCTTTATCGTTTTCCAACTTTGCGTTTGATTTTACTAATTTTTTTCTATCGGTATTAAGTTTTTCAATTTCATCATTCAAATACTTTTTCTTTTCGCTTGTAGCAGCGTTGTCATAATCTTTATCTATTTTGTTAAGATAATATGACAATTTTTCAAAAAGTCTTGCTCCAATTCCAATGTTTTTACCTTTGCTTTTTCCTTTATAATATGTTCCCATAGCCAAACCAAGTCCAACAGCTGTTGCAGCAGCACCAGTAATGATAGCTTCTTTATGTGCTTCCAAAATCTGACTCATATTATTCTTTTTTGCTTTTCTTCCACGCTCATTTGTCTCAGCCTGAATTCCAACAACAAATGCAACAGCTAAAATACTAGCCAAATATTTTTTAATATTCATTTATCAACCTTTTCGTCTGTTAACAAAACCTAATTTTTAAATCCTATCAAAATCTCTTCCCCACCCAAATACAAATTTCCACAAAACAAGTATTTCTAAAACATGTATTAAATCCTCCTTTAATTTTTAAAACCATCATAAACTAAACGCTAGTTTGCCAAAAATATATAAAAATGCAACGCTTTTCAATAATTTTTTTTATTAAAATAACCTGTTCCAATTTTTATGTATTGCAACAAAGATAAAATAGAAAAAAGGGGCAATAAAACTAAAAGCGTATGATATGTACGAGCAGGAACCCACCCAAAAAAATAACAAATAAAAAGCCACAAAATAAAAATAAGTTGAAAAAGTGTTGTCAGTTTTCCACTCCATGTTGGCTCAACTTTAAATTTTCTGCCAGTTTTTACAATTACATATGAACCAAAAATTATAATTGATTCTCTACAAACAATAAATAATACAAACCATTTTGGAATAGGAAAAGATGGAGATTGTAAAAAAGCTAACGCAGCAAAACAGCAAATCAACAAAATTTTGTCCGCAATAGGATCCAAAATTTTACCCAAATTCGTAATTTGATTAAAAGCACGCGCCACATAACCATCCAAAACATCTGTTACACCTGCAAACAAAATCAGCAAAAAAACTAAAGTCCATTTTTCATAAAAAATACCAATCACAATTACTGGCGTTAATAAAATTCTTAAAAATGTTAAACCATTTGAAAGAGTAAAAAATTTTTTGTCTTCTAAAATCTGATTATAAAAAGAATTTTTTTCTGTCATGATAAATAAAAAATTATTGATTTTTAAAATTACAGCTTTTCTATAGTTTATCAATATTAACAAAACATTGAAGAAGAAATAATTAAATTAAAAGCTTATACAAAAATATAAACAAATTTAAGTAAAAAATAATTTTCATATGAACTTTAAGATACTGTATCTTTAAAATAAATTTTTATTTTTTATACATCATCATAAAAAACTGTACCTCGCATATCTAAATTAGATCCGCCAAGAATAAAAACATCCAAATCATATTCTAAACCTTTTGAAGAATCTCCAATTATAAATCCATTTTTGTATGAAGGTGCATAATTTTCTGTTAAATAGTTAACGTTGTAAATTATCACATCTTGATTATCATTATTTCCAATAACCGCCAAATACTTTCCATCAAAACTCCATAAAACATCAAAAAAAACATTTATTGGATTTTTTGTAGCTAATTCTGTAAGACTTAAACCATCCCATTCATAAATTATTAAACCACCATATATAACAACTGTTAAATATTTTCCATCTGGGCTCCATACTACATTTGAAAAATTTGTTAAAGATACTATTATCAATTTTGAAAGACTTGATCCATTCCATTCATAAATTATTAAATTTTCATTTCCATTATATATACCAATAGCCAAATATCTTCCATCTGGACTCCATGATACGTCTCTTACACAATGAACATGATTTTCTGTATCTAATGAGATAAGACTTGAACCATCCCATCCATAAACTATTAAATCTTCAGTTCCATTATCTCCTCCTACCGCCAAATATTTTCCATCTGAACTCCAATCTACAGATTTAATATAAAATCCATAATTTTTTGTATCTAATGAGGTAAGACTTGAACCATCCCACCCATAAACTATTAAATCTTCAACTCCATTATATCCTCCTACCGCCAAATATTTTCCATCTGGACTCCAATCAACAGATTTAGCATAATTTCCATGACTCTTTGTATCTAATGAGGTAAGACTTGAACCATCCCATCCATAAACTATTAAATCTTCAGTTCCATTATCTCCTCCTACCGCCAAATATTTTCCATCTGGACTCCATGAAACTCCTACAAAATAATTTGCCGAATTTTTTGAATCTGTTATTGTAAGAATTAATCCATTCCATTCATAAATCATTAAATCTTGAGTTCCATTTTCTCCTGCAATAGCCAAATATCTTCCATCTAAACTCCACGCAACATCATAAAGATAATCCCCTAAATGAAAACTTGTCTGTGTTGTTAAATATGAAAATGTATATGTTTCATCATTTTTAATTATTACATTATCATCAATAAACATTCTTCCTTTTGTCAATCTAAGACCAGTGTGTGACATTTGAAAAGTACAATCATTTAGATATAAAGAAGATGTATCATCTTCCATAATCATTAATTCATTGTGTAATGGTTTTTCTAATGTAGATGATGGTAGATTTATATCTGTTGAATAAGAACTTGCCGTATCATAATAAAAAGATGTATTTGGCTCAAAACTCCATGTTGCTTGTGACATTATTCTACTTGGTTGTGTTGAGTTGTAAATAAATCTGTGAGTTCCTGTGAATGATACATCGTTGTAAATAAAAAGTTGTCCTTCTGGAAAATAAAAATCACAATTTGGTGCAATAACAACATTATCAAGTGCCAACTTGCTTCCATGTGCTGCTAATCTTACTGGGGGAAAACCTTGATTGTTTCTCATGTTTTTTAATGTCAAATTTCTTAACGTTAATGTAACATCTGTATCAACAAAAATCTGACTCCATTTTCCAAGTTCAAAATTATTATATTGACCATCAATTATTGTATCACCTGAAATATGAATAACTGAATCTGTTGATGTGGTAAAATTTCCAGATAAAAATAAAGCATTTCCATTCCCATAAATTTTTCCACCATCATAAAAATATGCATCTGAACCTAAATATAAATCAGATTCTAATTCTATTGTTGCTGAATTATTAAGGTCTATTTTACCTTTAATAGGTACTTGCAAATTTAAAACAACTGTTTTGCTTTGCCCAACTTCAATTCCATTTTCAAAATTTATTATTCCGCCAACAGAACCACAATCATCGAAAGTAAAATTATTATAAAATTGTCGTACTTTTTTTGTGCCATCTATACATCCAAATCTTCTATAAAGAATAAAATCCTCAGTTCCATTCAATCCTGTAACAGCCAAATATTTTCCATCTGGACTCCATAATAAATAAATAACTTGACCTCCATGATATTTTGTATCTAATTGAGTAAGAGAAGAACCATTCCATTCATAAACTATCACATCATTAGGATCATTTAATCCACCTGCTGCCAAATATTTACCATCTTGGCTCCATGAAACCGATCTACATCTTCCACTAAAATCTTTTGTATCTAGTTGAGCAAGAGAAGAACCGTTCCAACTATAAACTATCAAATCATCAGTTCCATCATATGCACCAACAGCCAAGAATCTTCCATCTGGACTCCAATCAACAGATTCAGCATAATTTGCATAATTTTTTGTATCTTTTTCAGTAAGAATTAATCCATTCCATTCATAAACTATCAAATCCTTTGGATCATTATTTCCTGTAATAGCCAAATATTTTCCATCTAAACTCCATGACAATTTATTAAAACTTGTTGTTGCATCTTTTGTATCTAATTGAGTAAGAGAAGAACCATCCCATCCATAAACTATTAAATCATCAGTTCCATTAAGTCCTGCAACAGCCAAATAAATTCCATTTGGACTCCATGATAACCCCATAACTTGAGTCCCATGCGCTTTTTGCGTTTTATAAATAAGAGAAGAACCATTCCATTCATAAATTACAAGATCATTCAACTCACCTGTTGGAGTACCTACATTCCCACCAGCTGCCAAAAATCTTCCATCTGGGCTCCAATCCACAGCATAACACCGAGAAGGAAATGCTATTTTATCTTTATAAGCAAGCTTAAAACCATCCCATTCGTAAATTGTTAAATCCTCTAACTCACTTGTTGGCGTATCAACCCTTGCTCCCATAGCTAAAAATCTTCCATCTGGACTCCATGAAAGATCAAGACCATAATTTCCGCCATCTTTTATCCATGTAACTGAATCAAAAAAATCTGTACAAA
>JAGLWI010000006.1 GCA_023133515.1 Candidatus Babeliales bacterium | reverse complement strand
CAAGTCTAAACCACTTATTTAATGGGTAAAAAATAAATCCTTCTTCGATACGTTTATTAAGTTTGGCTTTAAATTCTTCAAACTCTTTTTCTTCATCACAATCTTCTGGAACATTTATGGCACCATGTTCTTTAAGATACTTTTTTTGGATATTAGTTAAACCCCAAACATTTTTAAAATTAGCGCCTGTTACTATAGTTTTATCTTCACCTTCTGTTCCAATTTTACAGAAGAACATAGCTGCATCTTTAAGATTAGCATTGGTAAAATCTGCACCCGTATAATTTCCATGCCAAAGCCATGCGTTGACTAAAGAAGAATTATTAAATTTTGCCTTATGACAATTTGCATACATAAACCTGGTTCGATATAGGCAAGTATCTGTAAAAATAGTTTTTTCGCATTGAGTAAAACTGAAATCACAATGATTTAATCTAGAAAGAGAAAAATCAACTTCTGATAATGTTGAATAACAAAAACTTTCTGTAACAAATATTCTGTGAGAAAATTTTTCACCAAAAAAATAGATTTTGTTTTCATATTCTCCTTCTGCAAAAACATTTACAAAACAAAAAAGAAAAATCCCCAATAATAATGTAGTTTTCATTTTATTATCTCCTATAAAATATAGTTTATTATTGAGGTAATAATATAAAAAAATATGTAGTTAGTGAATTTAAAATTTATAATTTCTTTGGAACTCCATATTTATCCGCCATTTTATATTCAGCATCTTTCTTACTTCCAGCCACAACATATTCGGTAACAGCTTTTAATCCTATATTAAATGCATTTGTTACTATTCCATAAATCAGCAATCCACCGACTATCTTTGTAGTCATTCCTTTATTTTCCCAAGCGCCTATCATTGCACCTTTTAATATTGCATTAATGGCTGTTGATAAGTAACCCATAGAAACTGACGCTGTTTTTGAAATCAGATTTGGAAAAAAATCTGGATTAATATATTTTCCATAAATAAAAGCTGTGGCAAGACCGCTTAGTTTTAGTAATCTTTGATTTGCTTTAATAACATCTACAACTTTATCATATTTGTCACCAACTTTTTTAAGATATATATCGGCAAAACCAAGTTTTAGCTCTTGATTTGCTTCTTGTTCTTGAGAAGGTAAAAGTGACTCAAGTGAACTCTTAAGTTCGTTCAAGTTATCTCCGGCAATTAAAATTGTAGGATATACATTAGAAGAAAAACACAATATAAAAGAAATAAATAGAAATTTAAAATAATTATTCATAAAGCCCCCCGCTTTAAAGAAAAAGGTTAGATTATATTCTTAATTATAAATCTATCTAAAAAGATATTTTTAAACAAATGGTATTAGGATTGAAAATACAGATCGAATGATAGTTTTATGAAGTCAAAACTTATTATTTCAAGTTGAATTTGAGAATAAAGTGACAAACAATTAATTGATTATTGTTTTTCAACTGTAAAAATTACAGAAGAATTTTAAAAGAAAACAAAAAACAAAAAAAAGATTTATTAAAATGGTTTTTGTGGATTTAATGATCATGATATTTTTTTATAGACTTACTATTACAAAAAAGATATAATCCAATCCATTCAAATTTTTTTTTAATTTAATTAATGTATAAAATACAGGAGAAAAATGAAAAAAATGATTTTTGTTACGATATTATTATCTATAACTTGTAATTTTTATGCATTTGGGAGACCGTTGATTTTTTCTTGTAAAAGAATTTATGAAATAAAATCAATTGATAAATGCCACTATACAGAGGTACCATTAATAAAAGCCACATGCTATGTCAAAAAAAAGTCTTATTCTATGAAAAGACGAATAAAATCTATTCCATCTCAAATGCCAGAATATGAAGAAGCATATATACCAAGTGCCAAAGATTATGAAGAAATAGATATACCAAATACTGAAAACGTTCCATTCACAAAAAAAGAAATTAAAAATATTTTATTTTATGTAATTGATCGTTTTTATAGAGAAATGGTGAAAAAAGAGCTCATAGAATCCTGGATGATATGCGATACTGATTTGCCAGATATTATGTTTTATTTCCATAAGGATTATCTTTATGGATAAAATTCTTTTAAATCCAAATGAATCCTAGTTAAACAAACTAAAATCTTCTAGAGATATGTCTATAGTATTGATAGTCAAATATATTTTTTTGAATTCTCGAAAATTTTACAAATTGAGTCTAATGGATTTTTATAATTAATAATACGAAAAGAATCTAAAGGCTTTTTTTTAATTTTAGAAACATCTCTTGTGTAAGGAACAATAAAAATTAAAAGATCAAAATCTTTGAAACAGATTATTTTTCCAATTGGATAATCAGAGGTTACAAAAGAATAAAATTTTAGTTCTTTGTTTTTACAGAAAATCTTAGATTCTTTTATAAAATGATCTGTATAATAATTATTTGGAATGAGAATAATAATAAGGCTGAAATCAATTGGTTTGATAAAGGTTGCAACAATTTGTGATTTTGCACTTTTAAACTTACTTTCTTTAGATAAGCAATGATTTTTAGAACAATTTAAAACAAATTCTTCTACTAGAATGATTTTAAACTTTCTTGAGGAAGGTAAAAATGGAATAGAATGCGGATTAATTGGTTTTTGTTTGTAATTGGTTAATTTATTTTTAGAAAGCTTTATGTGCGTAATATTACGGTGAAAAGTAATATGGTCAACTGGTTGAGTATTTTCTCCGGTATTCAGATTATTTTGTTTCTCTTTAAATGCATTATTAAAATGCCAGCTCATCTCATTTGTCTTTAGATTTAAACTTAAAGAACCTAGTATAAATTCTTTATCGCTAATTTTTATTTTTAAATTGATTGAAATGGGTTTATGAGATTTGTTGTTATTCATGTTTTGAGATGTAACCTCTAAGCATTTTTTAACCATTTAGTTTGCAAAACTGAATCCTTTTTGGCGAAAACTGATTGTGCCAGGCGTCCTTTGATACATTTTTGCTTCGCAAAAACACTCAGGATGAGCGGGCGTAAAAGCGAAGACTGAAGGGCGAAGATGGCTTGCCAACTGAAGCCTTGGCGAAAGTTAAGAGTAATTATAACAATTTGAATTATTTTTACCAGAACCTCTTTTTAGCAAAAGTTCTTCCAGAATGTGATTTTAAATATATTTCAAATTCTAAGGCTTTTCCTTTATCTCTAAAAGCTAAATAAATTATTAATTTCCATGGTCGATAAGTTGAAGTAAAAACGGAGCCTCCTTCGTTATGTTTTTGTAATCTTTCTTTTAATTTAGTTGTATAACCAGCATAAGTTTTTTCAGGATTTTTTATAGATTGTATAAGATATACGTAGTACATAATGATTGTGCAATGAATGATTTTGTAAAATAATTAACAAAAGAGTCCGTCTACGCTCTTTGAGCTACGCCGGACAGTCTTCGATCTCTTTACTATTTAATATTTATTCCATTAAAAAGATGGCTGTGCCAGGCGAAGCTTCACATAGTGAAGCGAAGACTGGCGGGGCTGACGAGACTCGAACTCGCGACCTTCCGCGTGACAGGCGGACGCTCTAACCAAACTGAGCTACAGCCCCATAATGAAGATAAAAGTATTTTGCCAAAAAATGGACAATTTGACAAGGGAAAGCTGGTTTTTGTTTGTTTTTAACCATAACCGTATTGCATTGAACTAATTTTATTTTGCCTTTCAGTATTTTTTAAATTAATCTTTTTTAAGATCAATTAAGAAATTAAGAAAGGAAAGTATGTTTGATTTGTTAAAAAGGTTTTTTTTTAATTATATAGTTCCGTTTATAATTTTATTAGGATCTATTTTTGTATTTATTTTTTCAATAATTTTTTTGTTTTTATCAGATATTAATATTTGTATAAAAATATTTTCATTTTCATTTTTATTAATATTTACGTTTTGGTTTATAGCCTTTGCTTTTAGATGCAATACTAAAATCAAAAGATTTATTTGTGTTTTATTTTTCACGTTTTTCTTTTATTGTTTTTCTAATGTAATTTTGTGTTTTGTAAATTACAATGCAAATTTTTTATTTAATAGAGCAATAAATGTTATAAAAGTTGTAAAAAATCTTTTTAGAGAAAATATAAAATATAAAAAAAGTAAAAAATTTCCTACAAAAAATAATCTTTTGTTCACTTTTTGTAAATTAGAATTGTCTTACTTATTTAATAAAGTAGGCGATAAAGATAGCATTTTCGGATTTGATATTTCTTTTCCTGATAGATATGAATTTAATTTTGTATTTCAAGAAATTTTTGTAAATAAGGATTATTACGTAAATTTGGATAATGATTTTCCAACAATTATTGATTGTGGTTGTTATGTTGGTCTTTCTATATTATTTTTCAAACTGTTATATCCGAATTCGGAAATATTAGGTTTTGAAGCGCATCCAAAAACGTTTCAGATTTTAAGAAATAACATCGAAAAAAGTAAATTATCAAATATTACGCTTTTTAATAATGCTGTTTATAACTCAGAAGGAACTTTGGAATTTAGTTGTGTTAATTCTGGAAGCAGTAAAATATTGGGAAAAAAACGGGAATCTAATTTACGAAACAATGTTATTTATGTAAATTCTATTTTGCTTTCTGATTACATTAACAAACCAGTAGATCTTTTGAAAATGGATATAGAAGGTGCGGAAGTGGAAGTAATTGAAGAATTGGCTAAGCATAATAAATTAAGATTTATAAAAAATATTGTAATGGAGTTTCATAGTTTAAGTAATGCAAAAAGGCTTACAAAAATTTTAATGACATTAGATAAAGAAGGTTTTTTTTATAGAATAAGTGAAGCTTGCAAAGATGTAGCAATAATACATGCATATCAAAATTAAATAATATTATTAAGAATCTTTTTCAATTTTTTGACTTAAAAAGAAACGATCGATTATTTGTTTTTTAACATGTTTTGGAAGTGAAATAAAAAAATGAAAAGATTTTTTAAAAACTGCTTTCATAAAGGTATCAATTTTTTCATTACAAATATTAGCTAGCCAATGAGGATCTGTTTTTGGGGTCTCATTTGGATTATAGGGTGGAATATTTATTGCTCCATGTGCATACAAATATCCCTTTTGTTTATTTGTTAATCCAGTTACTCCTTTAAAATTTGCTTTTTCAACTTTTGCATTAGTTAAATCTGAGCCATATAAATATGAACCAGATAGATTTGCATTGTGTAGGTCTGATGAATTTAGTTTTGTATATCTCAAATTTAAATTAGCTAGGTATGCATGAGATAAATTTTTTCCAGATAATGATCTATTTCCTGATTTTGCTTGTTCAAGATCTTTTGAATTGTAAGTGTATACGAAGGTTATTGAAAGTAATAATAGCATAAATATATTTAATATTTTTTTCATTGCTTAGCTTTCTTTTTTATATTTTAATAATTTCAAAACGTTGGAAGAAAGTTAACATAAATATTTTTTTGAGTGAAGTTTTGATATTAACATGCACAAAGATATATTGATGTCTTTGTACATGTTAATAGATTTTTTAATTAATGTTGATAATATATGTGGGCTGCAAAAGCGGGTATTATTACTAGCAAACACCAAGGGCTAGTAATTAAAGAAAATGAAGTTATAACGACAGGTACAATTATTTCTTCAGATATTTTTTCGCCCAATTGATCGCCTACCTTGCTAATTGTTTGAACTAAAATTTCCTTTGTTACGCTAAGTCCAACCCATGCTCCTAAAATTTTAGCGATTGTTTTTGGATTTTCTATAATTTTACTTGAAGCAGTATTAATAATTTTTTCTGCAATTTCTTGACCTTTATCAATTGCGATCTCTGTAATTTCTGGTGTTTTATCAATAACTGCATCTGCTACATTTTTTGTAACTTCAGTTCCTCCACCTAAAAATATTCCTGTAATTTTATTTATTATTGTTCTAGTAAGACCAACTCCAAAAATTTTACAATAAAGAAAAATTGGTGGTCCAAGTAAAAGCATGGCTGTTATAAAGAATTTTTTAGAAATAATTTTATCACTTTTATCTGCTATAAATTTAACTTGTTCAAATATGTATGATGATATATTTTTAATTTTATTAAGAATTTGATATTGAGTTTTTTCAGATATTTTTTTTGTATTATTTTTTTCAGATTCAGCTTTTTTTAAATTTTTATTTAATTCGACTATTTTACTTTTTAGTTCATTAATAGTGTTCTTTGAGTTATTATGACTTTTGCATTAGAATGTGATTGTTATGAACTTTTTACTTTGAATTTTCAATTGTAAAAGTTTGGAAAAGAATATATTCTTTCCGCGAAGTATATATTTAAGTTTTGTATAATTTAGGAGTCATTTTGAAAGTTAAAAATCTTTTATTTTTATTTATAATATGTCCTATGTTTTTTATAATTCCAAATGGTTTGGCAGAGACAAGTAAATCTTGTGAAGAAATTAAAACAACTTCTTTTAATCAAAAAAATATTATTGATCAAAAAAAAGTTTTTTATAAAGAAAATCCTTGGCTGTTTATCCAAAAAAAATTATTAGAAGAACCAAATAATAAATTAATAAATTTTAAATCGATTTGTATTGATGCTTTTATTGTTGGGGGAGTTGGTCTTTTGTTTTCTGCTATTCAAAGGACTCCTATTTTATTAGGGGCCTTTATTTTTATTTATGTTAATTCAATACGAAATACTAATGCTAAAGTTGATGCTTTAAGAGTTTTTTTATCTAATTATGATCCAGATCCAATTATATTTAAAGGTTACAAAGAATATACACCGAAAGAAATATGGCCTATTTTTGATTATCTTTCAAAATTATCTAAAAGTGATCTTGAATTATTTTTTAAAAGTTCAGATTTTTTTGAATTATTAAAGGATATTAAAAGACTTGTTAAAAAGAATAATAATTTTAGTTTTAAAGATAATTTTTATAAGAAGTTGAAATATACAGCTACAGGTTTCTTAGTAATTTCTTATTTGCTTTTATCAGTTACTACTGGACAGTTAATTTTGGATTTAAAAGGTCGATTGAATAGTGTAAATAAAGAAATTAAAGACATAAATGATACGCTTGCAGGAATTATATTTTCTCAGAAATTTATAGGTGAACAGATTAAGAGGGATAGTAATAATCCAATATCTGATGATGATATGACATGGTTAGATATGAGAAATAAATTTTTTTTAGTGGTTTCAGATAAGATTTCTAAGCACAAAAGTGATCGTAAGGGGTGGTGGCCATCATTTTGGAATTAGTTTTTAAGTATAATATTTCATAGGGAGTAGCTATTTTGAATACTAAAAAAGTGTTAATTATTATATGTTTTATGTTTTTTATAATTCCAAATGGTTTGGCAGAAAAAAGTGAATCTTTAAAAATAGTTCAAAAAGCTGATTTTGATAAAGATTATAAAAAATCTATTATTAAACAAATAAAAAATATTTCGGGTATTGAATATGATGAAAACACTGACAAAATAATTTTCTTTAAAGATATTAATTATTATAAAATTGTTGTAATGGGGTTACTTTCATCAGGGGTTTTATCTTTAACGACAATGGCTTTGTTATGTGCAGCAACTGAAATTTTGAATGATGAACGTTTAGATATCTATGGTTTGTTTCTATTATTTAGTGGATTATTTGCTATTCCAAGTTATGTTTTTATAAAAAAAATAATAAATTTATTTAAGAAGAATATTCCTTATATTGTGATAGATGATGATGGGATTGCTTTTATTGAGAGCAATTCTTATGAAAAAATTTATTGGTCTGATATTAAAAGTATAAATATATCAAAAATGATTCATCAAAATGGAAAAATTTCATGTCGTAATTTGATTTTAAAATTATTTGATACTAGAGAATATACAGTTAACCGTTCATCTTTGTTTTGTTGTTTTGAAAAGTTTTATTCTATAGTGGAACATTATTTGGAAACATACAATGAGAATTGTTTAATAACAGAATATAGTTATATGGAACCTATCAATCAAGTAATAATAGTACCATAAAACTATTTATTTATTTTAGAGACTTAATAGTTTCTTCTGGTTGTTTTTCATTAATGGCAATAATAAGAGGGGTTTCATTATTTTTATTGCAGATGTTTTTATTTGCATTAGCTTTTATAAGTAAGTTAATTATTTTAATGTAGTCAGTTGTTTTTTCTATTAATTCAAAATGAGCGGCTGCGTGCAAAGCTGTTTCTCCATCATCATTTTGAATATTTACATCTGCACCAGCTTTTACTAGAAGTTTAACTGCATCAGTATTGCCATCACCTGCAGCTACATGAAGAGCTGTCCAACCTCCTTGACTTTTAATATCGATTTTTGCTCCGAAATCAATAAGAATTGAAACTATTTCTTTATTATTACGTTCGGAAGCCCTCCACAAAGGTGTTCTACCATAACTGTCAGGTAAATTTATATTGGTACCTTTTTTAAGTAAAGATTTAACATTTTCTACGTTTTCATCTGTTACCGCATTATGTAATGGTGCATAACCATTTTCCAATATATTTAATTTGTTGTTAGCATCCATTTTAACAGCTTGTATTGACAAAGTAGATAATGTGATAAATGTATAAATTATAAATTTTTTCATTTTTTGCCCCCCCATATTTTATAAGCTTTTGATTAGTGATTGAAACTTTGATGCTTCACTTTTATTATACTATCAATAGGTTATTTATAAAAATGGGGTATTGTTTTGTACAAATGGATAATCAACATAAGAATTAAATTGGTTTGCTTTTATATTTGTATTAGAATGTGACTGTTATGAACTTTTTATTTATAATTTTCAGTATAAACAAAAATAGTTTTAAAAACTTTAATTAAAATTTTTTTTTCTTTATATTTTTTGATTTTCAATATCTAGATTTAATATAAATAACTGTTTTAAAACCTGTAAAAACTTGTAATTAGTAATCATGTAATTATAATAGAGACGTAAATAAATATTTTTGTCTAAATTTTTGTAGCTGTATCATATCATTAGAAACAAGATTTTATGGATATTAAATTATATATAAAAAATATGAGGATGATTTAATGAAAAAAATTATACGTAATATTTTATTGTCATTGTTATTTGTGAATTTGCATGTTTGTGCAGTTACGTTGGAAAGTGAGAGTTTAAAGGATATATATAAATATGTTGACAGCGATTCTGTTGTTGTTTTTGATATTGATCATACGGTGATAGAAAATACTATTGACTTTGATACGTGGTTGCCACAAAAAATAAAAGAGTTGCAACAACAGGGCTTAAATGAAAAAGACGCAGTATTGTATAGTTTAAGCATGTATTACACTTTTCAACCATTTATTAATTTTTATCCAATTGGAGGTTCAAAAGAAGTAATTGCAGATTTACAAAGTAAAAAAATTCCTGTTATCGCATTAACCAATAGATCTATTCCTGCATCACAAGTAACACTTGAACAAATGAAAAAGATAGACATTGATTTTTCTACAACAAGTTTATTTGATAAAGATTTAAATCTTGCCATTACTCACTCAGGTAAGTTTTCTGAAGGTATTATATTTTCTGGTGCAAACGATAAAGGACGGATGTTAGTTGCATTTTTTGATGCAATAAAATATGTACCTAAAAAAGTTATTTTTATTGATGATAAATTAAAATATGTAAAAGCTGTTGAAAGAGAGATTGAAAAACGTGGTATTGAATATGTTGGAATTAGGTTTTCTTTACAGGATAAAAAAAAGGATTCAGTTAATTTTGATCAATTAGAAGAATCATTGTATCAGTTGAAAGTTAAGATAGGGTTGGAGCCACTTTCTAAAGAAACAGTAGATTATTTTGGTTAAAATAAAAAATCTGTATTTATTATCACTTTGACGCGGCATTCGTCTTCTACAAAAAAGTAGTAAGATTATGTTTTTTTATTGATCATTTATGTATGCCAAATTAGTATTTATTTTTTAATACCTAGAAAATTAAAAGCTTTAATAATTTTTCCTAAAATTTTATATTTTATGCGAACAAGTTTGTTTTTAATATGATGAAAGCGCCATTGAAGGTAATGAAACTTTAAAAATTGTTTAATGTGTTTAGCATTTTTCTGCATTTCTTTATCATAAGTAAAATTAATCTCACGAGTAGGTTTAGAATAATTAAATGGCTTTTGTAAAACAAATGTACACCTTTCATCACCATATAATACATGTAAACCTAATTGTTCAAAAAAGCGTCTCAGATAATATTCATGATAAAATTGAACTACATGTGCATTTTGAAAGTAAACAACGGGATTTTCGGAATTATAATAGCCCACCCTGCTCTTCCAAAATAATCCAGGTACTTCTACAAGAAGAAATCCTCCGGGTTTTATTTTTTGTAAAAGTTTCATCAAATCATGTATAGGATCAGCTAAATGTTCCATAATATGCGACATAATTACTAAATCCTGCGAAGCATCTGCAATAGTAACATTTTCAAGCTTTTTTACTTGGACAATTCCATTGAGATCACCAGTTAATGTTATAAATCCTTTGCCTTGGTCATATCCTAAAACCTCTATACCATGCCTATAAAATGGTACCAAAACATGTCCAGACCCACAGCCAAAATCGAAAACCTTTTTTAATTTATTTGAAATTCCGATTTTTTTTAATAACGCTATAAAAGTTAGTCCTCTTTTGCTATCAGGTAATTTAAATTTAAGATTTTCTTTGTAAGAATCATCAATTCCTGAATAAATTTTTCTATAATCTTCTTCATAAAAACGTTTCATAGATGTGGTATCAAAAACTTTTTTTAAGCGAACAATTCCACATTTGTTACAAAGAACACTTTCTGCTGCAATACCATGTCGATCATATTTTGCAACTAAAATGTCATTATCATTAAAAGAACTACACAAACACTTGTTTTCAACAAATTTATATTCATTTTGTTTTATTTTATTTGCTAAGTTAGAGAGTGCTTTTTTTTGAATATCATTGTGTCGAACTTCAGAGATAGGTTTTTGTGTATCAAAGAAAGGAAATCTCATAAAAAATGATATAATTCTATAGAAATTGAACATATTTTCTCCCTTGTTTTTTCTCATACTTTTGTTTGCCATTCTAACGAATGTATTTTTGAGACGTCAAGTAATTTTTTAGGTGTGCCATCAGGCTTGCTTGTATTCAATGTGATTGTTCCTTTGAAGCCGGTGATATTTTTAATTAATTGTGCAAGCTCTTTTATTTGAAGGTTGACACCTGTTCCAATGTTTATAAATGTGTTCATTAAAGATAATACTAGTTCAAAATAAATTAAATCTTCATTGATAAAAATGGATGATCAAACAGAATGGCTCCCTCTACTGGACTATTTTCGCAACTTTTCTTTGGAAGATCTAGGGTTATTTTGCAATCAAAAAATATTTGATTAGTAGCTATATATCGAATTATAACATTTATATATTATTCGAAATTCAAGATTTTGGGCTTTAAGGTCTTGAGTTTTTTTGTTATAATCGGGTTACGTTTATGTATAAATTACAAATTTTACTTGTTTTTATACATGTTACGATTCTTTTTGTAGTTTTATTTATAAGATTCTAATTGTGAAACTTTTCTTATTTTTATTTTAAATTTTTTAATGACACATTAGGAAATAAAAATGATCTTAACACAAGATGTTGTTGCCAATGCGATAATTTGGGTCATTCTTATTATATCTATAGTTAGCATTGTGCCTCAAATTTTTTTAAATTATAAAACCAAATCAGCAAATGGTTTGAGTGATTTTTATCTTATAAGTTATATTTCTGGATATACAGTTCAGTTATTTTATGTTTATTGCTTAGATTTTCCAATTGTATACAAAATTATGGTCCCAATTTCATTTTTTTTAGTGGCGATTTTGGTTTTCCAGCGTTTTTTTTGTTTTAAATATAAGATTGTGTGTTATTCAATTAGATTGTATTGTGCAAATTTTTTTAGCATTTTTTTGTTAGTTATTTTAGCTATTCGTTTTCCATATAAAATTGGACATTTGGCTGGATGGATTTCTTTTGTGATTTGGACTGTTTATCTATTGCCACAAGTTTATAAAATATATTCAAAAAAATCAGTTGAAGGTTTTAGTTTTACATTTGTATTTTTAAGTGTTTTGGGAAATTTATTAGAATTAATATCAATACTTATTTTAGGTTTACCAGTTCAATCTATTCTTATTGCGTTACGGGGCCTTATTTTTTTTGTTCTTTTTTGTTTTCAATTTTGGCTGTATGGAAAGAAATCAAATAAAAAAGTAAGTGAAGGTTTTTCTTTTTACAAGGTTTGATTTATCAGTGAGTATATGTTCCTAGAGTATAATTTTCAGGTGGAGGAAAGGGTATCGGGGTTTTAGAAGAGATGGAATTATAAAAGATCAATTTGGTTGCGGTATCTAAAGTTTTTATTTTTTGCTAATTGCTTTCCATTAGTATTTTTTGCTACTTTGAAAAAGGGCAGTAATATTGTATTCCTAAATTTTTTGCGCGGGGGGGAAACAATGATTTTGACGCAAAATATGATTGCCAACGTAGCTCTTTGGGTTGTTCATATTATAGCTGTAGCAGGCATTTTGCCTCAAATTTTTTTAAACTATAAAGTCAAATCAACATATGGTTTGAGCAATATTTACATTTTAATCTATCTTTTTGGAAATGTTACTCAGTTATTTTATGTTTTCTGTTTGGATCTTCCAATTGCATACAAAATCATGAGTCCATTATCATTGTTATTAGTGTTAGCCTTAGTTATTCAGTGTTTTATTTACAATAAACAGAAATTTGAGTGTTGTTCAATTAGATTATATTCTGTAAATTTTTTTATCCTTTTTTTATTAATTGTCTTAGCTATTAATTTTCCTCATAAAATTGGGCATTTAGCTGGGTGGATTTCTCTTGTAGTTTGGATTGTTTATCAACTTCCACAAGTTTATAAAATATATTCAAAAAAATCGGTTGAAGGTTTTAGTTTTGTCACAATATTATTTATGGGTTTTCAAAACTTATTAGGATTAATAGCAATACTTGCTTTAGGGATACCACTTCAATCTGTTTTTGCCGCATTGCGGGGCCTTATATTTGTTGTTATTTTTTGTTTTCAGTTTTGGATATATGGAAAGAAATCAAAACAAACAGCTTCAATTTAGACGCAATGACTTTTTACATATCCATGCAATCCTCATGGTTTATGTTTACTTGTATATATAGATTTTTCATCGTTGTGAATAGATAATCTATTATTGAGATTATTTATATAATCAACATAAATTTTTTCGGTAAATTTTATTGATTTTAAAACATAAACGTAGTGCATGAGAAAGACTTTTTATTTATATGACAGGTAATGATTTTTTTATAGAGCAAAATGGCTCCACGAACTGGTCACACTTCGAACTTTTAATTGGGGAAGCTTGGCACAAAACATGGAATTGTTAAGTATGCAGGTTCGTAATTATGGGAATCGAGTCTATGTCTAATATAATTATTAAGATTAGACGTTTATTTTTCCGGTGTAAGCAAAAATAAGTGTCTAATTATACATCCATTCTGGGTTGTTTGAGCACTAATCAAAACTTGCTCTGAGCTATTAAATTCAATAACTTTTCAATTACAGTATTCTTTAAGCTGAGGCATTTTATTTAATGGAATAGAAAGCTTTACTGAACCGTCCTTTTTCCATATTGCAATAGATTCACGAATTGCAATTGAGAATTTGTGATAAGTAGTTGTCTTTTTCTCTATTTTATATGTTAATGCAGCTACTTAAAATTAAGAAAAAACTGGAGTTGTCGTTTGCACCTGAATCTGCAAAGTGGACTCCCAATAAAAAGAAAGAAATTAATAAGTCTGTAAAACCAGAAGTACAGATTTCTGGAAAAGCTGATTTTAAAACAGTTTCCATAAATACAGAAGTTAATAAAACCCAATATATGTCTAAAGAGACTCCAATCTCTACTGCTGTAAAAACTGGAAGTCGATATAAAAAAGTTATCCCTCGTACAGCAAACACTTTAAAATCAAAAGCTACATTTTGCCTTGATTTAGTAGCAACAGAACAGTTAACTGCGATATATATTAAAAGACTTAAGTCTCAACAGAAATCAGATCGCTCATCATTGATTTGCGAGGCTATCTCATTACTTTATGAAAAAGAGGGTGTTTAGTTTTATATGATTCATTACTACTCTATGTAGGGACCCAGGGATTATATAACTAAAATTTATATAATCCTTGGGATAGTTTATATTGTTGTTATATTTTTTAGTATAGCCAATGTAAACCTTCTTCTTTTCTTTGTTTTCAAGTATTTTTACAGGTAGTGTCTACCAATTTCATCTATCAAACTTTCTAGCTGTATGTCGTAATCATTTGGTTCGTCACCATTAAAACCATGTTCTATCAATTCGTCAGAAACACAATCTCTTAAATCATTTCCAAGATCAGGATCTATATCAACAATCTTTTCTAAATCAATAATATACAATAGCTCTTTATTATGATTTTCTATACATTTTCTTAATAAATCAATCGAATTTTTAGATAATAGTTTTTTGATCATCATATTTCTTAATATAAGCAGGATAAAGGGCTAACTATGCTTTTGTTGTAACTCGCATATACATCAAAACTCACAATAAATTTTTAATCTCTTGTACGCATTCTTCAAGTAACTTGTGAAGCTCATCCAAATTATTTGTTTTTTTTGAATAAATTGGAGACATCCAATCCAGCTCTTTAATGATCACTACTTTAAAAAAACCGTTTATCTCAAAATCTGGGCTCCAACCAACATCTAAGACATATTTGCTATTATGAAATGATACTTGTAACATATCCTCTTTTAAAGAAAATAGTTGTTTTTCAAATGTGACCTTAGGATCTATATCAAAATCATTATATGTAACCTTTCCGGGCCTAAAATCAAAGTTTTCAAACATCATAATAAATCCTTTATACATATATGCTATTTTTATTTTAAAAGAGCTTTATACTCAGCTGGCGTAATAGGGTGACCATGAATAGTATTTGCACTCATTTCAATTCTAACATAGGGAGTTTCAATTCCTAGTTTTGCACCAATGATACCATCTGCTTTAAAAACTTTCCATGTTTTTCCATCCGTAGTAGGAATTCCTTTTTCCCATGCCATACGTTCAAACTGCTCAATATTTATATGAGGTTTGTACTTTGCGTTGCTTAGAAAATGTTTTTTTAGTTTTAGTTTATTGTCCTTTCTCTATACTCCCTGAAAGAGTGCATGCAAGAAATCTAAAAGCTATTAGGCCAGAAGCTACTACTAAAGAAAAAGAAGATTATCGCCTTCCTTCTTAGGTGCTAGTTCAGTTCAGTAATTTTGATAAAGCAGCAAAAGAGAGGGATCTTGTTTTGGGGACCATCACATTAAGAGAGAAGGAAATCTTATAAAAAATGATATAATTCTATAGAAATTGAACATATTTTCTCCCTTGTTTTTTTCTCATATTTTTGTTTGTATATTTTTTATAGATTTTTTCAATTCCTTCTTTGAGCATTATTTTTGCTTGCCATCCTTATAACCTTCTATATAAAACGAGTTATTTGGATATCTTTTTGATTTTTTATGTAAGCCATCATCATAACCCTCGTCGTACATCCAAGAATCATCAAGACCATCATAGTATCCATTTTTTTCTTGTTTGTTAGCCCAGACTGAAGGTTCTTTATCTTGCCAAGCTGTTTCATAACCTTTATCGTATTGATCTTTGTCATTAGAATTAAACAATAACAAGAATCCAACAATAATTATAAAATAAAAAAGATTTTTCATAATCAATATTTTTAATTAATTTTTATTTAAATAAGTTTTTCGTAGCCAATCAACATTTTTATCTTCTGAATATGTATCCAGATGTATATTCTTTTGTGTATTTTTTCCAAAGTATCTAAAAACAGACATTAGAAGATAATCTATAAATTTTCTTATATCACTACTTTCTCCGCAACTAATAGCTGATCCTTCCCATACAAGATCTTCATTTTTTGTTTTTCTATACAAGTCAGCATCATAAACTTTAATAAAAAGAGACTTATTAAAAAATGTATATTCTTCAGGAACATATATAATTGATCCTGTTGATTGAGATTGCTCTGTATATCCACCATACCATCCATATTTACCGTAAATGTTACCTTGTATAGTTTGTTCTTGTCCTGGAACATATTTAGGAACATTAATAATATGTGTAGAACTCTTTATTCCATAGATAAATGTTAAGTAGTAGTTTGCATTTTTTTGTTCTTTAATAGCATCTTCCTGATCTTGCAAAATTGTTTTTATTTTTTGAGATATTTCTTTTTCAAATAATTGATTATTATTTTTGGCAGGAATAACACAAAATGAGCTTTCTTTAGAAAAACCATTTGGAATTTTTTTTGGATTAGTAAATGAATTAATCGTAATTTTTTCAATCCTTTTTCCACATGAACAAAAAAGAGGAAGGATCATAATAATCAAAATTACCTTAGGCCATAATTTAATAAAAGTATTCAGATTCTTAAATGCCAAAAATTTAAGATTCATATAATAACCTCCAAGTTAATTTATTAATCTTTCATATTTATTTTAAAAATTTAATATATTTTTCCTAATAAATAGGATAATTAATTTAAGTCTCTTGAGCAAAGGCCACAATTTGAATTATTTTTGACTTTTGAAGAATAACTTTTTTCAGACTGAAAAAAGTATTGCTATAATTTAATTATGTTTCTTTATGTATTTTGATAAACAAGGAGAAATTCATGGCATATTGGGGAGGTATTGGAAGGTTAAATTAAAACACAGAGTAAAATGAAAATTTTGATGAATATAAAATTTGTTCTAATAGTTTTGAATTATGGGTTTTAGTATTTTTTCTGTTTTTTCGTAGAATGATTTTAATTTTTTATGATAATCTTTTTGAGTTTCTTGTGAGAGTTTCAGTTTTTGGAATTCTTTATTTTTTTCATATATTGCGTGAGCTACATAGCTTAATTCTTTACAATATTTTTCTAATTCTTTTACTAATTTATGAATTTGTTTGGATTTTTTACCTGAAATTTGAATAATTGATTGGTGTATTTTGTTTTTAAATTCATTGAATTTATTTAGAATTAATTGGTCTCTACGAATCTTGTCATTTAAATAACCTTTATCTACTATTTGAGTAATATCATCAATAAAAGGTTCCATTTCTCTTAATATTAAAAATGCGGATTCGATTTTTATTTTGCAAAAATATTCTTTTAGTTTTTTATTTCCCAAGATAAAAATCAAAATAGATGATAACCTAATAAGAAATGTTCCAATATTAGCCATGTTTTTTGTTACATATGCTACATATAATAATAAATACATTATTACCTCAATAATTTGTGATTTGAATATTAAAATAGTTAATAGTAAAAAAATAATTTTAATTATTTTTAAACTTGGTTTTTTATTTGGATTTTAAATTTTTAGATTTGTAAAAATAAAAATGGCTATGCTATGCAAAGTTTTGTAGGAACGAAGACTAGTTCACTTTATTGGACTATCTTGGCAACTTTTCTATAGAGAGTGTAAACATATTTGCTGTAAAATCAATGGTTACTTGTTAAATCTGAAGCAGGAACGGATCTTAAGCCTTGAGGGGAAAAAGCAGGCAAAAGAATTAATTGCAAAGCTTGAGTCTTTTAATATTCAAAAAATTTATTTAAGTCCTGCAAAGCGTATTATTGATACCATTCATCCTTTTGCAAAAAAGGTTGGACTGAAAATAAAAGTAGTCGTGGTAAATTATTAGCTTAATGGTTTAAATAGCTTCAGCATCTCACCACCCTGATCTTGAGCCCTGCTCTTCGAAAACCAGTCAACATCAATTCCTCGAACCTGTAAAAGTTCTCTTGCCACATCTACATGATTCAGCCTTACAGCCCAATGAAGAGCTGTTTCGCCATTTCTATTAAAATCATTAACCTTAGCGCCTGCTTGTATAAGCTTTTTTACTACATTTGCATGACCATTCTTAGCAGTTATGACCAGAGCTCTTTCACCAAAAACATTCATATAGTTAACATTGGCTCCTGCTTGTATAAGCTCTTCTACCACATCTATATGACCATTACTAGCAGCTTTTATAAGAGCTGCGTCGCGCAAACCATTAAAAGGATTAATATCCATATAAAAAGAGTTACTATAATCACGCTTGTCAGTTCCTTGAACTGGAAGGAGCGCTTTTACCACGTCGATATAACCTTTTTCAGCTGCATCTTTAAGAGCATTAGAATATTCGTGCTTAACATCAGCTCCCGCTTGTATGAGCATGTGCACTATTTTGATACAATTATTCTTAGCAGCCAGTTCAAGAGCTTTTCTTAAGTTTCTTTCGCCAAAATTCTTTGACTCTGGTTGATCCAATATTTTAGGAACGCTATCAACATCATTTTCTCTTATAACTTTCATTAAAGCTTCTTTTAATTCATCTGCTGACATTGTCGAATAATTTTTTGTAGTTGATCTCACATCTGTATTTAATTTTTCAAGTAAGGATCTAGCTGTTTCACCATGTACGTTAGCATGATCAAGGTCAATGCCTGGGATTTCTAGAAGTACTTTTACAATTTTCTGGCTATTTAGACGCATATTATTGTCTTGACTATATTTTGAAAACGCAAGAGCATGATTTACGGCTAAAATTAATGGTGTCTCTTTTGTATACTTATCAGTTATACTATTAACGTCAGCCCCTTCTTTTATAAGTTCTTCTACTATGTCTGAATGGCCGCGTACTATAGCTGCATTAAGAGCTTGACCAAGAGTCGTGTCAAGTTTATTTTTTACTTGTAAGAGTATCTTTACCATTTTTGGCTTATTTTTTCTTGTAGCAAATATAAGAGGTGAACTTTTAATCATCATATAACCGTCACTAAAAGTACCTATGATGTAAGAAATTGATGCATTAACATCAGCTCCTTCTTTTATGAGGTCTTCCATTTTTTTTAGATTATTGTTTTTTACGGCTGAAATAAAAGCCTTGTCTATGTCTAATTCAGGTGTAGCTGTGGAATTTGTTGTTGATTTCGTGGTGATCATTGAACAAATGAGCGTTATGCTTACTAAAAACTTGGATGTGATATTCATTATTGGTTTCCCTTATTTAAAAAATGATAAATTACGACGATGTACAGATTATAATGAATAGTGCACGAAAGTGCAAATGCATTTAGATTATATCTTTTGATCCATCTAAAATATGTTGCCCTAGAAGTTCCTATTGCTAGTAATGCTGTTTTTTGGCTACAACCTTCATTTATCAATTGCTTATACAAAACAAGTTTTTCTCTTTTTTCACAAGGTTCTTGAAAATACTTGCTGTGCGATATATCATGTACTTGTTTTGATTGCAGGTATTTTATCTGCATGAGGTCTCCTTTCGTTAGTTAAATTTAATTTAACAATTGGAGGCCTCTTTTTTTAAGAGTTCATATTTTTTAAGTGCTTATACTTTCTAAGAATTTAGACTAAGATTTTGTCTCACATCTATCTGAACCAGTACATTGTGTTTCATAGTGCTGGAATATAAAAAGCACTGTTTCCTGGGGAAAAACCGTTATATATAGTATTATATAAGGCATTGTAGCAAGAATTGTTAATTAATATGTGAATAAAAAGTGAATAAGATGTTATCAGAAAAAGAACTAGTAATAGAAACATTATTTGATTTAGCGGAACAGATAAAGTCATTGCCTGATATTGCACGGTTTATCGAAAAAGTGCTTAATGAGCCCATGTTAAAAGAGCAGCTAGAATGCCTTTATGAGAAATGGACTGAACAAGAACAGCCAACTCGAGCAATAATAGATAAAATAGGAAAAAAAATGTTTCCTGTTTGTCGGAAATTTTTGACATACATAAAAAAATATAATGTAGCAATTGATCAAGATCCTACAGCTTTGGTGAAGTATGAAGATGTTCTTGCAAACAAGTCTGAATTAAACCCAAATGCTATTTTTATGCAATTTATATTTTTGAAAAAAGCATTTATGGCCCTTTATCAAGACACATCAAGAGATCATACCTATTTTATAAAAAAATATATAGATATTAATGATGCAAAATTTCCTCAAACAGTATCATTTATTTGTGGTCTTAATACATTATTTGCCCAACTGTCAGAAGAAATGAAGTATTCCAATCGCATGGATGAAACAAAAGATTGGTTTAGCTTTTTCGTACTTATTAGTTTTGTTGAAGTTTATGATCCAAAGAAATACATAGAAATCAAGAAACGTTTTAACAAAAAAAAATATATCATTGCAGAAACAATTTTGACTATTCGGGATAAAGCACTTGCTAGAAAAATAGATGATAAAAATAAGATGGCTGTGTTGCAAAGACGGGTCGATCAAGTATATCTTGATAAGCTAGATAAAAAAATTAGTGAAGAGTTTTGGCAAACACAATCTAAGAACTGGATAGAAGAAAAAGAATCTTTGGCTGTAAAGTTATTATTAATGCAAAAGGCAGATACTGCATATCTTGAAAATGCTAATTTAATCTTAGAACTCTCGGAAAAGGCTGCTGACATGTTCAGACGGAGAAATGCCGATCAAAAACATAATTTAGTCAAAATAATAACATCGAATTTTTCTTATATGGATGGGAAGCTTGATCTAGAGCTGAAACCTGTATTTAAGATAATCATGAAAACGGTTGATTCTGGAAAATGGCTCCCCGGGCAGGACTCGAACCTGCGACCCAACGATTAACAGTCGTTTGCTCTACCAACTGAGCTACCGAGGAACACTTAATTTTATAATATCAAAGTTCAAAAATAGTGTAAATATTTCAATGTTTTTAAAGATTTTCAATCTAGCTGGCTTGCCAGGCGTAGCTCCGTAGGAGCGAAGACTGGTGGGCGAAGCAGGATTCGAACCTGCGACCCCCTGCTTGTAAGGCAGGTGCTCTAACCAACTGAGCTATTCGCCCAAATAAAAAGCAAATTCTAATAAAATTTTAAATAAAAACAGTCAACAAGTCAAAGTTTTAAGCTAAAAAATTGTTTAAATTGTCAAACCTATATCTTTATCTTTGATTACGGTATTTAATTGTTTTGTTAGAGTTGTTTTTTCAATAAAATTTTTTGTTTTTACTAAATGTTCCAACAAAATTTGCTGGTTTTGTATAAAATTTTGATTGCAATTTAAAATAAGAACAGGAACATTTTTTATTGTTTCAGTGATATTATCTTTTTTAATAAGAAATTTTTCATGCCAATAATGTATTTGTTTTAAATATGCCATAGTTAAACTTTTTTCGCTCATACGGCCTCTTTTTTTTATTCGTTCAATACATATTTGTGGTGTTGCTTTTAAATAGATAAAACCTTTTGGAGGTTTGCATTGATTGGTTAGTATAAAATTGGCCCATTTGTTATAGATGTTCCATTCAATTTGAGTAAAATATCCATTTTGATGCCCATTTATAGCAAAACAGTAATGACCAGAATATACAGATCTTTCAATGAGTACATTACCATTTTTTTGATTTTGTTCTTTTATGTGGTCTTTTGCTCTGCATATCATAGCAAGAGTTTCAAGTGTATAAGCCCATCTTTGTGGATTTTTATAGAAATTTTCCAATAATGATTGACCAAAGATTTGCTGTGTCCAATTATCCTTTGGTTCCGTAAGAATTTGTATTTCAGGAAGATTTTTTTTGATTTGTTCTAGAAAAGTGGATTTGCCAACTCCAATATTACCCTCTAATATGTACATTTAATCCTTTATTATGTAAAATAATTTTATAATTATAGTTTTTACTTTTTGATAGTAAGCCATTATTATAATGTTTATAAGTATAAATAAATGTGTAAAAATATAAATGGTATAGTATGAGAAAAAAATCGGCAACAAAAAAAATAAAAAAAACAAAATATGATCTTATATATGGTGCTCATTCTGTAATAGAACTTTTGAGGGCAAAGAAAAGAAAACTTTATTCTATTTATACTACAAGACCTGTACCAAAATCTTTTTCTAGAATTGAAAGATATTTGCCAAAATATTTTTTTAATACCTCTTATGTTTCTAAAGATGTTTTAACTAGAATGGCAGGAACAAATGATCATATGGGAATTGTTGCATTAGTCTCTGAATTCAAATTTTGTAAAAATATTTTTGATCCTAAAAAAAACCCTTTTATTTTGTTGCTTGATTCTATTCAAGATGTAAGAAATTTGGGGGCAATTTTGCGTTCTGCATATTGCACGGGTGTTGATGGTGTTGTTTTATGTAAAAAGGGAGCGGCTCCATTGAATGCTGTTGCTCATAAAACATCAACAGGATTGGTGGAGCGATTGAATGTTTATCTTGCACCTTCCATAAAAAGTGCTGTAATGGAATTAAAAAATGCAGGTTACAAATTTTATATGTCAGTTATTAAAAATGGAAAGGATGCAACCAACGTTGATTATGAGGTTCCGCTTTGTTTAGTTATCGGTAGTGAAGCGATAGGAATCTCGAAATCACTTTTAAAAGAGGGTAAACTCATAACTTTACCGCAAAAAACTGATGATGTTTCTTATAATGCTTCTGTTGCTGCAGGAATATTATTATTTCTTTTATCTGAAAAAATTGAACGTTTCTGATTATTCAATAACATTAGTTAATCTATGTTTTCTTATTCAAGATTTGGATATATTGCGTAATATTGCTGTTTTTATTTAAAATCATAGTGCAATGCTGTAAGAATCCAACTTTTTAAATAGGTTTTTGGTTATTGTAATGAAAAAAGATAAAAATATATTAAAGAAAAGGTTAAAACTTTTATTTTTATGTTCTTTATTAATAATAATTATTGTTTTTTTGGGACAGAAAGTTGTTTTTTTTGTACATGGAAGTTTTTTAAAAGTTTTAGTTCCCAAAAAGGTTTTTGTTGATGTTGATTTTATCTATTCTGATACATTAAAAAATAATTTAATTAAGTTTGCTAATTTTTATCTTGAAAATAAAAATCTTGAAATGTTTAATCCTTCAGATTTGAGTTTTTGTTTAAATAATAAATTTAAAATTGTTAGAAAAGTTGAATGGGATTTTGTAGAACCTAGTATTGCAAAACTTAAAATTGTTGGAACAAAACCTTTTTGTAAAATTAATGAAAGATTTGTTTTAGGTGATAATCAAAATATTTTTGATTTTAAACTTTTTGATGGCCCTGATTCAAAAAATATGAAGAGTGTTAATGTGGCATTAAATATTTTTGACAAAAAAGTATCTTCTCAAATTTATTCATTTTTTCAAAAAGTTTCTGATAAAAGTTTTTTTGAATATGATTGGAATTATTTGAGAGATTCTAGCATAAATCTTTTTCCAAGAAAAAATAAAAAAGAGAAAAATAAGATTTTAATTGTTACAGATAACAAGGCCTTTTTTGATTTAGAAAAATTTGCATTATTTGATAACATTTTAGATTCATTTAAAAAAACAATTAGCAAAAAAAGATGGGGGAAAAAGAATGGTTTGTTTGATACTAGATTTAAAAATCGTTTGATTGTAAAACATATTAATAATAAAACTTTTAATTTTTTAAAAAAAGAAATTTTTGAACATAAACGAATAAAGCTTGGGAAGCTAGCAGCTGAGTACACAAAAAAAGAGGGAGGGGGATAATGGGAAAGAAGATATTTAGTGATGTAGTTGCTGCCATAGATATTGGTACAACTAAGATTTGTGTTTTGATAGCAAATCGAGATGCCTATGGTGGTGTAGATTTGATTGGAATAGGTCAAAATCCTTCTTATGGTCTTAAGAAAGGGGTTGTTGTTGATATTTCAAAGACCGTCGATTCAATAAAAAAAGCTATAAAACAAGCAGAAGATATGGCTGGTACAAAAATAGAGACTGTAACTGTTGGAATTTCTGGTGGACATATACACTCATTAAATTCAAAAGGTGTTGTTGCGGTACGTGATAAAAATGTTTGCCAGAATGATGTTGATAGAGTTATCGATGCAGCAAAAGCTGTACCAATTCCACAGGATCAAGAAATTTTACATATTTTACCACAATATTTTAAGATTGATGGACAGGATTATATTTTAGATTCGGTTGGAATGCATGGTGTAAGATTAGAGGCACAAGTTCACATTATAACAGGAGCAGTTTCTTCAGCACAAAATATAATTAAATCTTGTGAACTTGCTGGGGTAAAAGTTTCTGATATTGTATTAGAACAGATAGCTTCGGCGGATGCAGTTCTTACTCCATCACAAAGAGAACTTGGTGTAGGGATACTTGACATTGGGGGTGGTACTGCCGATTTTGCTATTTATAGAGATGGAAGAATTTTACATTCAAAGGTACTACCTATTGCAGGTAATCATTTTACGAATGATCTTGCCATAGGTCTTAGTATTCCAATTTCAATCGCAGAAGAGTTAAAAAAACTTTATGGTTTTGTGTGGGAAGATAAGTATCTTGAGTTGGATAAAGATAAGGTTGAGGTTGAGTTGAAATATGGGCAAGGAATTAAAGAAATTGAAACTTATTCTTTGTTTGAAATTTTAAATCCTCGAGCAGAAGAAATTTTTGATCTCCTTGTACAAGAGATAATAACTTATAGGCTAAAAACATTTATGCCAACAGGAATGGTTTTAACAGGTGGCGGTTCCTTGCTTTCAGGAATGGCTGATCTTGCTAAAAATAAATTTGGTATGCCAGTAAGAGTTGGTGTTCCGCATTCTTATAAAAAGAAGGACTCTGAAATTTTGCATAACATTCCAGATCTTTTAAAAAGTCCAATTTATTCAACAGGATATGGGTTGCTTTTGTACGCGGCGGGTCAAAATGATTTAGAATTTACATTGGATAAAAATGATTCGATGTTTACAAAGGTATTTAAGAGAATGAAGTCTTGGATTTATGATTTTATCTAGTTTGAAGGGAGAGGAGTTATGATTGAACTTAATTTGGAAGAGGAAGAGAATAAAATAAAATTGGGGGCCTGTTTAAAGGTAGTAGGGATTGGAGGGGCAGGTGGTAATGCTGTAAACAGCATGATCGGTGGTAATGAATTAGAAACTGTAGATTTTGTTGTTGCAAATACCGATGCACAAGCATTGAGTCTTTCCAATGCTGCAATTAAG
This sequence comes from Candidatus Babeliales bacterium, assembly GCA_023133515.1. Taxonomy (GTDB): domain Bacteria; phylum Babelota; class Babeliae; order Babelales; family UASB340; genus JAGLWI01. The sequence goes on along the minus strand of JAGLWI010000006.1, from coordinate 61,960 downwards.
ATTCAGCTTGGTGCAAAAATCACAAAAGGACTTGGAGCTGGATCAAACCCAGACATTGGAAGAAGAGCGGCAGAAGAAGATTTGGATGCAATTTTGGGTAAAATATCTGGTTCAGACATTTTATTTTTAACGGCAGGGTTGGGTGGTGGCACTGGTTCAGGAGCACTTCCTGTAATATCAAAAGCAGCGAAGGAGCAGGGGATTTTGACTGTTGCAATTGTTACGACTCCATTTTCATTTGAAGGTCGAAGAAGGTTAAATCATGCACAGGAGGCTATAGAGAGTTTAAAAGAATGTGTTGATACTCTTATTGTAATTCCTAATCAAAAACTTTTAGAAATCTCTGATCCAAAAATTTCTATGTTGGAAGCTTTTGCATTTTCAGATGATGTTTTAAAAAAAGCTGTAAAAGGTATTTCAGATATCATTACAAAAGCTGGACATATCAATGTTGATTTTGCAGATGTTAGAGAGATCATGAAAGATATGGGAATGGCGATTATGGGAACTGGTATTGCTGAAGGTGAAGATAGGGCTAGACAAGCAGCATTAAACGCTATAAGCTCTCCTTTACTTGAAGATATAAGCATAAATGGTGCAAAAGGAGTGTTAATAAATATTACTGGAAACACTGATTTAGGTTTGCAAGAAATAAACGAGGCGGCAAGTCTTATACATGAGATGGTGAGTAAGGACGCCGAGATAATTCTTGGTTCTGTTATTGACCAAAATATTGGCAATCAAATTATGGTTACTGTTATTGCGACGGGATTTCAATCTGAAATAGTAAAAGAAAAGATTAAAGAAAAAGAAGTTAGTGTTGAGATGTCTCAGGAAGATAAAAGATCTATTTGTGTTAATTCCACTGAAAAAGAAGAAGTAACAAATTTTGATATTTTACTTAATGATGAAAGATTAAAGTTGACTCCGGGAAATTTGTCGGATGACTCTTTTGATATGAAAAATTTGGATACACCTACATATTTGAGAAAACAAGCACAAATGAAAATTGATCAAAAAAGTGAGAAAAAAGAAGAGAAGATAAAAGTAAAAGAAGAAAAGATAGATCAAGTAGTAGGATAAAGAAAGGTATTATGCTTTTACACAATGGTTCTTCTTTTGTAATATATTTTGGAGATAAAAAGGATCGTTGTGTAAAAGCAACTAGGAATTATTCTTTTACTTCATTTAAAAATATAAAAAAAGTATTACCTAATGCTGAGAAACTTGTTTTTATAAAACAGGAACATGGGGTAGAAGGAGTGTGTATTGACGATCATTCTCAAATTCCAACCGAAATTACTCTTTTTAAACAGAAAGGTGATTTTATAATTACAAGTTTACGTAAAGTTGGCATTGGAATTTTGTCTGCAGATTGTTTGCCTTTAGTTATTTATGATCTTACTAAACATATTATAGCTGTGGCACATGTAGGATGGAAAGGGGCTGTTGGAGATATAGTTTTAAATTTAATAAATACATTAAAAAATAAATATGGTTCAAAACCGTCTGATTTTAATATTTATTTTGGGCCATGTGCGAAAGTTTGTTGTTATCAGGTTGAAAATATTTTTTTAAAACATTTGGAGAATTTTTCGTTTATTGATAATGTAATTTTTAAACGTGATGAAAAAATATTTTTTAATCTACCAAGATTTATAAAGTTCCAATTAATTAATTTTGGAGTTAAAGAAGAGAATATTCACAAAGAATATAATAATTGTACTATTTGTGATACCCGTTTTTATTCTTACCGTCGAGGTGATATTGAAAATCGTCAGGCATCGGTTGTTCTCTTAAAATAATTTTGATTCTTTTTTAAAATATTCGTATAGTTTTTTTAGTAAAAAATATTTATTAATCTTTAAAGGAGAGATTTTATGTTACAAGATTTGATTTTATGGCCTAAAAAGTTGAAAGATGGGTTTGATCTTGCGCATAATTTTTATTTTCAGCATTCTTCTAAGCTTCCAAAAACTGTAAATAAAATTGCTTTTTTTGGAAAAGGAGGATCTGGAATTGCAGGTAGAATTGTAAAAACATTTTTGGATAAGAAATCTAAGATACCGTCTTTTGTGATAGATTCCCAGCAAATTCCTCAGTTTATTGATACCAATACTTTGGCAATAGTTATTTCCTATTCTGGAAATACTTGGGAAACAGTTGATGCATTAGAACAATTAACAGAAAGATTTATTCCTACAATTGTTATGGCTCATGGTGGAAAAGCTGCTGAAATTGCTGAAAGCAAAAATTTTCCATTTATTTTGTTACCAGAATCGATTCAACCACGTGCAGCATTGGGATATTTTTTAGGTATAATTTTGTCACTCTTTGAGCTGATGGGAATAATGCCGACAAAAGATCTTCTTCAGACATTTTATAAACAATCTGATTTATATATTCCAAAGTTAAAAGAGGAAAGTTACTTTTCTGATTTTTTTAGTTTACTGGGAGATTCTGAGTTTTTTCATATTTGGGGAATAAGTGGAGATAGTGATGCTTTTGCTTATCGTGCTCAAACTCAATTTAACGAAAATAGTAAGGTCAGAGCTGTAAGCTCGGTTTTTCCAGAATGTTGCCATAATCTTTTGGTTGGTTTTACAGATTGTAAAGAAAAGCCTTTGGTTATGATGTTTTATAGTGATTTTTTGTCTTCTTATATGAGTATTGCGATTGGAGCTACATCTGAATTACTCAAAGAGCAAGGAGTTATGCTTTACAAACCACCCGTTTTGGGCGATAATTGGGAAGGGCAGCTCTTTAATATGATCTTATGGGCCGATTTTGCTTCTTATTTTTTAGGCAAGAAACGCGGTGTTGAAGTTGTTCCTGTAAAATTAATTGATAAATTAAAAGCAAAGCATAAAGAAAAAGGCATTAAATAGGAGTTTTTTAATATGAAAAAGGATATACATCCAAAAATTTATGATGTTACAATAAGATGTGTATGTGGAAATAGTTTTCAAACAACATCTACAGTAAAATCTATTGATGTAGATATATGTTCTGCATGTCATCCGTTTTTTACTGGTAAACAAAAGTTTGTAGATACAGCTGGAAGAATTGAAAAATTTCAAAAGCGATATGCTACTAATAATAAGAAAAAAAAGAAATAAATAAACTTATATTATTTATGAACCGGAGGTTAACGAAGGTTTATTTGATACGAGAAGTTTTTTAAAGGCATGATTTTATGGTGGATGTTAATTGGGATCAAATAGAAAGTGATTATAAAAGTATTTTAAAAAAACTTTCTGATTCTATTTTATCTCAAAAAGAACGAATTCAATTGCAAAAAAAATCTTCACAGTATTTAGGTTTACTTTCTATTCATAAACAAATTGTTAAATATCAAAAAGATATTGTAGATCTTGAAAAGCAAAAACAAAAAGAAACAGATGAGCAGATGAGAATTCTTTTTGAGGAAGAAATATCTGTTAAAAAGTCTGAAGAGGGAGAATTAGAAAAAAAGTTGGGGAATCTACTTTATCCTTCAGATCAAATGGATGAGAGATCTATTTTTTTAGAAATTCGTGCTGGAGCAGGAGGTCAAGAGGCAGCGTTATTTGTTACAGATCTTTATAAGATGTACAGCAATTATGGTCTTTCAAAAGGATGGAATGTTTCTATTGTAGATTTTAATAAGACTGAAATTGGTGGTTTTAAAGAGCTTATAATTTATATCAAAGGTAAAAATGTTTATAAGCATTTGAAATTTGAGTCTGGGGTACATCGTGTTCAACGAGTTCCTGCAACAGAGACAGCAGGAAGAATTCACACATCGACTGTAACCGTTGCTGTTTTGCCAGAAGCAAAAGAGGTTGATGTAAAAATTAATCCTCAGGACATTCGAATTGATGTCTTTCGTGCAAGTGGAGCTGGTGGACAACATGTTAATACAACGGATTCTGCCGTTCGAATAACCCACTTTTCTACAGGAATAGTTGTTTCATGTCAAGATGAACGTTCTCAAATTAAAAATAAAGCAAGAGCTTTAAAAGTTTTGGCTGCACGGATATTTAAAGTTGAAAAGGAAAAAGCGGAAGCCGAAAGAAGAGCTGAAAGAAAAGAGCTTATTGGTATGGGAATGCGGGCAGAAAAAGTTAGAACATACAATTTTCCACAAAACAGGATTACGGATCATCGAATAAATCTTACTTTAAAAAAACTTGATATTATTATGACCGGAAATCTTGATGATCTTATTGATTCTTTACTTGATTGGGATCTTAAAGAGCGCCAAAAAAGTAGTTCTTTGCTTGAGCAATCTGAATAAAATTTATGGAGGTTTTTATGATAAATTCAATTTATAATTTTTTTCTTTCTGGTAATGTGATTGAATGTTTTCTTATTTTAATAATTACATTGATTACAATTTTTGTTTCACAAAAAATTTTATATTATCTGAAAAAAACATCTAAAAATGATTGGATTAAATCTTTTTGTGATGCTTTGTATTTCCCTTTAAAATGGATAGTTTTTGGTTACGGGTTTCTTACAATTATTGAAAATATTGTTCGCAATAATCAAACATTTAACCATAGAATTTTACAATTACAATATATATTTGTTATCTCGGTTATGACATGGATTTTGTTTAGGTTTAAAAATTGCTTTGAAAAAAAAATTGTCAAAAAGTTTTTGAGTAAATCAAAGAATCATGAAAATGACCGAATTGTTATTTCTGCAGTCAGCAAACTTGTATCAATTATCATTGTTGTGATTACAGTGTTTATGATTTTGGATATTATTGGTATTCCTCTAAGTGGTCTTTTGGCTTTTGGTGGTATGAGTGGTATAGCATTTTCTTGGGCAGCAAAAGATATTGTGGCGAACTTTTTTGGTGGTTTTATGCTTTATGTAAATAGACCTTTTGTTATTGGTGACACTATAAAATCTCCAAATAAAGGTTTTCATGGTACTGTAGAAGATATAGGTTGGTATATGACACGTATTTGTACTTTTGAGAAAACTCCAATGTATATTCCAAACGCACTTATAACGGATGCTATTGTTGAAAATTCAGAAAGAAGATACAACAGAAGAATTATGACTACGATTTCATTACGTTATGATGATATAAAACGTGTGAAAAATATTATTAACGATATTGAAATTTATCTAAATAATAATTTTGACATTGATAGGGATAAAGGAGTTTTAGTTAATTTTGAAAGTTTTGGTGAATATTCTATTGATATAAGTGTTTATACGTTTACTAAAACGACAAAATGGGGTGAATTTAGAAAAGTTCAACAGGATGTTTTGTTAAAAATTGCTGATATTGTGGAAAAAAATGATGCTGAATTTGCATTTCCAACACAGCAAATAAAATTAAATAATGGTAGTTTTAAGAAAGTTTAGTAATAGCTTATACGAAAATTATCATTTATTTAAATTTGATGTTTAAAATAAATGTATCAACAAAAAAAGAAAATTAAGCAATGCGCTCATCCTGAGCTTGTCGAAGGATACAGCGCTTCATTCTTCGACGAGCTCAGAATGAGCGCCATTGCAAATTTGTTTGAATTTTCGTATAGGTTCTAATAATAAAAAAGTTTTTTTATCAAACTGTTTAAAATAACTTTGAAAAATTATTTCAAATGATATAATGTTGCACATTAAGAAGAATCATAGTTAACTATTCAGTTTTTAAAGGAGAATAAAGTGTTTTCAGCTATTTTCTCATATTTTGTAAAAGATAATCATTACATGAGTCTTATAGGAATCATTGTTTTTTTAGGGGTGGCTGTTCTTTTTTCCAACAATAAAAGAAAAATTAAACCTAAGCGAATTTTTGCAGGGTTAGCATTGCAATTTTTTCTGGCTTTATTTGTTTTAAAAACGGAGATAGGTTTTAAATTTTTTTCTGCCATGGCTATGGGGTTTAGTAGAATTTATAGTTTTTCTGATGCTGGGATTAAGTTTATTTTTGGAAATTTAGTAGATACTACAGGACCATGGGGCTTACTTTTTATTGTAAAAGTTGTTCCGATTATTATTTTTTTTGGTGCTCTTATGTCGCTTTTGCATCATCTTGGAATAATTCAGTTTTTTGTAAAGATGATTTCTTTTATTATTAGACCATTGTTAGGGACATCTGGGGCTGAAACATTGTGTGCTACAGCAAATAGTATGTTAGGGCCCACCGAATCTCCTTTGTTAATAAAAAAATATTTAAAGAATATGACTGAATCTGAAATGTTGGTTGTAATGGTTGCTGGAATGTCAACAATAGCAGCGTCTGTTATGGCTGTTTATGGTTCTATGGGTATTCCTATGGTTCATCTTATTGCGGCATCAATTATGTCTATTCCAGGTTCTATCCTCATATCAAAAATTTTAGTACCAGAAACAAAAGTTCCTGAGACTGCTGCAGGAAACAAATTTGAAATGAAAAAAGATACTTCTAATGTTTTGGATGCGATTTCTACGGGAACGTATGATGGTTTAAAATTAGCTGCTGGTGTTACTGCGATGCTTATTGCTTTTATAAGTTTGATGGCTATGGCAGATTATGTTTTATTGTCATTAACAGGATATAATCTAGATTCTATTTTTTCAAAATTATTTTCTAATGTTGCTTTTCTTTTAGGGATTAGTGCAAAAGATAAAAATATTGCAGGAACATTGCTTGGTCAAAAACTTGTAATAAATGAATTTATTGCTTATCTAAATTTTGTAAAATTTAGTTTAACTGATCGTGCAAGAATTATTTTGACTTATGCTCTTTGTGGGTTTTCGAATATTTCTGTTATTGGAATTCTTATAGGTGGAATTGGTGCAATTGCTCCAAGCACACGTAGTATACTTACAAAATTTGGATGGAGAGCTTTGCTTGGTGGAACTTTAGTTAATCTTTTAAATGCTGCAATAGCAGGTCTTTTAATTTAATTTGTTTTTAATTATGAAATATAGATTATATATTTTTTATTTTTGTTTTTTTTGTATTTCATTTTTTAGCTGTGGTTTTTGTGCAAAAGGCCCTGTAGATCTTACAGAGAATCGAAAATATGATTGTATTTTTTGGGCTATATTAGAAGATGATTTGGACGAATTTAAAAAACTGATAAATGATCCTGATTTTGTAATGGAACGTAATTTTACATTTGAATGTAAGATTTCTTGTGTGTTTGAAGCCAATAATATATTTAAATATATTGTTAAAAATACAAAAAATTGGACATATTCAAAAAAATTATTTTTATTGAAATATGTTTGCAGATTTGGAAATAAAGATTTGATAAAATATTTAATACAAGATTCTAATTTTTGTATTGAAAATGATATTGAGTTTTTATTAAAATTTTCTATCTTTTCAAAAAATAAAGATATTCTTGAGTATTTGATTAATGAATTTTCTGTGACTTCAAAAATTATTGATAATAAAGAGAAATTAAAATTATTATATAAATCTTGTTTTTATGGTCTTTATGATAGTGTTAAATGTTTGGTTGATAAGTGTAAATTTCCTATAGATATTTTGGATAAAAAATTTAATAACCTTCTTCATATCTCTTGTTATTTTTTTAATAGGGAGAAATTGGATAGTTATTATAAAATAATTACTTTTTTAATAAGAAAAGTAGATGATAAAAAAAAATTTGTTAATAGTCTTAATAATAAAGGATGGTCACCATTTCATGCTGCTTGTGCAAATTGTTCTGTAGAGATTGTAAAATTTATGATTGATGAAGGGGAAGCAGATATTTATAAAAAAAGTGGATCGAATGAATCTGTAATATCAATAGCGTTCAAGTATGGAAATAGTTTAGTATATAATTATCTTTCTACATTATATTTTTATAATAATAATGAGTTTATTAAGCCTAAGTGATATTTATTTTTATGAATATTTTAATAAAAATACAAAGATTTAATTATTATCATAGGGGTTCGCATTAAAATATCTCGTATGTTACAATAAAAGTAACAGTTTTTGGCCGATTTCTGGGGGTTTTATTAAAAATAATATTAAAAAGTAAAAAATATTATGAAAATTGCAGTTTTATTATCTGGTGGAGTTGATAGCTCTGTTGCTTTATCTATTTTAAAAGATCAAGGACATGATTTAACAGCTTTTTATATTAAAATTTGGCTTGAAGATGAATTATCTTACTTAGGTAATTGTCCATGGAAAGAAGATTTGAAATATGCTAAGGCTGTTTGTAAAAAATTTGGTGTTCCTTTAAATATTGTGAGTATGCAACAAGAGTATTGGGATAAAGTAGTTGCTTATGCGTTAAAAGAAGTGAAAAATGGGAGAACTCCAAGTCCAGACATTTTTTGTAATAAGTACATAAAGTTTGGTTGTTTTTTTGAAAAAATTGGTGATCAGTTTGATTATGTTGCAACAGGGCACTATGGTCAGCTTGAAGAAAATAATGGTAAAATTTTGTTGAAAAAGGCGGCTGATTCGGTCAAAGATCAGACATACTTTTTATCTCATTTAAATCAAAAACAACTTTCTTGTATTTTGTTTCCCATTGGTCATTTTACGAAAAAGCAAGTTCGTGAATTAGCAGAAAAATATGATTTACCTAATAAAAATAGAAAAGACAGTCAAGGAATCTGCTTTTTAGGCAAAATTAAATTTAATGATTTTATAAAACATCATCTTAGTGTAAAAAAAGGAGAAATAATTGATTATGAAAGTGGTAAAAAAGTTGGGGAACATGACGGATTTTGGTATTACACAATTGGACAACGTAAGGGAATTGGTCTTTCTGATGGTCCTTGGTATGTTGTAGAAAAAAATCCAGAAAAAAACATAGTTTATGTTTCAAACAAGTATTTTACAATGGATAAGAAAAGAGATAGATTAAAAGTTTCAAATTTTAATTGGATTTCATGTAAAATACCACAAAATTTGGATATTGAAGTAAAAGTTAGGCATGGAGAGAAGCTTTATAAATGCCATATTGATTTTTTGCAAGATGATTTAGCTATTGTTAAATTAAATGAAAGAGATCAGGGGCTTGCTCCTGGCCAGTTTGCAGTTTTTTATGAAAATGATGTTTGTCTTGGTTGTGGAGTTATAAGTTAATTTTTATAAACGTTAAATTATGAATAAAAAAAAACGATTTGATAATAATAAGATTTACGGAGATCATTTTAATGTTTCTCCATCCAAAAAATTGTATGAAGTATTCAGAAATTTTTTTCTTTCAAGTAAAAATTGGTGGTTAACTAAAAACAATATAAAAAAGTATTTCGAAAAAAATGATTTTAAAAATTGGATAATTAATAATATTCCTGCAGATAGTAGTATATCTCCTGTTATAACGTGGGTTGGTCATTCTACTTTTTTAATTCAAATTAGTGGTATAAATATTTTGACTGATCCTATTTTTAATACTTTCTTGTTTTTTTATCCAAGAAATTTTCCTGCAGGGATAACTTTAGAAAAGTTACCAAAGATTGATTTTATAATAGTTTCACACAACCATAGCGATCACATGGAAAAAAAATCTATTGCATATATTATAAAAAGGGATAATTCAACTGTTTTGGTTCCTAAGGGAAATAAAGATTGGTTTTTAAAAAAAGGTTTTTCAAATGTTTATGAGAAAGAGTGGTGGACGGAATGTTCTTTTAATTTGAAAAATGAGAATATTAAATTTTCATTTTTGCCAGCAATTCATTGGTCTGCAGAAAGTGCTTTTTCTGTAAACCGTTCTTTGTGGGGAAGCTGGATGATTGAATTTAATAATTATAAGATATATTTTGCAGGTGATACAGCATATTCAAATCATTTTAAAGATATTGCTAAAAAGTTTTCTTCAATAAATATTGCGCTTATGCCTATTGGCCCTATTTATCCAAGAATGACTCAAAAAATTTCTCATGTAGATTCATATGAATCTGTAAATGCTTTTATAGATTTAAAAGCTGAAAATTTTCTTCCTATGCATTGGGGAACTTTTAAACTTGGTTCAGATAATTTTCTTGATCCTATAAATCAACTGAAAATGGCTTGGAGTAAAAAAAGTAAATTTTTAGAAGATAAAAAACTGAATATTTTAAAAATAGGACAGAAAATTAAATTTGATTTTCCTTTTGATCAGATAGCCAAGAAACCGTATGGTTATGAATTATCTTAAGATCGGATGCAATATATTCCAACATTTTTGTAGGTCTAGAAACCCAATTTATTATGTCTTTATCTCGAAATAGAAATCCAGCATCACATGCACAAAGATATTTTTGTAATTCTTTTGGATCAACACTTAAAAATTTATAGCTTTTTTTTGGGAGATTTTTAGTTTTAAGAATTTGTACAATTTCCTTTTTATCATTAGATAGTAAAAGTAAAAAATTGTTTGAATTTTTTTTATATTCTTTTTTAAAATAATCCATAGTTTGTGGTAAACACTGCCATGGTTTTGTTGAACCACTATAGCAATAAACAAATTTTTCATCTGCTATTTCTAATTTTTTTCTTATTTTATTTCTCCAATCTTTTTTCTTTTCATTACTTAGTTTTTGTGGAATATCTTTTGTTGCTAGAATTATTTTACAAGGGTCAGTTTTAAAATTTTTTACTAGATATTGTGAAAGTGCGTGACTTACACTTTCTATTTCTATATTGAACTTATTTTCTGTATGTTTTTTAAATGTTTCGATTTCTATTTTTTCTAAACTTTTATAGATAAATTTTCGTAATAATCTTTTAATAAAGTTTTCTTTTAATTTTTGAGTTGCAAATCTATATTCTTGGGCGCAAAGACCTCGAGCTTGAATTTTAATTGGTATTGCTTTTATATTTAAATTTTTTAAGACCTTGATTGTAATCCATCCTGCAAGAGGTCCACGGCATATGATTGATTGAGAATGTATTTTTTTAAATAACTTTTTTAATTGAAATATAGCAAAATAAAGACTTAATTTTCCAAAGAAAGGGAAGCGTTTTAAAAAAAAAATATTTAATCGTTTTATGTTTTCGAAGTTAGTTAATAATTTTTTTGGAGGTATTGTTTTTTCAAAAGATATTAGGTGTATTTTTAAGGTTTTGTTTTTTTTCAGCATATTTAATAAGGGTGATAGAATTTGGCTTTTAAAAACTGAGTTGTGGATACTATCATAAAGAATAAATGTTATTAGGTTTTTTTCTTTTTTCTCAAATTTCATTTTATATTTCCTTTATCTGATTATTTATTTTAATATCTTTGAGTAATCATGACTAGGAATCTTTAAAAAAGGAGAGAACATAATCATGAAATTTATAAAAAAATTTGAAGAAATAAATATGAAGGATTTAGCTCTGGTTGGTGGGAAGAATGCGTCATTGGGGGAGATGATTTATAATTTAACCAAAAAGGGAATTTTAATTCCTTTAGGTTTTGCAGTAACAACAAATGCTTATTGGTATCATTTAAAAGAAAATAATATTGAAGATAAGATTAAAAAATTGTTGTCAAAAATGGATAAAAAAAAATTAAAGGAATTTGCGCTTATAGGTCATGAAATTAGATCTTTGATTCGCGCTGCTTCTTTACCAAATGATTTGCAGGAAGAGATTAAATTGGCATATCAGTTGATGGAAAAAAAATATGGTGAGAATTGTGATGTGGCGGTTAGATCATCTGCAACTGCAGAAGATTTGCCGGAGGCTTCTTTTGCCGGGCAGCAGGAAACATTTTTGAATATTATAGGAGAAAAAGAGTTATTGCCTGCTTGTAAAAATTGTTTTGCGTCTCTTTTTACAAATCGTGCAATTTCTTATCGGATTGATCATGGTTTTGAGCATATGAAAATTGCGCTTTCAGTTGGTGTTCAAAAGATGATTCGATCTGATAAAGCGAGTGCTGGTGTAGCATTTACTCTTGATACAGAATCTGGTTTTAAGGATGTTGTTTTTATCAATTCATCGTATGGACTTGGAGAAAATGTTGTAAAAGGAGTTGTAAATCCTGATGAATTTTATGTACATAAACTAACTTTGGAAAAAGGTTTCAAACCGATTTTAAAAAAACGTTTAGGTCGTAAAAGTATAAAAATGATCTATTCGCAAGATTCAAAAGAACCTACAAAAAATGTTGATGTTGCTCGAATAGATCGTAAATTTTTTTCTCTTAATGATGATGAGATTTTGGATCTTGCACGTCAATCATTGATTATAGAAAAACATTATTCTAATTTAAAAGGTTCATGGGTTCCAATGGACATAGAATGGGCTAAAGACGGGATTGATGGAAAAATTTATATTTTGCAAGCAAGGCCGGAAACTGTTCATGTTTTAAAAGAGAATGAGACGTTTTTGGAGGAGTATATTTTGCAACGAAAAGCAGAATATGAAAATAGAATTTTGGCAAAAGGAAAAAGTATTGGAAGAAAAATTGCTTTTGGAAAAGCAAGATTGATTGAGTCTGCAAAGTTTATGCACAAGGTTAAGCAAGGCGAAATTTTAATAACCGATATGACTGATCCTGATTGGGAACCGATTATGAAATTGGCGGCTGGAATTATTACAAATCGTGGAGGAAGAACATGTCATGCTGCAATTGTAAGTAGAGAGCTTGGAATTCCTGCAATTGTTGGTGCAATAGAAGCTACCGAAAAGATAACAGATGGGCAACTTGTGACTTTAGATTGTAGTGGAGGAGAGATTGGTATTGTTTATGAAGGGAAAATTCCTTTTGAAGTTAAAAAGGTTGAGGTGTCTGCTCTTCCAAAATTAGATGTTGAAATTATGATGAATGTTGGAAATCCAGATGAAGCGTTTGGGTTTTCAAAGTTGCCGGTCGATGGTGTTGGTCTTGCAAGACTTGAATTTATTATCAATACTGCAATTCAAATTCATCCAATGGCGCTTGTTGCGATTGACAAAGTTAGTGATAGAAAAGATCGAAGTTTGATAGAGGAATTAACTTTTGAGTATGATGACAAAAAACAGTTTTTTATAGATAAACTGGCCCAAGAAGCTGGAACAATTGCTGCTGCTTTTTATCCAAAACCTGTGATTATAAGAATGTCAGATTTTAAGAGTAACGAATATCGAAAGCTTATTGCAGGTCAATATTTTGAACCGGATGAAGAAAATCCGATGCTTGGATTTAGGGGTGCTAGCCGGTATTATCATGAAAATTATAGACCGGCTTTTGAACTTGAATGTTTGGCAATGAAAAAGATTCGAAATGAGATGGGTCTGACAAATGTCAAACTGATGATTCCTTTTGTAAGAACTATTAAAGAAGCTGAGTCTGTTGTAGAAGAGATGAAAAAACATGGTTTAAAGCAAGGCCAAAACGGATTAGAAATTTACATGATGTGTGAGATTCCATCAAATATTTTGTTGATTGATCAATTTAGCAAAATTTTTGATGGATTTTCTATTGGTTCAAATGATCTTACTCAAACTGTTCTTGGTGTTGATAGAGATTCAGCATTAATTTCTTCAATTTTTGATGAAAGAGACGCTGCTGTAAAAAAAATAATAGCAATGGCAATTGAGGGAGCAAAAAAAAATAAAAAGAAAATTGGAATTTGTGGGCAAGCCCCATCAGATTACCCAGAATTTACTAAATTTTTAATTGAGAGTGGAATTGATTCTATCTCTTTAAATCCTGATACAGTTTTAAAAGAGTATTTGATATTGGCGTAAATAAATTTACCATTCCCCTGATGTTATGATTAAGAACTTTGTGTTACCTTTGTAACGTATAGTGATTTCTGGATACCAGATATTAAACTTTATGGACTTTGTTTTTATAGTTTTACCATGTTCATCACATATTTCTATTTTTACAGAAGCTTTATTTTTAACATTATATATTATTTTAAAGTATGGCTTGGATGAAGATTTCAAAGTTGTTTTATAAGATCCAACACTGATTTTAAAAATAAAATTCTTTTTTTTATATTCATTTTTGTTTATTTTTATTTTTAATGTTGCTTTAGCAGAAGACTTATCACAATTAGCCTTTTTTATCAGAGTCAACATAGGAATTAATATTAAAAATGTTATTAAAATTATTTTTTTCATTTTACAAATTTTACGTTACATTTTCCTGATACTGTTAGTTTTATATTGTCTTTTTTATTTTTGTTAACTGTAACTATCACATTTTTTTTTATGTTTTTAAGTTCTACCGTTTTTGTTTGAGTTTTGGGTCCTTTTTTTGTGAGAATTAATGTTCTGACGATTATTTTTGCTGTATTACTTTTTGAATCTTTGAGTTTTATTGTAAAAGGATTATCTTTTGTTATCAATTGAAACATTCCAGGTTTAAACATTCTCATTAGATATGGAATGTCTTTTTCGCTAGTAACTATTTTTCCATTTATTACCACTTCTATTTCTACAATTTGATTTTTTGGCAATGATCTACTTTTTTTAACAGTTAATTTGGTTGCTGAACATAAAAAAATACTAAATATTAATAAAGATAAGAGAGACATAAACTTTTTCATTTTTCTCCTTTTTTTAAAACTGACCTTAATAGAAATTTTTTACTTTTAAAAATTTTTCAATTTTTCTAATAATAAGCATATCTTTATTCCAAATAGAAAATCAATAGTTTTTTAAAATTATGATATAAAAATTTTTATTTTTTTGAAAAACAAGTTTTTGAATGGTTTTGTTGCCAATATTGTAGGTTTTTTATCATTTTTTGATAACATTGATTATAGTGATAACATTAAAATTCAAATAATTTGAAAGTGTTTTTATATAAATTGATTAAGTTTAATGATAATAAATTTATTAGAATCGATAATCTTTGGTTTGATTATTGGGCTTATATACGGTTATTTTTTTGTAGAAAAATTAAAACGGATGTATTGGTTTAGGAAAAAACAGGTTGGTTTGCAAGATAAAAAAATTTTAAAAAAGTTTAATCGAAAAAGACTTTTTTTCTTTATTTTGTTTTTAGTATTTGGTAATGTTTTTTTGATTCTTTCTTTTTTGTTTTCTGTTTTTTTACTACATTTTAATATAATTGTCGTACTAATAATGTTTATGTTAGCATTTTGGGGTTATGTTATTTTAGTACAAAAACCAATAAAGATAAGGCATGATTATGAAGATCGCAGTATTTGAAGAAAAACTTATAAAACCTTTTGAAGTTTTTGGTTTGACAGGTGATTTTTGGGGAGTACATATTGATACTCTAAAAGATACTTGGATTGCTATGGTAATAATGTTTGCTTTGATATTAATTGGTCGTTTTTTTTTAAGAAAAGGCTTGAATCCAGTTGCTCTTATATTTGAAAAGGCAGTTTCTTTTTTTGATAATCTTTGCAAAGAATCTTTTGGAGGAAAGTTTAAGTATAAATATTTTTGTTTTGTATCAACTATCTTCTTTTTTACACTCTTTTGTTGTCTTGTGGGATTGTTACCATATGTTGACGAGACTACAAAAGACTTGAATACTGCCTTTGCGTTAGGATCGTTAAGCTTTTTTTATGTTCAGGTTCAAAAGATTAAATTGCATGGAATTATAGCTTATTTAAAAGAGTTTACACATCCTTTTTTTATTCTTTTACCACTCAATATAATTGGTGAAATTGCAAAGATTGCATCTATGTCATTTCGTCTTTTTGGAAATATTTTAGGTGGTTCGATA
Source organism: Candidatus Babeliales bacterium (assembly GCA_023133515.1). Classification (GTDB taxonomy): domain Bacteria; phylum Babelota; class Babeliae; order Babelales; family UASB340; genus JAGLWI01. Next base: position 46,391 of record JAGLWI010000006.1, on the reverse strand, counting down.
ATCTTTTTGATAGCAATCAATGCGTTATCAATTTATCGAACATATTTTATAATTTTTTCTTTAGGATTTTTGATAATTTATTGGTTAATTAGAAAATTGATTACTTTAGAGGAACATAAAATTTTAGATTGGACGTTAAAAGCATTTTTGGTAGCAGTATTTTTTATTGCGGGTACTCAGATGTTTTTTGGAATTTTTGAGGGATTTGTTCAATCATTTGTTTTGACAATGTTAACTATTACTTATCTTTCTGTTGCTTTACAAAATGAGGGAGAGACTGTTGAAGAATAAAGAAAAGGAGATTTTTTTATGTTAACTCCTCAGCTTTTACATTATTTTTCTATTGGTCTTACCGTAGCATTGGGTTCTATCGGAACTGGGATTGGTCAAGGTATTGGTGCTTTTAGTGCTATTGGAACAATGGCTCGCCAGAAAGAAGGAAATGATAAGACATTTAAGACTATGGTAATTGGTTTGGCGTTTATTGAGAGTGGTGTTATTCTTGCTCTCGTTATTGCCCTTTTAACTTTATTTGGGACTGCAATAGAGATAACGTGGCCTATAGCGTTAGTAGAATTAGGTATAGCTTTAGCGATAGGGTTTTCGGCCTCAGCGATAAGTATAGCTTCAAGTTTTGCTGTAAAAAGTTCTTGTGAATCTATTGCTAGACAACCATTTTTTTCACAAAAAATTGTTACAATAATGCTTCTTTCACAATCGATAATTGAAGCGCCAGTTGTTTTTGCTTTTATAATTTGTTTAATTATAAGAGGCAAATTTTCTGAGACACTTTCAATTTTTGAAGGAATAAAACTTTTTGCAGCATCATTTTGCATAGCGATTGGATGTATAGGGCCTTCTTGTGGACAGGCTATTTTTGCACATTCTTCTTGTAGATCAGTAGGTTTGAATAAAGAAGCATATGGTAAAATTTTTACATTTTCTATGGTTAATCAAGCTATAATTGAAACACCATTGATATTCTGTCTTTTAAGTTCAATTTTAATTATTTATAATCCTTTATCATCTACAAATCCTATTGGGTCATCCATAGGATTTTTTTCAGCAGCTTTGTGTATTGCTCTTGGTGCATTTGGAACGGCTTTAGCTGCTGGTTTTGTTGGTAGCAAAAGTTGTTATGAGATTGCGATTGAACCTAAAAATTATGGTATTTTATTTAGATCAAATATTTTAGCTATAGCATTTATAGAATCTGCTGCCATATACACTCTTATTATTACTTTATCTTTAATAACAAAAACTTATTAAATTTTTGTTGTTTCTAGTTATTTTCTGAATTATTATAATTTTTAATTTAATGTTTATGTTTTTAAAGGATAATAAAGTGATAAATAATAAAAAAGTTAATGTATTGTATATTTTGACAAAACTTGAGCTGGGTGGAGCTCAAAAAATTTGCCTCTCATTGATTGAAGGATTGCGTAAGAAAGGAAATTTTAGTGGACTTGTTTGTGGTGAAGAGGGAGTTTTGGCAGAACAAGTAAGAAAAATTGATTCAGTTTTTCTTTTGAAAAGTTTTAAGAGGGAAGTTGGAATAAAAAATATAATCAATGAGATTAGAACTTTTTTTTTGATGATAAAAAGAATAAGAATTCTGAAAAAAAAATACCAAAACTTGATTGTTCATACTCATAGCACAAAAGCTGGTTTTTTGGGTCGTTGGGCGGCATTTTTTGCGGGTGTTAAAAGAAGAATTCACACGGTTCATGGTTTTGGTTTTCATGAGTATCAAAATAGAATAACATGGTTGGTTATATATTTTATGGAGTTTTTTACAAGTTTTATTACAACACATTATGTTTGTGTATCTTATTATGATTTGAATATTGGTAAAAGATTGTTACCAAGATTTTCAAAAAAAAGTTCTGTGATTCGTGCTGCAGTTGATTGGGATCGGTTTTATATTCCTGCATCAAAAATTAAAAATGAATTTTATGGGGCAGTTAAAGTTCCAAAATTTGTAATAGGAACAGTCTCTTGTTTTAAACCACAAAAAAATATTTTTGATCTTTTGAAAGCCTTTAAAAGATTAAATGAAAAGGTTTTAAAAAAAGATATTTTTTTACAGATAATTGGAGATGGAATTTTAAGAAAAGATATAGAAAATTGGATTGAGAAAAACTCTTTGCAAAATAAGATAGAGCTTTTAGGTTGGCAGGATAATGTATCAAAATTTTTGACTAAATGGGACCTTTTTGTTTTAAGTTCTTTGTGGGAGGGGCTTCCATGTGCTATTGTGGAGGCAAGATTGAGTAGATTGCCTGTTGTTAGTTATAACATTTGTGGAATTTCTGAAGTGATATTTGATGGTAAAAATGGATTTTTAGTTGAAGTTGGGGATTGGGAGAAGTTGTCAGAAAAGATGAAGTTAATATTGAAAGATGGCGAGTTATTTAAGAAAATGTGTGATTATCCAGACAATTTGTATGACTTTCATAACAAAAGTATGGTTGAACAACATTTATCTCTTTATAGAAAGCAACTTTTTTAAAGATCAAATTTATTTTGACAAATTAGACATATTTCTGTTAATTTTACGCCTATAAGTAGCAAATTGAAAAATTTTTAAAATTAAAAGGAGTTGGTAATGAAAAGGTGTGTGAGGATAAAAGTTTTGGGAAAGGTGCAAGGGGTATTTTATCGACGTTTTGTTCAAAAAAATGCTGAAAAGATAGATATTGAAGGAACTATTCAAAATGAGAGTGATGGAGGAATTTTGGTTTATGCCTGTGGTCTTAAAGAAAAATTAGATGATTTTATCGATATATTATATAAAGGTTCTACACAATCTAAGGTTAGTGAAGTGATTGTGGAACCGATGTCTGAAAAGAGAGACTTTCGTAAAGTTTTTCGAATAATTGGTGGTGATTAAATTTTTTGGTGACCCTAAGGGGAATCGAACCCCTATTTTTGCCTTGAGAGGGCAATGTCCTAACCGTTAGACGATAGGGCCATTTTTTCTATTTATATAAGGAATAATACAAGATAAAGACATTGTAGTAAAGATGGTTTTGATTTCTTTGTTTTTATTTATGTATAGTAGATTCTCGTCTAGTGAAGGTTTATTCAAACCAATTAAAAAATTTTTATTTCTCTATACTCTTAGTATTCTTATTATCTAAATTTTAGGTTTTTCTTTTACGGTTTATACGAAAATTATTTTGATTTGATTTAAATAGACAAATAAAAATGAAAAATAATGAAATTTTGTTTTTGCTAAGTTTTTTAAAATATACAATTATTTTGATATTATTTTTTGTATTTTTTAAGGCTTCAACCAAAGGATATAGTGGTTCGTTTGCAGATTTGGTTGAAATGGAAAACATCCAGACAGATGATTCTTTTTATTTGGATAAGCTTACTTTTGAATCTGATGTTCCGTTTAGTAAGATTGAGTTTTTATATTTGACTGATTTGAGTGAAGGTAGCAATGTTACATTAAAAGGTATTGAAAAAGCTTATGAGAATTTTACTTATAAAAAAAGATTTAAAAATGTTGAGATTGATGTTGAAATAGATGATTTAAAAATTAATCTGCATTTTAAATTGAAAGCGAATTGGATATTTAAAAAATTGATAATAAGAGGTATATGGTTTGATAAACATGAATATTCATCGTTGTATAAACAACAGGAAGGAGATATTTTTGATATTGTATTTCATGAAAAATCGATAGGTGATATAAAAGATTTTTTATATCACAGAGGATATTTTGATTGTGACATACAAGATGAATTGATTTATAAGAAAATAGATAAAAGTATTATTGCGATATTATACATAAAAAAGAAACGTGGTTTTTATATAAATAAAGTTGAATTTAAGTTGATGAGTAGAAAGGAAGATGATCAAGATATTTTAAAAGAAGAGTTTTCTATTTTTCAGAATAAGCTGGAAAAAAAAATAGGATTTGATTTATTGGATTTCAATTATTTGAAACCGTTTATTGAAAAACAGGTTGGGAAAATAAAAAAATTTTTTAGGAAAAGAGGGTTTTTAGAATGTTTTGTATCTGTAAAACGTATTGTTGATAGAATTAATTTTACCGTTCAGATTACTTTTATAATAAAACTTGGAAAAAGGCGTATTCTTAAATTTGAAGGTAACAGATTATTTTCTGAAAAACAGGTCATGAAAGATCTATTGGGTATTGATTATCCGTCTTGGATTTTTTCTGCTCAGATTATTGCAGAGCAACTTGTTCATGAGTATTACAAAAAAGGATATTGGAATGTTTTAATAAAAGCTAGAAAAGATAATGGAGACACTTTTTTATTTCGGATAAATGAGGGTGAGCCGATTATTGTTGATCAAATAATTATAAAAGATAAAGTTAACGATCAAATGATTGGGAATGAAGATTTTTTTAAAGATCTTTTTAAGACAAGAATTTTTGATGAAAATCTTTTAGATAATGGAATTGAAAGATTGAAGGAGTCTTATTTAAAAAATGGCTTTTGGGATTTTTCAATTTTGGACAAAAAATTTATCAAAAGCAATATGGGAAAAAGATGTAAAATTATTTTACTGGTTCGAAAAGGGATGAAGAGATTTTGTGGAGGTATTAGTATTGAAGGTTATAAAGATTCAAAAATTCAAGATTTTTTTTCTAAATTTGATTTACATAAAGATGAATTTAAAGCTCCATTTAATTTTTATTGGTTTCAAGAACAGAAGAGTTTTCTGCTAAATTATTTTTATAAAAAAGGATATTGGAAAGTAGATATAAAACCTGAATTTGTAACATCTCCAATTTTCAAAAGCGATAATTATGATGAAGGAAAAAAAAATTGTTGTGGCCAGCTTGTATTTGTTAATTGGAAGGTAAAGATAGGTTCACAGGTAAAATTTGGAAAGGTTTTTGTTCACGGAGACACAACAGTTCCTTTTTCAAGAATTTTAAAACAATTAAATTTTAGGCAAGGTGATATTTGGAATAGAAATAAAATTGAGTCATCCAGAAAAAATCTTAAAAAGCTGGATGTTTTTAAGCACATTCAGATTCATCCTTATAAATTGTTGAAAGATAAAAAAAATATAGAACAACCTGTTATTTTGAATTTAATTGATGATGATCCGTTGCATGCGAGAATAAGGGTTGGATATTTTTTAACTAGCAAGAATTTTTTATTTGAACGTGCTTCAACTTATAAATTAGGAACCTCTCTTATAATAAAAAATCCTACTAACAGTGCAGACAAATTGATGTTTAATGCAGATTTTACTCGTTTTGAAAGAAAAATTAATCTTGATTATCGTATTCCAGATCCTTTTTCAATATCATTAAAAAATTCTTCTTTGATTGGAAAAATTAGAGTATATACAAATAAATATGTTCATCCAGTTGAGATACTTAGAAGTGGTTCTGCGTATGAAGCAGTTCAGAATGGTTTTTTGTTTGGTTTAAATAATGAATATAAGCAGGGTTATTTTTGGGGATTAAGCCTTGGTAATGAATGGCTAAAGACTAGTAGGGTAAGAGGAGACTTAAAAATTGACCAATCTATTGTTGGAAAAACAATACCTTTTTTATTTATAGAACCTAGCATCATTATTGATAAATTGGATAATAGATTAGATGTTACAAAAGGAAGCGTTAATTTTTTTTCATTAAAATTTATGATTCCCGAAAGAATTAGTTCCGTTATTTGTAAATTGATGTTTGAGCAATCTGTTTTTTATCCGATATTTAAAAATGTTATAGGTTGTGCAAGAATTAGATTTGGGCATATTTTCAGATCGAGTTTTGATCAAATTCAGCCTGTAGAACGTTTTTATTTGGGAGGTCCGTATTCTGTAAGAGGTTATGAGAAAGATTCTCTTCCTCCTTTAGGCGTAGATGAGATTATAAGGGATGATGGAACGATTGAGAAGATTTATACCATTCAAGGTGGTAGCGGTATGATTAACGGGAATATTGAAATTCGTTTTCCAATATACAAATCTTTTCGAGGAGTTATTTTTCAAGATGTAGGAGTTTTGAGTCAAACTGGATTTGGTGGGTTTAAAGGTAAATTGTATCCTGCGACAGGATTTGGTTTTAGATATAAAACGCCTCTAGGTCCTTTGAGATTTGATATAGGTTGGAAATGGAGGCGTAGATTAAAAGACGATAGTTCATATGCCTGGTATTTGACTCTAGGGGAAGCTTTTTAAAAAATACCGTTTTACTAATTAAATCTTCTTTATTATAATAAATGACAATAGTCTTTTTTGGAGAGGGTTATTTAATTCAAAAGGCCTCTTTTTTTATTTTTCTACAAGATTTAATAATAGGGAGGTAAAATTTGTTGGTAGGATAGTTTATAGTTGTTTTATCTCTTAAAAAAGGATTTGGCAGGATGGTTTATAATTCTAAACATTCTTCTAAAAAAAATGTTCTTGAAAAACATGAAACAATTTATCAGGAGATGATATGTCATCTTCCTATTGCAATTTTTTCTGTAGCATTTGCAATGGTTATTATAAGTTTCCTTTCATATTTTGATATCAATGATACAGAGGAAAAATAAATGAGGCAAATTAGATTTGATAATGTTTCTAAATCTTTTGATGGGGAGATTATTTTAAAAAATTTGAATCTTAATATTCCATCTGGCCAGTTTTTTGCTTTGCTCGGTCCAAGTGGATGTGGAAAAACAACATTATTACGTCTTATCGCTGGTTTAGAAAATGTTGATTCTGGCAAAATATATCTTGGTGATAAAGAAATTACTAATTTGCCTATCTATAAAAGACGTATTAATACAGTTTTTCAGGAGTATGCTTTATTTCCTCATCTATCAGTTTATGAAAATGTGGCATATAGTCTTCGAATTAAAAGAGAGAAAGAGTCTGTAATAAAAAATAAAGTTGGTGATGTTTTAAAAACTGTACGACTTTTAGGTTTTGAGTCAAAATATATAAGAAGCTTGTCTGGTGGACAAAAACAAAGGGTTGCTCTTGCAAGAGCTATTATAAATGAACCAGAAGTTTTGTTGTTAGACGAGCCATTGGCCGCTCTTGATCCAAAATTAAAAGAGCAGGTTTTAATTGAACTTATTGATCTTCACGATAAATTGAAAACCACATTTTTATATGTAACACATGATCAATTTGAGGCACTTACAGTTGCTGATCAGATGGCTATAATGAGTTCAGATGGAAATATAGAACAGATTGGGGTTCCAAAACAGATATACGAATTCCCGGCTTCTATTTTTGTTGCCAATTTTGTTGGAAATACAAATATTATTGATGGGGTGTTACAAATAAAAGATAATGTATGGGAGGTTAAGGTAGAAGGATTAGGTTCTTTTTATGTTTTTGTTCCTTCTATAAAAAGTTGGATGTCTAATGGATGTAAGTTATTTATTAGCATTCGTCCTGAAAAAATATATATCAGTAAAAAAGAGATTGAAGGATTTTCTAATCGCTTGATAGGAAAAGTAATTGATATTATTTATTATGGACGTTCTACGCAATATAGAGTTTTGTTAAAGAATGGAAAAAGACTTACAGTTTTTGAACAAAATGAAGAACATTTTCCTCAAGAAGTAATAGATTATGAGGATGAGGTAAATTTGTACTTTCAAAAGGAAAATGTAGTTTTATTGGAAAGCTAAGAAGATGAATTTTGTAAGACGTATTTTTAAAAATGAGCTTCCTTTTGTTTTTGCTTGTCCTGCGCTTATATGGCAGTTTTTATTTTTGTATTTACCTCTTTGTCTTATTATGATTTATAGTTTTGTTGATGTTGAAAAAGGATTTAGATTTTTACGTTTTACTTTTTTTCATTACAAAGAGGTTTTAAATTTACTTTATTTGAAAGTGATTATAAATTCATTGATTATTGCTATTTTTACTTCTATGATTTGTTTTTTGATTTCGTATCCTGTTGCTTACTATTTTTCGATGAAGGTAAAAAGATTTAAGACCTTTTTATTGTTTTCATTGATCTTGCCTTCTTGGACAAGTTTTATTGTTCAGATTTATTGCTGGTTTTTTCTTTTGCAAAAAAATGGATTTATAAGTTTTTTCCTTTATAAATTGGGAATTATATCTGATGGAACTCATCTTTTAAACAATTATTTTGCTATTCTTATTGGCATGGTTTATTGCTATCTTCCTTTTATGATTTTGCCTATTTATGCGGTTTTAGAAAGAATGGATAAAGATCTTATTGAAGCTTCTGCCGATTTGGGTGCAAATCATTTTCAAACATTAAGACGAGTAATTTTTCCTATTTCGTTTCCGGGAGTCTTGGCTGGTTTTTTACTTGTATTTATTGCTTCTTTTGGAGAATTTGCGGTACCAGATCTTTTGGGTGGAGGAAAAAATGTTTTTTGGGGAAGTGTTATTGTTGATAAATTTTTGATTTTTAGGGATTGGCAGTCTGGTTCATCATTGACAGCAATTGGAGTTTTGATTCTTGGTTCATTATTTTTATTTATTTATCTTCTTAATAGATTTTTTATAAGTTTTTTAAAAAAAGGGATATCTTATAATGGTGCAAGGTAGGAGATATTTCTCGAGATTTGCAACTTTATTATTTGTTATTTTTGCATATATTTTTTTATATGTGCCAATGGTTGTAATGGTAATTTTTTCTTTTAACGATTCTTCTGTATCATTGAGCTGGAAGGGTTTTTCTTTGCGGTGGTATATAAATTTTTTCAATTCTCCGCAGATTATTAAGGCATTGCAGACCTCACTAATAGTAGCGAGTGCTTCTACAATTATAAGTGTTGTAATTGGAACAGCTTTTGTGCTTTGTACTAGTTGGTGGAAGACATCTTTTTTGAATAATATTTTTTATTTAAATGTTATTTTGCCTGATATTATTTTGGCAGTAGGCGTTTTGAGTATTTTTACTTTTTTAAAAGTTCCGCTTGGATATTGTAGTTTGATTGTAGGGCATTCTGTCATAGGATTAGGTTTTGTTGTTCCAATTGTAAGGACTAGGTTTGAGGAGTTAGATCCGGAGCTTACAGAAGCTTCTTTAGATTTGGGAGCTGGTTATAATCAAACCTTTGTACGTGTTATCATGCCGTTGTTAATTCCTTCTTTGATAGCTTCAGGTTTGTTGGTTTTTACACTATCATTAGATGATTTTTTAATAGCATTTTTTTGTTCAAGTCCGAATGTTCAAACTTTATCTATTTATGTTTATTCTATGATAAAGACTTTTGTAGATCCTACTATTAATGCAGTTTCAACGTGTCTTTTGGTTGTAAGCAGTATTCTTGTTTTATTATTGAGCGCTTTTAAGGTTATTGATAAGGTGATTGCTCATGAATGAAGGAGTTGCAGAAACTAAAAATTTTTGGATAAGTTTTTTAAGTAAAATTTTTATAGTGATTTTTTATTTTTTGATTTTAATTTTATTTTTGTATATTCCAAAAATTTTTAGATTTATGATATCTGATAAGAAAGTGATAAATGTTTATGTTTTTTCCGATATTATTAGTTATAAGACAGTAAAAGAATTTGAAAAGAAAACAGGTATATCGGTTAATTTAAAATATTTTGATGCAAATAATGAATTGATATCTAAATTTAGAATAAACAAGGGAAAAGGTTATGATCTGATTACAGTTTCAGATTTTGCCGTTGACATATTACGTTCAAAAAAACTTTTACAAAAGATAGATATTTCAAAAATTTCAAATTTTAAATATTTAGACAAGAGATTTTTGGGTAAATATTTTGACCCAAAAAATGATTATTCTGTACCATGTTTTTGGAGTTTGTATGGAATAATTTATAACAAAAATAAATTTAAAATTCTTGAAGATTTAAATGTTGATATGAATTGGTCTTTTGTATTTAAAGATCCTAAAAAAATTTTGCCTCAATCTGATTATAAAATTTGTATGATTCAAGCTCCTCGTGATTCAATTTATCTTGCAGCGATTCATCTTTTTGGTAAAGTTGATAACCTGAGTGAAAAGGAGTTGGAGCAGATAAGAGAGTTATTGATTGAGCAGAAAAGGTGGGTAGAAATATATATGTTGGGAAGTTTACAATATTATCTTTTGGGAGAGGTTGTTTCATTGGCTGTTACTGAAAGTGTTTATGCACAAAAGATTCTTGAGATTAGTGATGAGTTTGATTTTGTTGTACCAAAAGAGGGAAGTGTGTTTTCTATTGAGAATTTAGCAATTCCCGTTTTAAGTGAAAAATCCGATTTGTCTTTACAATTTATTGATTTTTTAATATCAAAAGAGGTTTGCCTTGAAAACAGTTTGGAATATGGATACAATCCTGTAAACGTGGAATCTTGTAAAAAGATTGGTAAAAAAATTTTAGAACATAAATCATTTTTTCCTGAGGAAAAAATGTTTGATAGATTACATTTGGTTCCTAATGATATTGGTATTAAAAGAATTGAAAAATTATGGTCAAGTATAAAATTATCGTAAGGTTTTTATATGAAAGAATTAAAAAATAAATTTGAAAAATTAAATTCAAGATATAGTTTAAAAAGAGAACATTTTAAAAAAATTATAGAAAAATGGTTTGATAAAGGAAAACAGGAATTGCATGAGATAGGTTTTAATCTTTTGCAGCAGGCTGATGATTGTGTAAAAGAGATAAAAGAAATTTTTGCAAAAACTGAGATAGAAGAAAAAGATAAATTTATTTTAAAAGAAAAATTAAAACTTTTTAAAAAGTCTTATAAAAAACTTAAAGAAGTAACAAAGCCAGCATGGCGTCAATGGATAGAGGCGATAGTAATAGCCGCGGTTCTTGTTTTTGTTTTTAGAACTTACATTTTTGGTCTTTATCATGTGCCAACAGGTTCTGCTGAATTTAATATTTTGGTTGGGGATAGAATTTGGGGTAACAAGATGGCTTACTATTTTGACAAGGTAAAATTGGGAGATTTTGTAATTTTTGATAATCCTGAATTTATTTATGAAAAAGATAATATTATAAAGTATTGGTGGCAAAAATATATTGGATTTCCAGTTCCGATTTTAGATTTTCCAGTAGGTCCAGATAATTGGGTAAAGCGTATTATAGCGGTTCCAGGCGATGTTATTGAGGGTAAAATTGAGAATGGGAAAACAGTCATTTATCGTAATGGTGAAAAACTTGATGAAAAGGATTATGTGAATTCATATCCTTTGATAAGGCTTGCAAAGGAAACAGGATTTATTGATTTGGAATCTATAGGCCCAATAGGTATTCCTGCTTTTTTACGTAAAATTATTAAAGTTGTAGATTATACATATGTTCCTGATAAGAGTTTTGAAGAGCAACCTTTTTATAACATGAAAAAAGAAGAAGTTATAAAAGGTAATGATGGAAAACCAATTTTAAAGTGGCCATATACTCCAACGTATCAATTTATGGGAGGTAATTTTGAGTTTGTAAGAAGTGTAGATAATTTTGGTCCAATAAGAGTTCCCAATGGAAAGTATTGGGTTATGGGGGATAGTAGAAAAAATAGTAGAGATAGTAGATTTTGGGGTTTTTTAGATGAAGATTTGATACATGGGCGAGCAAGTTTTGTCATTTACTCTGTTGATAGCGAAGAATCTTTTTGGTTGTTTGAGTTGCTTAAACATCCAATAGATTTTTGGTCGAAATCAATTAGATGGAATAGATTTTTTAAATGGCTTAGGAATGGTAAGTAGGGTTAAAAAATGAATAAAAAAAATAATAAAAAGTTTTATGTTACAACCCCTCTTTATTACGTTAATGCAAAGCCACATGTAGGAACACTTTATTCAACACTAATAGCAGATGTTGTTTCTAGGTGGAATAAAATTTGTGGTAAGGATGTTTTCTTTTTAACAGGAACCGATGAGCATGGACAAAAAATTGCTGAAGTTGCAAAAAATGCAGGAGTTAAGCCAAAAGATTTTGTAGATTCAATGGTACCTTTTTTTGAAAATGTATGGAAAAAATATGAGATTGAGTATGACAAATTTATAAGAACTACAGATGCTGATCATGAAAAATCGGTTTTAATGTTATTGGAAAAATTGGAAGAAAATGGAGATATTTATAAATCTTTTTATACAGGTCTTTATTGTATTCCATGTGAAAGATATGTAACAAGTTCTGAATCAATAGAAGATGAGAAAGGAAAATTTTTATGCCCTGAATGTAAGCGGGCTTTAAAAGAAATAGATGAAGAGAGTTATTTTTTTAGGCTTTCTGCTTATGAGGATAGGTTATTAAAATTTTATGAAGAAAATTCAGATTTTATATTTCCAAAGGAAAGATTGCATGAGGTTATTTCTTTTGTAAAATCTGGGTTACGTGATTTAAGCATTTCTAGAAAAAAAGTTAAATGGGGAATTACTTTTCCAATTGATCCTAACCATACAGTTTATGTTTGGGCAGATGCTCTTACAAGTTATATTAGTGCAGTAGGTTTTGGAAAAAAGGATAAAAAATTTACAGAAGATTTTGAGTATTGGTGGCCTGCAGATATACATGTAATTGGTAAGGATATTTTGAGATTTCACGCTGTTTATTGGCCTGCATTTTTAATGGCAGCGGATCTTCCTTTACCAAAAAAACTTTTGTCTCATGGCTATATTCTTACTGATGGTAAAAAAATGTCAAAATCATTGGCTAATGTTATGGATCCTTTAAATCTTGCAAAATGGTATGGAGTTGAGCCTGTTCGTTATTTTCTTTTACGCCACATGTCTATAAGTGAAGATAGCCATTTTTCTTTAGAGGAGTTAGAAAATCACATCACATCTGATTTAGCTAACAATTTAGGAAATCTTTTGAACAGAACATTAACTTTGGCTATCAATAATGGATTTGAAAAAATTGAACCAATCGAATCTTTAGAAACGGATACGGCATTTTTAAAAGAGAAATGTGAGGAGAGTTTTCGTAGCTTTTGGGATGGTATGAATCATAATCGTTATAATGTTGCTATTTCTGATGTTTGGAAATTTATTTCTGAGTTGAATGCATTTTTTCACTCTCAAGAACCATGGAAATTGGTAAAAGAAAACAAAGAATATTTTCAAGAGGTTATAAGCTCAATTTGCCATTCTCTTTATGCAGTAGGAATAATGATATGGCCTGTTATGCCAAAAAAAATGGAAGAGTTGTTACAATGTTTGGGCCATAAATTTGATTTAAAAAATGATTATGAAAAAGAATTACGCGAAAACAAATGGAACAAAACATTTATTCTTAAAAAATCAAAAGAATCTCTTTTTTCACGCCCTGAGTCACATTTAAAAGAACTTAATGGAGAAGAAGAAAAAGCAGATGTAAAGTATATTTCTATTGATGATTTTGCAAAAGTCCATCTTAATGTTGGTACAATTATAGAATGTGATTCAGTGGAAGGATCTGAAAAACTTTATAAATTAAAAGTTGATTTGGGAAAAATTGGAAAACGTCAAGTGTTGGCCGGCGTTGCAAAAGATTTTTTGCCAAAAGATCTTATTGGAAAACAAGGAATCTATGTTACAAATCTCAAGCCAAGAAAGATTATGGGACAAGAATCGCAGGGAATGATGCTATTTGCTAAAGATAAAAAAGGTAATATGAGATTTGTGACAGTTTCTGAAAAAATTGAAAACGGAACAAGACTTTCTTAGATTGGTTAATGTTTTAAATTACTTGTAAGTTTATCTATATAATGTTGAATCAAATTGTTTTTGTTTTGAAAACAATTTATAAATTTTTCGTGTGGTAATTCAATAAAAAGATCGCAAATCATTTGATATAATTCTTTTTGTTTAAGGTGATTGTTAACGTGAGGATTTGATGTTACGACAACAGTTTTTTCTTTAACTTTTGTTGCATTCCAGATTATTTCAAATTCATGCCTATTGATTACAATATCATCTTTACCATAGAAATATAAAATTGGTATGTTTTTAAGTTTGGGAAGATAATCTAAAATTGAAATCTTGTTGAATTTTGTTGAAGAGAGACTTTGTCCAATATTTATCAGTGATTTTTGAAACCATCGTTTTTTGACTATCCAATTATTTTTCCATCCACCTTTTTGAGGAGAACAAATTTTTTTTGGATCTTCCATCAATTTTTCTATAAAGTTTTCTAATGATAACCAGCAGCCATCAAGGATAAGTTTGTCAAAAAGTTTTTCTTTTTGTTCATTTTGTCTTATTGTTGCTGCTTTTACAAAAATAAGAGCAGAATAACAGATTCCTAACCCAATTGTTTGCTTATAATTTTTTACTTTTTTTAAATTATCTACAACTGCAAAAACATCTTTTTCTTCAACTGCTCCAATCATTGATATTTTTGTGTTAGCGCCAAATAGAATTTTGGTTAGATTTAGTTTTCCAGAAAAAATATCTAAAAAGTTAATTTGGTGGTATCCATGTCCACGGTAGTCAAATAGAATAATGTCATAATCAATGAACATATCTATAAAGGGTGACATTAGTTCTCGTTCATTTGTGAATCCTCCTCCTATAATTAAAAGCTTATCACTTTTTCTATCAAAATATGTGCATGAAATTGTTTTTCCATCTTCTGTTTTTACATCTAAAAGTTGTCCTACATTTTGTTTGAAATGTTTTGGTTTTAAATGGTATAGACGTACCTTTTTTGTTTTTTTAAGAAAGTTGAGATTAAAAAATATTGAATGATTTAGTCTTAGATTTTGGGATTTTGCAAATCTTTCTATTTTTGGATCTAATTTAAAGCTTTCAATAGATGTTCCACAAAGAATTTCTGTTTTATATTTATAAGACGGAGGTGTACAGGTTGGAATTAGATTGTAATATCTTAATCTTTCTTTAATGTAAAAGTAATCTTTTCTTTTTTTTTCAAGTTTTTGTTTGACAATTGGCAGCTTGGCATTTGATTGAGTTGTAATAAGAAAAAATATTTTTATAAGAAAAAATTTAAAAATTTTCATGTTATTTTATGAGTGTTTTATTTTTGCAGCAAGTTGTGAATAATGTTATTATGTTGAATACGGCGGTTAAAACGAAAATTTAACCTATTATTTGTGAAATGTAAAGATTGATTGTGTTTGCAAAAAGCGTTCAATTTTTAAATTAAAAAAGGGAATAAAGGATATTACCATGGATCCAAAAAAGCTAAAGTGCGATTTTCCAATATTAAATCGTAAAGATGCGATAATTTATTTGGATAATGGAGCTACAACTCATAAGCCAATACAAGTTATACAAGCGGTATCAACTTTTTATGAAAAATACAATTCAAATGTTCATCGTGGTTTGAGTGAGCTTGGTGAAAATGCAACCACTCTGTATGAGGGTGCTAGAAAAAAAATTGCAGAGTTTATTAATGCAGAGTCTGAAGAGATTATTTTTACCAAAGGTACAACCGAGGGTATAAATTTTGTTGCTAGTGCTTGGGGGTTTGATAATGTTGCAGTTGGTGATCAAATTATTATTACCAATGTTGAGCATCATTCAAACATTTTACCGTGGCAGCGTTTGGCAAAACGAAGTGGAGCGGAGCTTAAATTTATAAGATTAAATCCAGAGACGTTTTTTTTAAAAATCGATGTTCCTGATCTTATAAATGAGAAAACAAAGATTGTGGCAATTACCCACAGGTCTAATGTTTTAAGTGATGTATGGGAAAGCAGTGATCAATTAAAAAAATTGATTAAAAGTGCTCATAATGTTGGAGCAAAGGTTTTGATAGATGCAGCTCAATCTGTACCACACGAAAAAATAGATGTAAAAGATTTGGATGTTGATTTTCTTACTTTTTCGGGACATAAAATGTTAGGTCCAACTGGTGTTGGAGTTTTGTATATTAAAAAGGAGCTTCATGAAAAATTAGAACCATACCAGCTTGGTGGTTCTATGGTTTATTTGGTTATGGAAGAAAAATTTGAATGGAAAGAGGCTCCGTTTAAATATGAAGCTGGAACTCCTCCTATAGCTCAGGCTATAGGGCTTGATTGTGCCGTTGAGTATATAAATAATAATGTTGATTATAAACAATTGAAAGATCATGAATCATCCTTATGCCAAAATCTTATAGAAAATTTGCAAAAAATAGATGATGTTAATATTTATGGAAATTTGGAAAGATTAAAAAAGAATGGTCATCTTGTAAGTTTATCTGTTGATGGAATACATGCTCATGATCTTTGTTCTTATTTAAGTTCCAAGAAAATAGTTGTAAGAGCAGGGCATCATTGTGCACAACCTTTGGCGTATGCTTTGGGTATTAAGTCTAGTTTGAGGGTAAGTTTTTATCTGTATAATACACATCAAGATGTTGAGAATTTTTTAAAAGAATTTAGAGGGGCTGTAAATTTTTTTAAATGAAAGTAAGGAAAGTAGGGAAAGTAGTGATGAAAGATCCCAGATATTATTGTAAGGGTTGTAATTTGAATGAGGCTTCAAAAAGGGACACAAATTTGTATAAAGAAGAGTTGATAGATCATTTTAAAAATCCACGTAACAAGAAAAATATAGATAATTCTGATTTTTCTAGTAACATACATAATCTTTCTTGTGGAGATAGTATTTCTATTTCTGGAAATATAGAAAAAGATGAATTTGGAATTTTGAAAATTAAAGATTTAGGATTTGATGGTTCTGGTTGTGTAATTAGTATTGCAGCTACGTCGATATTGACTGAAAATTGTATTGGAAAACGTGTAGAAGAAGTTTTGGCTATGAAAAAAGATTATATTTTAAAATTACTTGGTATACAGTTGGGGCCTATACGTTTAAAATGTGCCTTGCTTTGCCTAAATGTTTTGCAGAATGGTTTAGAAAAATTTAAAGTGGAGGAAAAGATATGATAGATATTCAGATTAGTGAGAAAAAGTTTTGGGATAATAATGTTGAAGGCTATATTTTTTTCTTGAAAGAAGGGATAGAGCTTGTTGGAAAAAAAGAAGATTTTGAAAAAGTTGAGAAAGATTTTTATTCAAATTTAAAAGAGATTTTTAAAAAACATAAATTTGAAGGAAAGATTGGTCAATCTTTTGTTCTTACAGCAACAAAAGATAAATCTTTGATTCAGTTAGTATTTGTAGGAATCGGAAAACTTAAAAACAGATGGAATATTGAACTTGAGAATTTTAGAAGAGCGGTTGGGACATCAGTAAAGCTTTTAAAAAAATTAAAAATTGAGAATGCAGTTTTATCTGTTCCAGATGAAAAATCTTTTGGGTTAATAAAACCTAAACTTGTAAGACAGATAGTTATCACATCACTTTTGGCTGAATATGAATTTACAAAATTTAAAAGTGATAAAAAAGAAGATATTAAAATACAACTTTTAATGGATGTTGGTTCGGATGAATCTCAACCATTTGCTATTAGCCTGAAAGAAGGACAAATCATAGGGAATGCTACAAATTTTGCAAGGTATCTTTCTGATATGCCAGCGAATTATATGACCCCTACTTCTTTAGGAAATGAGGCAAAAAAAATTGCTGATAAAAATGATTTAGAATGTACAGTTTTTGGAGCCGAAAAAGCAAAAGAATTAGGTATGGGTGGATTTTTATCTGTTGATGCTGGGTCAGAAGAAGAAGGAAAATTTGTTGTAATTGAATATAAATCATTAAAAAAAGATGCACCTACAATTGCATTAGTTGGAAAAGGAGTAACTTTTGATTCTGGAGGGTTAAGTCTTAAACCTTCTGCCTGTATGGAAGGTATGAAGTTTGATATGTCTGGTGCCGCAGCAGTAATTGCAACGATGAGTGCAATTGGCCAGATAAAACCACAAGTTAATGTTGTAGGAATAACTCCACTTGTAGAAAATATGCCAAGTGGTAAATCGTGTAAGCTGAATGATATTATAACTTTTATGAATGGAAAAACTGCAGAAATTAAAAATACAGATGCTGAAGGAAGATTAATTTTGGCGGATGCACTTTGTTATGCAGAAAAATTTTATAAGCCAGATGTAATTTTAGATATTGCTACATTGACGGGGGCATGTCTTTCTGCTTTAGGTCACTTTTTTACTGCGCTTTTGACTAAAAATGAAGAGATTGGCACAAAATTGCAGGCTATTAGTCTTGTAAGTGGAGATAGAGTTTGGCCTCTTCCATTGGATGATGATTTTAAAAAAGCTGTAGAATCTAATGTTGCTGATATTTCAAATATTGGATTACCAGAATATAAAGCTGGAACGATTACGGCTGCTTGGTTTTTAAGTAATTTTGTAGAAAAAACAAAATGGGCGCATCTTGATATTGCTGGGACTGCAGATAGTATTCCATCAATAAGTTATTTAGGAAAGGGTGCAACTGGTGCAGGAGTGCGACTGTTTGTAGATTTTATTTTAAATTACAATATAGATAAAAGATAATGTTAAATATCTTGTTTGTTTTATATTTTATGTTTTTTAATAACTATCAAAGTGAATTTTTCTTATTTGAGTTTGTATATGATTAATTGATTTTTCAATATGTTGCTTCAATTGATTAGTTTTTACAAGCAAAATTTTTAAACTTTTTATGTTGTTAATGCATTTTTGTATTTTGTCTGGATAATAATTTATTATTTTAAAATAATAATCAGGATCATTTTGTTTATAATAAGTAATTTCTTTATTAAAAAGAAGTATAAAATGGTAATAATATTTATGCAAATTGTCGTAATCAGTTGTTATTCCCAAAGAGGAATTATGTAAAGAATAAATGCAGCTTTTTAAGGCTTCTTGGTAAGTTTTTAGTTTGTTGTGGTAAATAACATTTTTGGTTTGGTGAATTTGAATAAAATATTTAGAAGGATAAATATAAAAATTATATGATTCCAAAAAGTATTTTTTTGCTTTTTGAAAATAATCATTTTTAAATAACCATTGATTAGGTTTTTTAATTATATTTGAATCTAAAAAATTAGAAAACATATTTACTATAGAACTGTATTTTTTATGTGAATTATAGTTTTTTATTGGTGTTATTTGATATTGTTTTTCATATTTTATTTTAGGGAAGCAGGGAGAGTTTATAAAATTTATAATTTTGTTATATAAGTTTTCAGCAATATTTATTTTTTGTATTAAGTTTGTAAGTGAATAATAATTCATTGAATATTTAGTATCATTATAACAAAAATACCATATTGGACACATTGCCCAAATTTCAGAATAGTATTGTGATAAAGATTTTAAGCAATAACGAATTGAATCATTAAACTCTTTTCTTTTAAAACATTCACAAGATCTCATTAGATCTAATTCAGGATAAATTTCAAAGAAAAAATTTAATTTTATTTGATTTTTTTCACTTAGTTTAGAATTAATATAATTTTTAAGTCTTGTTTTCTTTATTTTTATATTATTTATGTATTTTTGTATCATTTGATTTGATGCTTTTTTGTTATTATTACAAAAATAACTAAAAGCATTGGCAAGATTAGTATTTGTATTTTTTAATAATTCATATAATTCATTTGAAATATTTTTTTTCTTTTTATGAATTGGAGGAAAGTAACAAGATTGATTTGAGCTTTTTGAAGAAGATGATTTTGAACTTTCATTAGAACGTTTTTTATTTATCGGAGGTAATTTCATACAAAAAAGATGATTAGTAATTATGGTTAATATTATAAATAGTATAAAATGTTTTTTATTCATTTTTAATCCTTTTATTAATCTATATAATTAATTTTTATTTATGAAAGGTTTATTCATTTATTTCAAATTTTATATCTAAATTTGATTTTATTAGCAAAAGATGATGATTTTGTGGTATAAATTTGCATTTTTTGTATCTTAATTCTTGTTTTTATACTTTATTTCAATGTAAATTAATAACGGAATGGAATTGAAAATTTCTTGATCGGGGGAATTATTATGGAACCAAATTTTTTGATAACATTTTTTATGTGGTTTATTAACATTTCTTATTTAGGAGCTCTTTTGCCACAATTATTTCTTAATTATAAAATGAAAACAACTAGTGGATTGAGTGATTTGTATATTTTGGGATATTTTTCTGGTTATGCAGCGCATATTTTTTATGTATATGGATTAAATTTTCCTGTTGTTTACCGAATAATGGGTCCATTTGCCCTTCTTGCTGTTGCATTGATAGTTTTTCAGCGATTTTTTTATAGAGATATTCAAATTTGTTTTGGATCTTTAAAGCTTTATTTTATTGGTTTATTAATTATTATTACAGCAATATTTATTTTCTTGAATTCTCCAAAGATTGTTGGAATGTGTGCCGGATGGGTTGCTATGGTGATATGGTCTGTTTATCAGTTGCCTCAAGTATTTAAAATATACCAGACTAAATCAGTTAAGGGATTTAGTTTTTTACTTGTTTCAATGATTGCTGTAGGGAATCTTATTGAGTTTATAATAGCTTTTGTTTTAAATTGGCCAATTCAATCGTTATTGATCGCATTACGTGGCCTTATAATCTATTCAATATTTTGTGTTCAGTTTTGGAAGTATTCTGAATATAAATAAAAAAGGGCTCAGATTAATGTTTTAATCTGAGCCCTTTTTTATAGTTAATTTTTTATCTGTTATTTTCTATAAAAGATTTTATTTCATTTATAAAAGATTGTATTATAAATGGAAGATAGCTTGTATCAAAATTTATTTCTCGATCATTTTCTAGCTTCAAATGACATTTTCTATTAATAATATTTCTTTCTGTATTTTCTACATAAGAAAATTCTTTAATAAATCCTTTTAGATTAATTATTATCTTTATAATACTTTTATTATAAAAGGGAATGGTTTCTAAATCTATTTCAGCTGATTGTTCAAGTTTAAAATTTTTGATTGAAAAAGGTATTTCCATTTTATTAAAATTTATGGCTAATTTGTTGAAGAGATCTTTAATTTTAACTTTAAATTTTTCTTCATCTATTTCTTTTGCTATCATTTTTAGATGAGACAAAATTAATTCATTTATTCCTATCAAAGCTGTTAAAAAATTCATTTTATTTATTTCATTTTCAATTTTGTTATAATTTGAATTTTGTTTTTCGGAAAAATTTAATAGCTTTTTGTAAATAGGAAATAATTCCATAATAAACTTTGATGATTCTAAATAAATATTTTTTATTTCATTTGGGTATTTATCAATGGCTGTTTGAGCTAAATGTTTTCCAATTATTGTGCCTAAATTTGTTTCTGGTGTTGACATTGAATAACTAGTTATATTTAAATTTAATGCCAAGATTGATGCAAATACTCCTGTAATAATGAATCTTTTCATTGTTTTCCTTTCGTTAAAATGTTAATATAAAATTATAAAAGATAAATTAGTTTATCACAAAGATCTTTATTTAAATATTTTTTGATTATTATATCTTCTTACTATGATTAAACAACCAAATATTGTTGCAAATGTTGCAGTATGGATATCAGGTATTATTTTTTTGTCGAGTTTTGTTCCACAGATTTTTCTTAATTTCAAATTGAAAACAACTAGTGGATTAAGTGATCTGTTCCTTTTAGGGCTTTTGAATAGTCAAGCTTGTTATGTTGGATTTACTTTTTCGACTAAGCTTCCTTTGGTATATAAAATTTTTAATCCGTTATATTTTTTTCTTATTTTGGTTTTAATTTTTCAACGATATTTTTATTATACTAATCATAAAAATAATAAGTTTTTATTTATTTATTTTATAAATTTTTTTTTGGTATTAATTCTTATTTTTTATGTAACTAATTATAATCTAACATGGGGTTATTTTTTAGGATGGTTACCAATAGGAATAAGCTTTTTTAAAAAATTTCCTCAAATTTTTAAAATATATATGAAAAAGTCAATTAAAGGATTTAGCTTATATTTTGTGCTGATAGTTTTATTGGCATATTCTTTTGAGGGTTTTGCGGCATTAATTTTAAAATTACCTTCTCAGATATTATATGCAGATCTGAAAGGGATTTTATTTTATTTAATTTTTTTATTACAGTTTGTTTTGTATAAAAATAATTCTTAATTTTTATTATAAGAAGAGAAGATATGTTAGATCGTAATAAAGTTATCTCTCAGATATCAGCTTTAATAGAAAAAATTTTTCCAGATTTAAAAGATCAGAATTATTTAGCGCAAAAAAAGTTACAAGAAATTGCACAGGATTCTGATTTTTTATTAAGAGTAAAAAATTCCAATAGCTCATTTCTGGTACCTTTTTGGGATGGGAATTTGCTTGATTCTTTTCGGGTAAATAGTAATTTGAAAGAATATTCGGTTTTAGCGGTTGATGGTTCTCAAATTTATCCTGATAGGCATGTTAGTGGAGCAAATTGTTTTTTAATAAATTCCGGTGGGTGTTTTATTGATTATCATAGATTGTTTTCAAAAACAGAGAGGGTTAAACTTTTTTCATACCCACAAGTTTTTTTGATTCAAGATATAATTGATTATGATGAAAAAATTTTATTTAGTCGTGATCTTGTGGATTTGAAAAGAGAAGAATTGGAATTAATGTTTTTGCATCAAAAAGCAATTGAGTATAAAGATAAAAATCCTGTTTGCTTTGTTGATGGAAGTTTGATTTTTTGGTTTTTAGAGGGAAAACAGTTTGAAGTAAAGAGGCATTTTTTAAAAAGTTATCTTTCATGTTTAGATAAATTTTATAAAAATGAAATATTGCTTTGTGGTTATATAAGTTTTCCGAAGAGCAAGGAGATTATAAATCTGATAAAGTTGGGATTATGTAAATTTGATTACGCAGATTGTATTTCTTGTCATTCAAAGTATCATGATTTTCCATGTAAAGCTGTTGATGCTTTAGTTGATACGCAAATAGTAAGATCATTTTTAAAGACTTTTGAACGTTCAACAATTTTTTATAGTAATTCAAAAATTGTAAAAGAGTATCCTGATCATTTAAAACCATGTTTTTTTTATTTTAACATTGGTGAAGAAATTGTTAGAATAGAGACTTTAAAATGGATCGTGCAAAACAGAAAATATTTAGATTTGATTTGTGATACTGTACTGGACCAATCATTAAAGGGGCGTGGATATCCTGTTGTTCTATATGAATCTCATGAGCAGGCTGTTGTGAAAGGTCCTGATAGAGAGTTTTTTTATCATCTTATTCAAAAGATAGGTATTGATAGCAAAAAAAGATTTTTTGTATCTCAGAAAAATTTAAAGAAACGAAGAATTGGAATATAAAAATGTTAAGTGCAAAAGATGTTTCTCTTGGGTTTGGCCAACAGATAATTTTTGATAATATTTCTTTTAATATTAATAAAGGCCAACGTATTGGTCTTGTTGGGCGTAATGGCTCTGGAAAAACTACGTTATTGAATGTTATTGGTGGCAATCATGATATTGATTCTGGAAAAATTTTGTTGCAAAAGGATTGTAAAATTGCGTATATGCCACAGCATGTAGTTCTTATGTCAACGCAATCTGTTTTAAATGAGGCGTTGGAAGCATTTGATGATCTTGTAAAAATTAAAAAAGAGCTGTGTACAATTGAGAAAAGTTTTGATGTAGAAAGATATTCTATATTGCAGCAAAAATTGTTGGATTTAGATTATGAAAGAAAACTTGCAGAGGCTAAAAAAGTTTTACTGGGATTAGGTTTTGAACAGAATCAGTTTGAAAAGTCAGTAGAAACTTTGAGTGTTGGTTGGAAAATGAGGCTTGTATTGGCAAAACTTTTGTTACAAAAAGCAGATTTTTATCTTTTTGATGAACCTACAAATCACTTAGATTTAGTTGCAAAAGATTGGTTTTTAAATTTTTTAAAAGATTCTGATTTTGGATTTGTTCTTGTTTGCCATGATAAATATTTTTTGGATCATCTTTGTGATTATATTTTTGAGGTTGCTCTAGGAATGTTAAATGTTTATAGAGGGAATTATTCTGAATATTTAAAGCAAAAAGAAGAAAGAAATAGACTTTTGGAGAAAAAATATATAGAGCAACAAAAGTTTATTAAAAAACAGCAAAAAGTTGTAGAAAGATTTAGAGCAAAGGCTACAAAAGCAAAAATGGTACAAAGTATCATAAAATCTTTGCAAAAAATTGAACCTGTAAGATTTGGTAAAAAACAGAAAATTGTAAAATTTAATTTTTCGAATATTAAACGGTCTGGACGGGTAGTTTTAAATGTTAAAGATTTGGCTTTTTCTTTTGATTCAAAACAAATTTTTAAAGAGGTTAATTTTGAGATAGAACGAGGACAGAAGGTTGCAATTATTGCTCCAAATGGGACAGGAAAAACTACTCTTTTAGATGTAATCTGTGGAAAGTATAAATTAAAAAGTGGGTCCGTAGAATTGGGTTATAACGTTGAAACTGTTATATTTGAGCAAGACCAAAACAGATCACTAAATCTTGATAATGATATTTTGAATGAAGTTGAAAATTCATGTTCCTCATCGGAACAAAGATGTAGAGTAAGAAGCGTACTTGGAGCATTTTTGTTTGAAGGCGATGATGTTTATAAAAAAATTAATGTTTTGAGTGGTGGAGAGAAAAATCGGGTTGCAATGGTAAAAGTTTTGCTTCAAGATGCAAATTTTTTGATTTTAGATGAACCTACAAATCACTTGGATTTAGAATCGAAAGAGGTTTTGCTTAATGTTTTAAAACAGTTTACTGGTACAATTTTATTTGTTTCTCACGACCGTGATTTTTTGAATGAACTTTCAACGCATATTTTAGAATTAAGACCAAATGGTATTTTTAAATATTGTGGAAATTATGATTCTTTTTTACTTCAAAAACTTGAACAAGAAAAACCTGTTAAAAAGCAACCTCAAAAATTAAAAAAAGGGCAAAAAGAATCTAATAAAAAAACAAATAAACAATTATATGAGTACAGAAAAAAGATAAGAAATATTGAAACTAGAATTGAAAAAATAGAAATTGAGATATCGATATTTTCAGAAAAGCTTGCAAGTTTAAGATATGGGACTAAAGAATATGATGATGTATATTCGAAAATAAAAATTTTGAAAAAAGAAATTGAGGAAAAATTTAAAATGTGGGAGAAACTGAATGATTGAGTTGAAAGAAATTGTTTCTTTTTTGAATAAATATTTGAATATAGAAAAGTTTAAGAATAAAGATGATTCATGGAATGGCTTACAGGTTGAAGGTAGGAAACAGATTGAAAAAATTCTTTTTGCTGTTGATGCTGGTATTAAAACATTTCAAAAAGCAAAGGAATTAAATGTTGATATGATTGTTGTCCACCATGGAATGTTTTGGAAGGGTGCTAATCCAAGTACAGTAGATTATACAAAAAATCGCTTAGATTTTCTTTTGAAAAATGAAATTTCTTTGTATGCAAGTCATCTTCCATTAGATGCTCATCCTGAATCTGGAAACAATGCTCAGTTGTTAAATCTTCTTGGTTTTAAAAAAGATAAAGAATTTTGTTATTTCTATGGAGAATTTATAAGTTTTATTGGAAAGACAAAAGATCCAAAAACAGTTAGTCAAATTAGATCTGTTTTGGAAGAAAAAATTGGTTCTTCATGTAAAGTTCTTAATTTTGGAAAAGAAAAAATTTCTACAATTGCAGTTTGTTCTGGAGGTGGAGCAAATTATAAATTTTTGAATGAGGCTATTGAGCTTGGTGTTGATTTGTATCTAACTGGGGATGCTACAGAGATGTATCATTTAGCAAAAGATATTGGAATCAATATTATTTTTGCAGGTCATCATGCAACAGAGACTTTAGGAGTAAAAGCTCTATCAGAAATAGTAAAAGATGAATTTAAAGTAGATACTGTTTTTGTTGATATTCCAACTGGTTTATAATTTATAGAATTTAAAATTAATATTTATTTTAAAATTTAGACATTAAATCTGATTAATAAAACGTCTCCATTTTGAACAATATAATCTTTTCCTTCAGTTCTAATTTTTCCTGCATTTTTTAATGCAGGTTCATTTCTTAATTCGAAAATATCCTTACAGTTATAAATTTGGGCGCAGATGAAACCACGCTCCATATCAGAATGAATTGTTCCTGCTGCTTGTACAACATTTGTATTTTTTTTAATGCTCCAAGCATGAGCTTCCGTAGGACCTGCTGTAAAAAATGTTATAAGTCCAAGGCTTTCGTAAGTTTTTTTTATAATATTATCAAGACCACTTTCTGTTATTTCTAATGATTCCAACATTTCTTTTTTTTCTTCATCTTTAAGCTGTGAAATTTCGGATTCAATTTTTGCAGAAACTGGGATAACTTTATCTTGACCAAATTTTTTTATAAGATTTTTATAATTTATATTATTAAGATATTTTTTCCCTTGAAAATCTTCTTCAGAAAAATTTGCAATGATAAGATAATTTTTTGCTGATAAAAGAGAAATTGTTTTAATATTTTCTTTTTTATATTTTTTTACTATAGCATAAATTTTATCTAAATTACCTTCCTGAATTGCAATTTTTACTTCCTCAATTAACTTTTTTTCTTTTTCTAATTCATTGATTTGTTGTGAAGATAGATTTTTATTTTTTGATGTTTTTAAAATATTTAAAACTTTTACTTCTCTTTTTTCTATAGATTCAAGATCTTTTAGCATAAGTTCGGCGCATACAATCTCAAAATCTTCTAAAGGATCAATTTTTTGGGAAACATGTGTAATATCATCATTTTCAAAGCAACGAATAACATGCAGAATTAGATCAACATCTATTATGTGACCTAAAAATTGATTTCCTAGTCCTTCGCCGGTTGCAGCACCTTTTACAAGGCCAGCTATGTCGGAAAATTGCACTGTTGCAGATACTCTTTTTTTTGAGTTAAATATTTTGATTAGGTTATCAAGGCGATGATCGTTAACAGGTGTTATTGCAACATGTGGGTCTATTGTACAAAATGGATAATTTTCTGCAGGAACGCTAGATTTGGTTAGTGCATTGAAAAGTGTTGATTTTCCAACATTTGGTAGTCCAACCAAACCTGCTTGAATTGCCATTGCTTCCTTTCTTTATTATTAAAAAATGTTTATTGATAGATAATTTTACAGCTTTTTAGGTTTTATGCCAACTATTTGCTCGTTTTTTGGCTTTGTTTATACTAAAAAATATGATAAAAAGTATCTTGTAATACGAATGAAATTAAATAATAAATTAATATTTAGCAGTTCTTATGATTAATTTTTTTATAAAAACTTATGGTTGTCAGGCAAATGTTGCAGATTCTCAGGCGTTGTCAAATTATCTTATGCAGCTTGGGGCAAAACAGGTTTCAAATGAAAAAGATGCAGATTTGATTTTTATCAATACATGTGCCATTAGAGAAAGGGCTGAAGAAAAATTTTTTTCTTATCTTGGTAGTTTTGTAAAATTTAAAAATTTAAAACCATATTTAAAAATAGGCGTTATAGGTTGTGTTGCAAGTTATCGGAAAAAAGAGATTTTTTCTCGTTTTGGACTAGTAGATTTTGTTTTTGGAGTAAAAGAAGATTCAAGCCTTTTAAAAAATTACATTATAGATTTGGTTTTAAAACTTAATGTGGAAAAAAAGATTTATTATAAAATTTCAGATGAATTTTTTGAACAAAACGAAGATTTGATTTTGAGCAAACAAAACTTTTCAAATTTATATATGGGAGGTTTTAAAAATAGTAACAATGAATTAAAGAAGTCTTTTATAAATATTATGACTGGTTGTAACAACTATTGTAGTTATTGTATTGTTCCATTTACTAGGGGCCGAGAAAAAAGTTATCCAGCAAATGAAATTTTAAAAAGAGTTGAACAAGATGTTGCTAGTGGAGCAAAAGAAATAATGCTTTTGGGGCAAAATGTAAATTCATATAAAGATCCACAAAGTGGTAAAGGTTTTGCTAAATTATTAAATGATGTTGCGAAAATTGATGGTGATTTTTGGGTTAGATTTGTAAGTTCTCATCCTAAAGATATGACAAAAGATGTTTTGCATGTTATGGCTGATAATAAAGATAAACTTTGTGGGTTTGTACACTATCCAATACAATCAGGTTCGAATAAAATTTTAAGAGTTATGAATAGGATATATACAGTTGAACAGTATCTAGAGCAGATTGGCTGGATAAAAGATATTTTGTCAGAGGCAACAATTTCTACAGACGTTATAGTTGGGTTTCCTGGAGAAACAGAACAAGATTATTTACAGACATGTAAAGTTTTAAAAGAAGTAAAATTTTATAATGTTTTTTCTTTTATTTATTCTCCTCGCAAATATACAAGAGCTGCTTTGCTAAAAGATGATTGTCCAAAAAAAGTAAAATTGAAGAGGTTAGAGGCATTGCAAGAAATGCAACGTCAAATTAGCAAGGATCTAAATTTTTTAAATGTTGGTAAGACATTAAAATGTTTAGTTGAAAAACGTTTAGCAAATGATAAACTCTTAGCAAGGACTCAAGGAAACATTAGAGTTTTATTTGAAGGTGGAGATGACATTATTGGTACTTTTGTATATCTTAAAATAAAAAATGTTGGTGTTGCAAATATGCTTGGTTCTTTGATATAGTTTAAAAGCCAAAAGATTTTTATGGCGGCATAGCCAAGTGGTAAGGCAGCGGTCTGCAAAACCGCGATCCCCGGTTCAATTCCGGGTGCCGCCTCCATTTTTTAACATACGTTTTTCTTGAAAGTTCAAAATGAAATATGTTGCCGGGGTGGCGGAATTGGTAGACGCAAGGGACTTAAAATCCCTCGGGTAATTATACCTGTGCCGGTTCGAGTCCGGCCCTCGGCACCATTTTTTCTTTCAATATTTATTTTTTTATTTGATATATTATTTAGTTTTCAAAAATAAATATTGAAAGAGTTTTTCTACAAAAGATTACTTGACAAAAAAGATTAGATGCATGATTCTCAAACATGTGCCTACCTAATGTTTGTGCTGTATGTTTTATTTGTGGATAATTCCAGATATAAATCTGGGTTAAGTTTAGGAGTCTTTTATGAACAAAGCCGATTTGATTGAGCAAATGGCAAAAGATACCAAAATGCCTAAAACAGCTTGCAAAGATTCATTAGAATCTTTTATAAAAACTGTTGAAAAGTCACTAAAAAAGGGCCAATCTGTAGTTTTGACAGGATTTGGAACTTTTTCTGTTATGAAAAGAAAAGCAAGAGTTGGAATAAATCCTGCTACAGGAAAAAAGATGAATATTCCTGCAAAAAAGGTTCCAAAGTTCAAAGCAGGAAAAAAATTAAAATCTTTGGTCAAGTAATAAAAGATAAAATTAATTTTTTAACGGCAGGAAAATATAAATTCCTGCCGTTTTCGATTTTAATTATTTTTTTTGATTAAGCAATATTTTTTCTTTTTTTATTCTACTGGCAATTTTGTAGTGATATTTGATATTTTAAAATTTAGAAGGTTTTTAAATCTTATAGTTTTTAATTTTTTATCCCTTAATTGGGATGGGAGGGTAGAAGATATGGAGCTTTCAAATACTTTTTCATTATTTATTGATTGGCTAAAAGGCCTTTGGGAAAGTGTAAATATAAAAGTTTGGGCTGAGAGTGTTGGTGGAACATCAGCTGAAGCTGTTCAAGCTGCAATCCATTTTGGAGTAGGGTTTGCGGTTGGATTTTTATTCAAAAAATACTTTAAATTTGTTTTTTTCTCATTATTAGCCACAGTTCTTATAATTTTATTTTTAGAATATAATAAAGTTTTAGAAATTAATTGGCAGTCTCTTAATGTTCTTTTAGGATTTGAACCTACTGCGGATATTGGGGGCATATTAAATGCGACATTTGATTGGATAAAAGACAATCTTCTTATTTTTGTTTCTTCACTTGTTGGATTTTTGATAGGTTATAAATTAGGATAAAATTTTATGGGGGCACAGGGGTTTAAAAAAGATTTTATTTATGATCTTTTAAGTAAAGAAGAAAAAATAAAAAGAGGCATCACTGATGATACAATTGTATCATTAGTTGATGCCATTTTATATTCTGCAATAAATATTGGTGCTTCAGATATTCATTTGGAACAGAACAATAATAAAATGCGAGTTAGATACAGAGTTGATGGAATGTTATATGATCAAAATTCTATTGATTTTGATAACAGGCTTGCTGTTTTATCACGGTTAAAAATTCTTTCTTCTCTTGATATTTCTGAAAAGCGTATTCCGCAGGATGGTAAGTTAAGAGTGAAAGTTTCTGGTAGTGAACCTGTTGATTTACGATTTTCTACCTTTCCGTCAATTTATGGCGAAAAGATGGTTATTAGAATTTTGGATCGAGAAAAAAATTGTCTTGAGTTAGAATCGTTAGGTTTTAATCCTAAAGTTTTAGATGAGATTAATGGGATTATTAGAAGACCACACGGATTTTTTTTAGTAACAGGACCAACGGGTTCTGGAAAAACAACAACTCTTTATGCGATACTTTCAAAATTGAATGAAGCATCTAGAAATATTGTTACAATGGAGGATCCAGTTGAATATGATTTGAGTGGAATTACTCAGAGCCAGATTAATCCAAAAGCAGGATTTACTTTTCAAAAAGGTCTACGTTCAATTTTAAGGCAAGATCCTGATATTGTTATGGTTGGGGAGATCCGTGATCGGCAGACAGCTCAGATTGCAATAGAGGCTGCGCTTACAGGCCATTTGGTTTTGAGCACATTACATACTAATGATTCTGCTTCTGCAATTACAAGGTTGATTGATATGGGTGTGGAACCATTTTTGATTAATGCATCAGTTTGTGCAATTTTGGCGCAACGTCTTGTTAGAAAACTTTGTAAGCATTGTAAAGAAGAGGTAGAATTTGGGCAAGCAGAACAGCTTAAGTTAAAAGAAAAAACCTTTCCTATAAAAAAAGTTTTTAAACCAAATGGATGTGATAATTGCTTTAATCTTGGGCATAAAGGACGTACTGGAGTATTTGAATTATTGACGATTAATGATGGTATTCGTGATCTGATATCTAAAAAGGCTTCAACATCTCAAATTTGTAATCATGCTATTAAGGATGGAATGATTGTTCTTTTGAAAGATGCAATTGATAAAGTAAAAAATGGAATTGTTTCAATTGAAGAAGTTTTGAGAATTATTTGCGATTAAATTTCAGATAATTTTAATAATTTTAACCTAAAAATTTTTTAAAAAATCCAGAAATTCCACCTGTCTGGTTTCCAAGTTTTTTTGCATAATTTAAAAGAGATTCTTTTGTTTCGGTATCAAGTTTTTTTGGAATATTACATTCGGTTATGATAACTAGATTTCCTTTTCCATAACTTCTTGTTGTTTCAAATCCTTTTCCTATTATTAAAATCTTTTTTCCAACAGGGCATCCTTTAGGGATTTTTATATTAATTTTTTGTTTATCTATATTTTCTATTTCAACCTTACATCC
Source organism: Candidatus Babeliales bacterium (assembly GCA_023133515.1). Classification (GTDB taxonomy): domain Bacteria; phylum Babelota; class Babeliae; order Babelales; family UASB340; genus JAGLWI01. Next base: position 15,151 of record JAGLWI010000006.1, on the reverse strand, counting down.
TAGCACTAATTGTGGATAGGTTAAATTTAAGGTTGATAAAAGATCATTTCCTTGTCTCCAGAATTTGTTATTTTCAAGGACGCTAACTCTCAAATAAAGATCGCCATTGCTTCCACCATAAATTCCTGAATCACCTTTATCTCTTACTCGTAATTCTGAACTATTTTCTATTCCTGCGGGGATTGAGATTGTAAATTTATCTCGTTTTTGTATTCTTGATTGACCATTACAATCTTGGCATGGATATGTAATTTTAAACCCTTCCCCTGAGCATGTAGAACAACTTTGAGCAAAAGAGAAAAATCCTTGGCTAAAATACATCTTTCCAGAGCCTTTACATTGAGTACATTTTTCTGGTTTTGTTCCAGGTTTTGTTCCTTGTCCATGGCAAGTTTCACATTTTGAATAGTGATAAATTAGTAAATCTTTTTTGCAACCTAGATATGATTCTTTGAGCGTTATTTGTATATTTTGTACAAGATCATGGCCTCTTTGCGGTGTTAATCCAGTTTTATGTGTTTTTCTAGTTCTTCTATTACCGAAAAGATCTGAGAAAACGTCTCCAAAGCTTGAAAAAATATCGCCAAGATCACTAAATTCTTGGTAGTCAAAACCTCCCTGCATTCCTGAATGACCGAATTGATCATACTTTTTTCTTTTATCACCATCAGAAAGCACACCATACGCTTCTGATGCCTCTTTAAATTTTTCTTCAGCATTTTTATCATCAGGATTTTTGTCAGGATGATATTTTAATGCAAGTTTTCTATATGATTTTTTTATTTCATCATTGGAAGCTGTTTTTTGTACTCCCAAGATTTCGTAATAACATTTTTTGTTCATAGTTTTTTATATTAATTATGAATATAACTTTAGCCCTTAACACTCAAATTCTATTTAGATTATACCTTCAAAGTGGGCATTTTTAAAGTAAAAACTTAGATTTTGTTAAAAAATGGTTTTTTTTGTTATTTTTTGGTGCCGAAGGGGGGATTTGAACCCCCATCCACTTTCGTAGACTAGACCCTGAATCTAGCGCGTCTACCAATTTCGCCACTTCGGCAATATATACTCTGTTTCTATTGAAATTAAGTTTAAAATTTAAGTAAAAAGTGTCAATTTTGAGATTAATTGTAAATTTCAAGACTATATTTTTTTGAAAATATTGATTATTAATATGCTTAAAAAAGCAGAAAAAAAGAAGAATTATATCAGGAAAATAAAATATTTAATTAATGGCTTGAATAAATTTTTTATACTTTTCACAATTTGCTATAGAATTTTGAATATCACCAGGTCTTTTTGATTTAAAAATAAGATCTATTTTTTTTGCGTTAACATTTTTTTCTAGTTGTTTTATTAGTTCAAAAAGATTGATGCTTTTTCCTGAAGCTATATTAAAAATTTCTCCTTTTAAATTGTTATAGGTTGCTATTTTTAAATTTGCTTGAACAACTTTTGAGATATGAATAAAATCTCTTGTCTGTTTTCCATCTCCAAAAATGAATAAAGGTTTTTTATTTTTTAAATTATGAGTAAATTTTGCAATAACTGCAGCATATTCTCCATTTGGGTCTTGCCGATTACCGTAAACGTTAAAATATCTTAAAGCTGCTGTATTTAATCCATAATTTTTATGACTTTGAATACACAATTTTTCTGAATCTAACTTACTTTGAGCATAAGGAGAGAGTGGATTTGTATTATCTGTTTCAACACATATTTCATTTCGATTACCATAGACTGCAGCTGAAGATGATAAGATAAATGTTTTAACATTATTTTTTATGCAACCTTCAAGAAGATTTTTTGTGCCAATAACATTAATTTTTTTGCATAGTTTTGGATTTTTTGTAGAGTTAGAAACAGAAACTAATGCAGCAAGATGGAAAACAATTTGAACATCTTTTGTTGCATTAAAACATGTAAAAGGATTGATTACGTTTCCATAAATTAGATTTATGTGAGAAAATACATTTTTAAGATTGTTGATATTACCACTACTCAAATCATCTAAAACTTTTACTTTAGCTCCTATTTTTACCAATTCTTCTACGATATGTGATCCTATAAAACCTGCTCCACCTGTTACAAGAACTTTTTTGTTATTGTAAAATTTTGATATTGTTTTCATTACCCTTTTGACTCCTATAAATTCTATTGTGTTGTTTTTTAAAATTTAATTTGCAAAGCATATTTTCAACAACTTTTTTTCCGTCTAAAACGGCTTCTTGCATACTAGAATATTTCCATTCACCATAGCGGCCAGTAGAATGAATTGATAAATCTTTTAATTTTTCTAATAAACTTTTTAAATTTTTTTCTCTCCAAAAATTGTAAATTACATATGCATGAGGTAGATGTAATATTTTTTTTGTGATTACATTTGACGTTTTTAGTTTAAGATTTTTTAATGTTTTATTTATTGATTTTTCAGTAAGATTTTTTATTTGTTTTTCTGTTTTTTGTTCTGGTAAATAAGAGACTTCTCCATAAATTGCAGTACAGCTTTTTTGAACAGAGGTTGGGCTTACGTTATTCCAAAAACCTATTCGGTAAAAAGGATATTCTTTTTGTGGAAAATAAATCCAGTGTTTTTTTGTAAGTTTTTCCACATTAAATCCTAAATTAAAATTTAAAACAGAATTGCACAAAAGTTTTGAATGTGATTTGTGCAAATTAAGATTTGCTGGTTCAGTTAAACTTTTTAGTAAAATATTTAATGGAATTGTTGATATTAGATATTTATATTTTTCTTTATGTCCATTTTCAAAATAAATTATTTTGTTTATCAAATCTATATTTATGGCATTATGATTTTTATGAATTTTATTTTGAATTTTATTTTTTAAATTTTTTATAAGATATTCAATTCCACCAGATTTTGGATAGTAGAATTTATTATTATATCCTACATTATTTTGTGATTTTGGTGATATTGCATTTTTTATAATTGTTTTTAAATTTGTTTTAGGAACAAATCGTCCAGTCCATGAAGGGGTTATTTTTTTAACATCAAAAGCGAAAAGTTTTTTGTTGTATGGAAAGAAAAAATGTTTTCCAATCCCAGATCCAAAATATTTTAAAACCCATTCATTAAAAGTTTTTGGATTTCTTAAACTTTTCTTTCTATTTATAAAGCCATAAATTGAATCCAAAATTATATTTTGTGGTAAACCATAAAGATTTGTTTGGAATGGGTATGGTGTAATTTTTTTATCGATATAAATTCCAGAATTTCTTGTGACAAGATTGAAGTTAGAAAGTTTTGAAATATTATCAAGAAAACTTAGAAAATATGAATCACTGATATGCAAAAGATGACCAGTAAAATCGAATGTAAAACCATCTTGTTTGAATGATTTTAGTAGTCCTCCTTCTCTATCGTTTTTTTCAAAAACTTTAAAATTAAAAAAATTATTTTTTTCAAAATGATAAGCGCAAGAAAGTCCAGTTAAGCCTGCTCCTAAAATTACTACCTCAGTCACAAATTTCCTTTTTTGTGAAAAATGATAAAGCTTTAATGATTATTTTTTATAAAGGAAAAAAGGAGAAAAGTCTAGAATCTTACCAATAAAAAACTTCATTCTTGAAAAAACAGAAAAGATAATGTTATTAAATTTATAAAAATCGTAGATGGTTAGTTTTTTATATGAAAAGGTATTTTTATGTTTATTAAAAGATTAATTTTTTCTGTTTTTATTATTTTTACAATATTTTTTATTTTCAGTCATAGCAATTTAGATGCTATGAAAAGAGGGCGTGCGGTTGGTCCGATACTTTCTAAGTTAGAAAAAAATATTGATAAAGGTATGTATAAGAGTGAAGAAAATAAAAGGAAATTTATACAAGAAGGAAAACTTGCCGAGTATTTTGAAATAATAATAAATTGGATTGAAGGTAGGACAAAATTTAGAAGAAAAACTAAAAAACAAATAGATAAAGTTTTATCTTATTTTGCAATGGACCTTGTTCCTCTTTTAGAAAAATACGGGAGTAAAGAAGATTTTAATAAGGTACAAATGTTAGCTTTTAAATTAAAAGATTTTGGAAAAAACGCAGGTATAAGTCAAAATATTATAGATAAATTTGTAGATGCAACGACACAAGTAGTTATAAAAGTTGTTGAAATAAGCAAAGGAAAAGAAGTTTCTAAGTTTAAGCCTCCTGTAATTAGAAAAGAAGAAAAGGAAGAAAAAGAAAAAGAAAAGGAAGAAAAAGAAGAAAGAAAAATAAAGTTAGAAGAATTACCAAAAGAGAAGGAAATAGAAGAAGAAGAGCAAAAGCGTAAATTAGAGGAAAAGAGAAAAGTAGAAGTTGAGATGAAGGAAATGGAAGAAGAGAGAAAGAAAATAGAAGCTGAGAGATTAGAAGAAGAAAAAAAGAAGAAAGTAGAAGAAGAGAAAAGAATAGAAGAAGAGAAAAAGAAATTAGAAGAAGAGCGTAAAGAAGAAGCTGAGAGACAGAGAATAGAAGAAGAAGAGCGTAAAAAAGAAGAAGAAGAAGAGAGACAGAGAATAGAAGAAGAAGAGAGACAAAGAAGAGAAGAAGCTGAGAAAAAGAGAATAGAAGAAGTTGAGAAAAAAAGAATAGCAGAAGAAGAGCATAAAAAAGAAGCTGAACAAAAGAGATTAGAAGAAGAAGAGAGACAGAGAAAAGCAGAAGAAGAGTATAAAAAAGAAGAAGAACGTAAGAAGATAGAAAGAGAGAAAAAAAAATCCTCTGATCGGTTGAAAAAAATTAAAAGAGATTTCCAAGATTTAAAAGCAGGATTACCAATAGTTAAAAATAAAGGAGATTGGGAAAATTTTCTTACAATTATGAAAATCAATGAAAAATGGTTAAAAGAACTTTGGACGCGAGAATTTTATCGAGATGAAGAAATTAAAAAAGAGTTTGATGTATTTCTTATGGCGATATCTTCGAACGTTTCTACATATTTTTTTATTATAAATCCAGAGTACAAAAAAAAGTATGAAAGTTTTATGAATGAATTATTAACAGAAGGTTCCAAAAAATATGATGTTAATAAGGGTATAATTGTTGATGTTGAAGATTTGCCGAAAGTAGTTGAAGCGAAGGAATTGGCTTCTAAGTATTTGGGTTTCCTTACTAAGGATGTTGAAATTACAGATGATTTTAAAGAGGGAAGATTTGGAATAAAATGTGTGTTAGAACAATTGAAAGAAAAAAAGAAGCTTAAGGAATTGTGGAAGAGTATTGTAGGGAATGATGATGAGATAAGGAAAAGGTGGAATGGGGCAATAGAAAAGCTAATCACGATCAAAGAAGAGAAGTTTTATGATAACAATGATATAAAAAAGGCTTATTATACGCTTCTGTATCATATTTGGAAAAATTTGTACACTCTTGATGAAAAAATTGGTGATAAAAAATCTGGGCGAGAATTATTTGAAATATTTTTAGGTTTGCAAGAGATGACATGGCAGGATTTTATAAGTGAAATGGGCAAGCTTTCAGATGATGAAATAATAAAAAAATATTTTAATGAAATTAAAGAAAAAGAGAAAACGAAAAAAAAAGAAGATTTGGCGATGTGGGGAATGGCTGATTTAAGTTCGATAACAGAGATTCCCGTTTATATTTTGTATAAATTATTGGAAGAAGAAGAAGAAGTAATAAAAACAAAGAAAGCGAGCGAGAAAGAATATGAGGGGATATTAAAACAGAATATAGACAAAGTTAATGAATATAAGGAACTTTATGAAAAAATATGGAAACAGATAAATGGTTGGGTTTCCCGAGGTGATACTACAGTAGAATTATGGAAATGGTTAGAGGAAAATAAACAAGGGAATAAAAAGTTTTTAGAAATTATTAAAGATTTCTATGGTAAGAGATTGAATCCAGATAAATTAAAAAATTACTTGAAGCTAACTTTGATGGCTAGATTGATAATATTTGTTTCTAAAGCAGAAATTAAGAGTGATGCGTTTTTGAATACTATTTATTTTGCAATGAAAGCTAGATTTAGCTGGTTAAGTTCACAAATCACGGATAAGAGTATGATGTTAAAGAAAGAAGAAAAAGAAGCAGCGAAAACGCGACTTATAATTCAAGTTGGAAGTCATATTAAGGAATTAGATGACTTTATAGATTTGATTGAATATTGTGTTAAAGAAGATGTGCTTAAAAAAGGATATCCTAGCATAGACAAAACATTAGCAGTTTCTCTTTGTGAGAATGGTATTCATAAAAGGGATTGTTCTTCTCTACAGAATGCAGTAGCGGGTATCAAAAACTACGAAACTAAAATTAAAAATATTTGGATAGAAAAATCAAAGATTATTAACTATAAAATTAAAACTTTTAGAGTATTTAAGGTTAAGGAGGAAAAGCTTCCTGAGAAGAAAAAGAGAAGAAGAAGGTAAAAAAATAAAATAGTTACATTTGTAGAATTTTTTATATTATTTTTAATTTTTTTGAATTAAGAGAGTTATAGATGAAGAAAAAAATATTTTTAATAGTTCTTTTTTTGCCTTTTTTTAACCAATTTTTTCCAAAAATCCACACAAATAAAACATTTTTACAGCCACGCCCGATCATTGAGAATTTATCTATGGAGTTGAGTTGTTGGTATTCACAGATTGGAAAAAGTGATTATAACCAGATAAGTTTACAAGTAATTCCTTTTTATCAAAAATCTACTAATAAATCTAATATTGGCGATTATTTTGGTTATTTTGCAGAGCAAGAAGGAAGAATTAGAGATTTTATAAGTGTTGCGGCAATGCCTGATGCAGATCCGGCGGTTGCTCCATCGCTTGTTTCTGATGATATTCATGTTAATTATTTAATTCATAATCCGCAAAGTGAAAATATGAGTGTAGGAGGAAGAATCACATTTCGACCATCACAAGAAAGTTATGGAATAAGATTGGGTTATTATCAAAGTTTAGAAAAGTTTTTTTTAAAATTAGATACGGCTATAGTTAGAGTGAAAAATAATTTAAATTTGTGGGGTATTGATCAGCTTATTTCTGATGAGGTAGATGAAAATGTAAATAAAAATATTTTGGATTTTTTTGAAGGAAATCTTGAAGTACAATCATTTGATGATAGATTACAAAGACCGTTGAGTTTTGCAAAATTTGGTAATTCTTTGAGTAGAAGAGGTTTTGCTGATATTGAAATAGCTTTTGGATTTAGTTTTTTAGATGATATTGATAATAAAATTTCTGCTGCAATTAATTTGACAATTCCAACTGGAAATAAAGCAGATGGGGTTTATCTTTTTGAGCCAATTTATGGAAATGGAAGACATTTTGCTTTAGGTTTGAGAGCTGATTCAAAATTTAAAATTTGGGAAAAAGAAGAATCTGAAAAATTATTAGAATTGTTGGTTAATTTGAAATTAAAATATTTGTTTAAAAATTCACAAAAAAGAACGGTTGGACTTGTGGATGATAACGGAGAAAAGATTAGATATGGACATTATTTTTTAGGTGGCAAAAGAGGAGAATTTCCTGTTTTTCCACTTGCAAATATTTTGACAATGGATCTTGATGTTGAACCAGGAATTCAGTTTGAAGGTTTTGTGGCTTTTGCTTTTAAATGTGGTAATTTTCTTGCCGATTTGGGTTATAACATTTTTGCAAAAGATTCTGAAAATATATCTTTAAAACATGAATGGGATCAAAATACTTATGCTGTAGCAAGTCCAGGGGATGCTCAAACTGATGAAATTGGATATTTAACGGAACTAGGCCTAGACCCAGAAAATGGACCTTTTGACCCTACAAATGCTGCTCATTATGACCAAAATACGATTTCTGGGCCTATCGAGCAAAAACATCTAGATTTTAAGGCTGCGAGTACACCAAACCAGTTTACAAACAAAATTCATGGTGGTTTTGGCTATATTTTTAATAAAAAAACTCCAATTATAGTTGGGATTGGTGCATCTTATGAATTTGTTTCTAGCAATTCGGCACTTGAAAAATATGCCTTTTGGGGAAAAATAAGCTTTTTATTTTAACTTTTTAATTAAATTGTTTTTATTGTCAAAGAATCATTGGAGATTTTAAATGATCCTTTTTGAAGTTGTTTTTTAATTTCTTTAGGAAAACTTATTATTAAAGAATATTTATTTATGGCTATAAGTTTTTCATCTAAATTGAATATTATTTCTTGTTTGTTTTTGTTCCATTTTCCATCACAGATAAGGTTTTTTTCTAATGGCAAAGGTATATTTTCTGCTTCCTTTTTTTGATAAAGCGAGGCGCCTAGTTTTTCAGTTCTGATAAAATTTCCATTCCACTTTAAACGTAATTTTTTGAGTTTTAAACTTTTTTTGCTTTTAAATATAATTGATCCGATCCAAGCTAATTTTTCTTTTTGCAATTTACAGTGATCAATTTTGAATTCATACCATGTGTTCGTAGAACTTAAAGAAAGATTTTCTTGGAAGTCACTTTGTTTGTAAATGTCTACTTTGATATTTTTATGTAGTGTTGAAATATTAGAAGACAAAATAATATTTGTTGAAAATAAAAATAATAATAAAAAAGAAAACATTTCTTTTCCTTCATTAACTATTCCCCCATATTTTTACTTGCTTAATTTAATAATAACAAATTTTGAAATAGAGAATGGAAGAAAACAGACAAAAAAATTATTATGTTCGATATTAGATACTAAGTTTATGTGAGTAGACGTAAATTATTCTTCCAGTTTTATATGTTTTTTTACCAAAATGTTTTGGAAGAGGAGGAAATGGGGCTGCATATTCTACACTTTTTACTATCATATCATCTAAGTTGTTATTTCCAGAAGATTGAAGCATATAAACATTTTTTAGCGATCCATCTTCATTTATTTTAAAATCTATTATTGCCTTACCTTCTAAAGCTTTTTGCCATGGTTGGTGTGCAAAATGTTGTTTCCATGAATTTTGAAGGTACCAATTAATTTTTTGTTCATAAGAGATGTATTTTAATTCTTTGAAATCGGGTCTTTTGTTTGGATCTCCTTTACGTTCAAGCCAGTCATCTCCTTTATTTTTTAAATTTTCGATAAATCCCTTTGTCATTGCAATAATGCTACGTTTTTTTGGAGGTTGAATAGGAGATTTGTCTTCTTGTGCTTTTCCTATAGTTTTTAGTTTTGCAATTCTTGGTTGTTTTTTTGCTTTTGCTATTAAAGCCTGTTTTTTTTCTATTTGTTTGATTCTTTTTTCAATATCTTTATCTTTTTTCTTTTTTTTCATTTCAATTATTTTTGGTACTTTTTCTTTTTTTACAAGTTTAAGCTTTTCTTTTTTTACTATAGATTGTTTGATTTTTTCTTTTTTTCTCTTTTTAATTTTGGTTTTAACTTTAGGTTGTTGTTTAGGTTTTGACCCTTTTTGCTCTAATTTTGATAATAATTTTGCTTTTGCTGGAGAGAATACGGCTTTGTCATCAAAAAGAATTGTTGTTCCAAAGGTAGATTTTTTTGGGTGTAGAGCGGCAGGAAGCCCTTTTTTTTCTTGAGAAACTTTTTTTATAATGATAATTATTTTTTTCTTGAAAGCGAATATGAGAAGAATAAGTAAAAGAATTGTATGAAGAATTAATGAGAACCATAGAAGTGGAATTAATGTTTTTTTTCTTTTATTTTTCATTAATAATGATTCTCTCTAAATTTCATTTTTTAATTTGCCCCCATAAATAAAAATTGATCTCTTAATACTATTTTAACTTTTTTGATCGAATAAATAAACTTATTGATTATTTGACTGTTTGATATTTAGTTAAGAAGCATTAATAATTGTTATTTTTCAATCCAGAATTTATTTTGTTTTTTGTGCAAGGCCCAATTTTTTGAAAGATTGTGTGAACCTCCATGTTCAGATTTTAAGAATTTTAAGATCTCATCAAAATAATTTTTACTAGGATTGAATTTGAGATTTTCTTTTACTAACCAATAGATTATAATTCTTTTTTGCAAAACCTGATCTAACATTAAAAACTCTTTTAAATCTCCAATAGACTTTTTATTTTTATCAAAAGATTTTTCTTTAAAAGTCTTTTGATAAATTTCTTGAGTTAAATTTTTTAAAAATTCATTTTCTTGTTGTAGGTTTTTAATGCTACTTTCAAATTTTTGGTCAAATCTTGAATCGCATTTTTGTAGTTCAGGTAAAACATATTTTCTAATTCTGTTTCTTAAAAAATTGTCAGAAAAGTTTGTTTTATCAGTAAGATATTCAATTTTATTATTTAAATAATCTAAAATTTGTTGTTTGTTGATATTTAAAAGTGGACGAAAATACGGAGTATTTATTAATTTCATACAACTCATTCCATCCAAAGAACAGCCTCTAATAATTCTGAAAATGAAGGTTTCTTGTTGATCTTGAAGATGATGAGCAAGAGCAATAAGATCTGCATTTTGATTTTTAAAAATTTTTTCAAGAAAATAACGTCTTAATTTTCTTCCTAATTCTTCTTTTGAACCATTAAATTTAAAATTTAGGCAAAGATTTTTGGAATGTTCTGTAAAAACATTAATTTTATATTTTTTGCATAATTCGACACAAAATTTTAGTTCTTGAGCAGATTCAGATCTCCAACCATGATCTAGATGGGCGCAAATAAGTTTAATTTTTTCTTTTTCATGTAAATTTTTAAGAAAATGAAAAAGAAAAACCGAATCTGGGCCACCAGAAAGACCAAGTAAAATTTTTGGCTTATTGTTGATTATATGTTTAATATTTTCTTCGATTTTTTTTAAAAGCATTATTTTTTTTGACCTGCAAATTTTACCAAATATTTTTCAATAATTTCCATTAAATCTCCATCTAAAATTGTATCAGGACGAGGTGATTCGTAATTTGTTCTTAAATCTTTTACCATTTTGTATGGATGAAGTACATATGATCTAATTTGTGAACCCCATTCAATCTTTTTTTTCTCAACATTTTTTTCTTTTTCTTCTCGTTCTCTTTGTTGTTTTTTTATTAATTTTGCTTTTAGTATTTTCATTGCAGTTTGTTTGTTTTGTAACTGTGATCGCTCATTTTGACATTGAGCAACTGTTCCTGTTGGAATATGAGTTATTCTAACTGCAGAATCTGTTTTATTAACATGTTGACCCCCAGCACCACCTGCTCTATAGGTATCAATTCTTAAATCTTTTTCATTAATCTGTAATTTTTTTTCTTCAACTTCAGGGACAATCATTACTGATGCAAAAGATGTATGTCTACGTTTGCTTGCATCAAAAGGTGAGATTCTTACGAGTCTATGAATTCCATTTTCACTTTTTAAAAGTCCGTATGAATATTTTCCTTTTACAAAAAGAGTAGCATTTTTTATTCCAGCCTCTTCTCCAGATTGGTAATCAACAATATCAACCTTAAATCCTTCTCTTTCGCAAAATCTTAGGTACATACGTAATAGCATGCTAGCCCAATCCTGAGACTCAGTTCCCCCAGCACCAGGATTGATGCTTAAAAAACAGTTTTTTAAGTCCTCAGGTTTGTTTAAAAGTAATTCAACTTTAAATTTTAATACTTTTTTACATAATTCATTTATTTCTGACTTAATTTTAGAAAGCTCTTCTTCGTTTTTTTCAAAAAGTTCAAGTAGCTCTTTATTTTCTTGAACAGCTTTGATTGTTTGATCATATTTTTCTTTTAAATCTTTTAAATTTTGATGTTCTTTGAGTATTTGTGTACGATTTTCTTTTTTCCAAAAATCTGGTTCATTAACCTGTTTTTCTAAGTCATCAAATTTTTGATCAAATTTATTTGTTGACCAAAAAGTTTTGATTGAATTGATATCTGGTTCAATGTTTTTTAATTTTTCTCGTAATTCATCTATTAACATATTAAAATCACTCGTTTTAAATTTGTGTATTTATTAAGTTTATTTTTTATTTTTTACGTATTTTTATCTTATGTTTTAGTATAGAACAAGGGTAAGAAGGGGGCAAGTTAGGTAGAAAAGATGAGAAATTTTTATTAAAATTTTGGACCTTTTCGGTTTTCTTGACCAGTAGGCCATATTCGTTTTGGGAATCGGTGTTTTAACAAAAGTTTAATTTTTGTGGCCAATTTACCCAATTTACGCACGATTTCAAATTTAAATTTTTTATGTGGAATATTTTTATCAATCCTTTCAGAATAAATATCTGTTTTTTTCCTTTGTTGTTCTGATGTTCTTATTTTTTTCATAATTTCTCCTTTTGGTTCTTTAACATTGCTTTTACTATGATTTAAAATACATATTTTACATGGTTGTAATCAACAATATGTATTTTTAAGCATATAAAAAGTTGTTAATCTTATTGCAAGCATGATAAAATCATTATATAATTCAAAATATACAGATTTTGGGCCTATAGCTCAGTTGGTTAGAGCACTCCGCTGATAACGGAGAGGTCAGTCGTTCGAGTCGACTTAGGCCCACCAGGCTTCGTTTCACTGCGTTCAACTATGCCTGGCACGGCCAGCTTTTTAAAGGAGTAGACAATTTATAGCAACGAGATTGAAGCCTGTCCGGCGGAGCCAACGGTGAAGACGGACTAGCTGGTATTAAAAATTGATATTATTAGCACTAAACTAATTTTCTGGGGGTATAGCTCAGTTGGTAGAGCGTCCGCTTTGCACGCGGAAGGCCAGCGGTTCGAATCCGCTTACCTCCACCAGTCTTCGCTCCTACGGAGCTTCGCCTAGCACGCCAACCTGTGCTCGCTCATCCTGAGTGACCTGTCCTGAGTAGTCGCGCAGCGGCGTATCGAAGGATCGAAGGGTTATCTCCCACAATTTTTTAATTATAATTTTATTTAACTTGATATAAATTGTTGTATTCTTGAATTGATTAATTGTTTATAAAAAATGAGGGGGTGTAGCTCAGTTGGTAGAGCGTCTGTTTCGCTAACAGAAGGCCAGCGGTTCGAATCCGCTCACCTCCACCAGTCTTCGCTCCTACGGAGCTTCGCCTGGCACGGCCATTTTTTTAAAGGATTTTATAAAAGTTTGATATTAATAGTACATAGCGAAGACTGTCCGGCGTAGCCAAAGGCGAAGACGGACAGTTAGGATTAATAGTTGATATAATATATGATTTTGTAGTAAACATATTGTCAATAAAGACCATAGAAAATTATTAAGCAGATGAATATCTTTTAGCTACAATTTTCATTTTTTCTTTTAAAGTTTTTTCAAGATTAAGATCCATCGAATGAGCTAAAATTAGAGTTGTTATTAAAACATCTACAAGTTCTTCTTCCAGTGTTTTTTTGTTATGATTTTTCAATTTTTCTTTTCTGATCAACTTGTTTTGGGCAAGAATTTCTGTGCAAAGTTCTCCAACCTCTTCTGTTAATTTTACTGCGCCTGCAAGAGAAATTATTTTGGGATTATCATGATTGTAGTACTTTTTTAATCTTTCAAACTGTTCTTTTATAAATGTTTTTAGTTCTTGATTAAACATTTGTTTCCTTTTGTTTTTTAGTTAATAAATTTAGATTTAATTTTTATTGGTTTAATAATCTTATTATAAAATTTTATAAGTTAAAATAATAAAATTATTAAATTTGTATTAGTCGTAAGCTTCTTGGAGCCTATAAAATAATATTTTTAGTTTTGCCTTTACTTTTATATTTCTAAAAATGTAATATCAAATGATATTTTAAATATGTAATAGTTGAATGTTACAGAAATTTTTTTAGGGGAAGTAATGAAAAATCTTTTTAAGAAGAAGGATAATGATAATAATAATAAGTCTATTGATGGTTCAAAATATAGAGCATCTGTAACTTTTCAAATTATAATGATGTGTATTTTTGTTGTATTTTTATTATGGATTTTTTACAAACCTGCCATTAGATTTAAAACTTATGATGAGTATCCTGCAATTTCATCTACTACCCCACAGCAACTTATTAAAATAGGTGGTTCTCCAGCATATGTAGATGTTGGTTTATATGTACGAGATATTTCTAAATTTGATATTATAGGTGGAGAAGCTATCGCTGATATTACTGTTTGGTTTTTTTTCGATCCTAATCTTATATCAATTAAAAGTATCGAGAAATTTACATTTGATAGAGCAAAGATTATTTATAAATCAAAACCATTTAGCCAAATTACAAAAGAGAAATTGCTTGTCCGGTATGATATGAATGTTGCTTTTTCTCTTAAGTTAAATTATGAAAGTTTTCCTTTGGATGATCATAGGATTAATTTTACATTAACAAATTATTTTATATCTCTTTCTGAAGTTGTTTTTAAATCATCACGAATTAATTTGACGTTGAATTCAAAGCTTAAATTGGCAGGATGGAAACATGTTTATTCAAATGTGAAGACTGGATATTTACGTGATGAGTTAGATCCTTACCATGAAGCAGGGATGAAACATAATCCACGAGTTATATTTTCTTTCGATTTTGCTCGAGTTGGATTTAGGCATAGTACGGTGATTATAATGCCGTTATTGTTAATATTAATTTTAGCATTATTTACTTGGACTTTTGATCCATTTGCAGAAAGAGGTTTACCTATTTCTATAACTTCTATTTCAGCGGTTATAATGCAAAATTTTGTTATTGAAAGAATGTCTCCTAAAACAGGATATTTTATGATATCAAATTATATTTTCTTATTAATTTTAATATGTTGTTGTATTGTTTTTTTAATAAATATTTTAGGGAAAAAAATTAAAGGTTTTTATAAGAATATTTTTGCTTTTATGATATATGCAACGCTTGTTATATTTATTGTGTCATTTCTTAAGCCTTTATTTTAAAAAAAATAAAGGCTTAAGCGTGAAAGTACGAATCTTTATTATTATTTTATCATTATTTAGTCAATTGTATTGTAGTTTTAATACATTATCTGATTTGCAAGAATATGCTTGTTATTATCCGGAATGTCCTAAAGTTGATGATGATAACTGGGCTAATCCAAAATACATAAGTTTTTATGAAAGTATGGAAAATCTATCATTTTTTAAAAGATTAAAAGACAAGATAATATTTTCATCTGCTCCAAAATTTGATTGGGATCAATTTGAAGGGCTGTTAAAAAGTGTTACAAAACAAAGAGATACAAAAAAAACAAAAAGGAGTTTTCCTGTTGAAAGAAAGATTTTATTAAATCAGGGTTGTAGATGTATAATATATGGAGATTTACATGGAG
>JAGLWI010000005.1 GCA_023133515.1 Candidatus Babeliales bacterium | reverse complement strand
ATGATTCGATGCACCTCGCAAAGTTCGACACTCACTACGAACGGCTCAAATGATTCGATGCACCTCGCAAAGTTCGACACTCACTACGAACGGCTGGATAAAATAAGTGTTTATTTAAAACTTATACGAAAATTCAAACAAATTTGCAATGCGCTCATTCTGAGCTTGTCGAAGAATGAAGCGCTATATCCTTCGACAAGCTCAGGATGAGCGCATTGCTTAATTTTCTTTTTTGTTAATATATTTATTTTAAACATCAAATTTAAATAAAAGATAATTTTCGTATAAGTTCTAAATAAACACTTATCCTATCCAGCAGTTCGTGGTGGGTGATTTTTGTATTAGCAAAAATAATATCAAACAACTAAACAAAAAAATCTTCTATTCTTAGCAGTTCGTGGTGGGTGATTTTTGTATTAGCAAAAATAATATCAAACAACTAAACAAAAAAATCTTCTATTCTTAGTCGTTCGTGATGAGTAATTTTTGCATTAGCAAAAATAATATCAAACAACTAATCAAAAAAAATCTTCTATTCTTGGCCGTTCGTGCTGAGTAATTTTTGCATTAGCAAAAATAATATCAAACAACTAATCAAAAAAAATCTTCTATTCTTGGCCGTTCGTGCTGAGTGATTTTTTCGTTAGAAAAAATAGTATCGAAGCATTTGAATGGCAACTTATATTTTCATGTTTTAAAAACTTCAAAAGATTTATATAAAAATAGCTTAATATAGATATTTTAATTATCGAACTTGTGTTAAAATAAAAACTTGATTTTTTAAAAAACGGTGATATCATTTAACCTTTCATTTAAATAAAAAAGTTGGAGTTGGGGTTTGTTTGGGGATTTTTTATTTTCCTAAATTTTTTTCAAACCATTTTTTATATTTTAAATTTTGTTGATGTGTTGTTTGGTGTTTTATATAATATTTTTTATTGAGGGGAATTTTTATGAAAAAGATTGCATGTGCATCTTTACTTGCTCTTTTTGTTGCAACTTCTTCTAATGCTATTGTTCCGAATTGTATAAAGAATAGCATTAAAGATAACTATATTGCATTGTCTGCAGGTGCAGCTGCAACGGTTGGTTTAACATCTGTTCTTATTTATGACATAGTAAAAAATGATAAGAAAATGTTAAAAGCTGCTAGAGATTTAGCTAAAAAATTGTACAAAAATACATTTGAAAAACATCCAGTTCTTGCAACATCAATGGTTTTAGCATCACTTGTAGCATCTGGAATAAGTTGGGATATTTTGTTAAGAAAAGATAAGTCTTTTTTAAAGGGCAAATATAATTATATTGCATCGTTGTTTGAAAAAAAAGCAGGTAACAATAAAAAAAGTAGCAAAAAGTAAAAAGAAAAAATAGTTAGACTAAGTTTAAATAATTTTTGGCTGCACACAGTTTTTAAATAAAACTGTGTGCAGCTTTTTTATTTTATGAGCCGTAAGCTTTCTTGTCTACCGAAGCCTCCACCCGCGCCAAGGTTTTTCCCTATGCTCTTTGAGCTTCATAGTATAGGTAGGTGGACATGTTAGTGTAAGGAGGAAGCGAAAGTTAATAAATGTGTTTCATCCATTCAAATCCCTCGATCCTTCGATACGCCACTACGTGCTTACTCAGGACAGGTCACTCGGGACGAATGGTGGAGGAGCATTTTACTAAAGTAATGTGTAAAAGTATTAGTTATGTTATGTCGTTGAGATAACCAAATAAACAATCCTGAGCCGTTCAAATCCCTCGATATAATTTTTACTAACGCAAAAATCACTCGGGACGAATGAAAAGAAGAAAATATTTTTTAATATGCCGTTCAAATCCTTCTATACAATTTTTCTTAATGGAAAAACCACTCGGGACGAACGGCATATTAAAAAGATGTTTTATTTATAAACCATAGCTTCTAACAAAAGTTTATTCTCTGCCGTTCGTGGTGAGTGCCGAGCTTTGCGAGGCGTATCGAACCATTTGAACGGCCATATATTTTTTCTCAGTTTTGGTTTTCATAGCATATTTTTTTGGTAGATAATTTTTGGTCTGATATTTTCTGATGTTTTTAAAGAATTACTTTTTTATAAATTTCAAAGATTCTAAAGTTTTTATTTCTTTAAAATAAAGTTTAAATAATTTTATAAACACAATTTGAAATTGAAATAATTAAAACAAATTTGCTATTTTATGTAATTTTGTTTTAAACTCTTGTGTACATCTATTGATATTAGTATTAATATGTGTAAATGAAAGTTTATTTTTGAGTAGTATGGTTATCATTAACATTTAGCATTAAAAATAATAATAACAAAAAAAGAAAGGAGAAGGAGCATGGTAAGAAAAGTTGCGTTGAGCTTAACGGCGGCAGCTCTTTTGGTTGGAGCAGTAAGCGGTAAAACGTATTCAGATAAAACATTCTTAATGCCTCGATCACAACTTTCAAATATTCCACTTGAACATACAATTTGGCACAAGAATTTACATAGAAAAGCCGATTCAAGATACAACGGCACAATTCAAGTGGTTCCATTTTATCAAGAATCAGAAGACAAAAAAAATATAGGCAAATATTTTGGTTTTTATTGGGCAGAAGATACTGCTAATGATATTACAGCTGGAATTGTAAATGAAATCGGTGTTTCTCCTGCGGGAACAGCAGAAAAAAGATTATTTAGAGGAAATCAGATAATTCATTCTCATACTGCAGTTGTTCCATTGAGAGCTAATTATAAATTTGAGCCGGATCAAAAAATTTATGGGGCCAGACTTTTTTATCATCAAGATTTGGATAGAATATTGAATGGTCTTTTTTTAAGATTTAATGCTCCAATTGTTGATGTTAAAAATGATATGAACATAACGTCACTTTGTACTGAAGTAAAATCAAGACTTTCTGAAGGCAATGCAATTGCTATTGCAGGAAAAGAATATGGCTTTCTTGATTACCTTTCTGGAGACATAGAGAATTTGGATGATGAAGGTAATCGACAAGAACCTTTAAGGTATGCAAAAATTACAGGAGGTTCTCATAGTGCTTCAGGTATTGCTGATGTTGAAGCAACACTGGGTTATACTTTTTGGCATAAGGGAAGATTACGAGCAACATTAATGGGAAGTTTAATTATTCCTACAGGGAGTACTCCAAACGGACATTATATTTTTGAACCTGTTTATGGAAATGGTCATCACTGGGGAATAACAGTAAACTTGGATGAGTCTTGTATTTTATGGAAAAGAGAAAATAAATATGTTGAACTTTCTTTTGTTGCAAAATACAAATATCTTTTTGAGAGTGTAGAAAAAAGAACATTAGGTATTAAGTCAGAAGACATTCCATTAACAAATTTTTCTTCTTCAGGTGCAGCTTATAGATATGTTCTTGGTGGTGAAAGTGGACAACAAAAAGTTTTTCCTCTAGCAAATGTTTTAACTCAAGATTTAAGGGTTTCACCTGGAAGTCAATATGAAAGTACGATTAATCTGTCTTTAGTTTGTAAAAAATTTACCTTGGATATTGGATATGATTTTTATGCAAAAGAAAAAGAGCATGTTGCTTTGAAATATTTGTGGAATGATGATACATATGGAGTGGCAAATGTAGCTTATAATACTACCGATGCCAATGGTTTTAATTTAACCAATGGTGATCATTCATTATTAACAATAAACGAAGAAAATCTTGATTTTGAACCTGTTATAACTCCTGATCAAATCACGAGCAAAGTTTATGCAGCAATTGGATATGAATGTGATAGATGGCAATATCCAGTTATGTTTGGTCTTGGTGGATCATATGAAGTTTCAAAAAATAATTCGGCTTTAGAAAATTGGACATTGTGGGGTAAACTTGGAATTTCTTGGTAATTTAGTTTAAAGAGGAGAAAGGTAAAAAAATTAGAAAAATGATAAGGAGAGAATGAGATGAAAAGAATTTTGAAGAGTTTAGTGATAGTTTCTTTGGCATTTTCTAGCCTGTATTCAGCAACTCATAGCAAAAAAACATTTTTACAACCACGAGCAGTTGGATTTAATCTTCCAATGGAATTGACAACGTGGCATGATCACATTTTTTATACACCAACAACATTGAGCAAAGAAGATGGCGGAATGTGGAAAAGTCATTTTCAAATAACACCTTTTTATCAAGCATCAGTCAAAAGTAATGATGTTGGTAAATATTTTGGAATTGGGAATGGAAAAAACAATTTTAAGATAGGAGAACGACCTGGTGTTGAAGATGTTGAAGTAATAAATCAGGCTTTTATACACAATCAAGCTAGAAATTGGAACTATGCTGTTAATCCATATGGAGATTTTTATCTTGATCCAAAGCAAGAAGCTTTTGGAGTTCGTTTAGATTTTTTTCAATTTTTGGAGCATCCATTTAAAAAGACATTTTTTAAAGCTAGCGTGCCTTTTGTACGAGTAGAAAATGATCCACATTTTAAAATCATTAACTATCATGCAGATGCTTTTGGAAACAATCTAGCAAATTATTTTGCAGGAAAGACATTAATTGGAAGTACTGCCAATCCTAATAAACAAGATGCTTTAACTCATGCAAAAATTGGTGAAAGAAAAAGTAAGGCAGGTTTTGCAGATGTTGATCTTGCTTTTGGATATAGAGTTGTTGAAGATCCACATAAACATTTTTATGTAAATTTGGGAATTACACTTCCTTCAGGAAATAGAGCAAGAGGAGGATCTTTTTTTGAACCAATTTATGGAAATGGTCATCACTTTGCATTAGGTTTTGGTATTGATGCATCTGTTGAATTGTGGAAGAAAGAAAAACATAGCGGTAGATTACTTTTTGCTCTTAATCACAGATATCTTTTTGCAGGATCTCAAACAAGATTAATTCCGATTGATAGTCAACAATTACCGTTTGGACGTTATTATTTGTTAGGTAAAGTTGGAGCTGTTGCTGGATCTTCTCTTATTCCTGCACCAAATGTTTTAACACAAGATGTATCTGTTCGTCCAGGAAATCAAATTGATTCTATGGTTGCATTATCATTTAAGAGTAGAAAATTTTTGATTGATTTAGGTTATAATCTTTTCTTAAAAGAAGGTGAAGCCTTAAAGCTTAAGAAGGGTTGGACAGATGGAATATATGGGGTAGCTGATTTAGGATTTACTACAGCTAATGTATTTGCAGTTGGTAATGCAATTAAAATGATTAATTCGACAGACCTCAATCTTAACGATGCTGCAACTCCATCGATGCTAACCCACAAGGCATTTGGAAGCATTGGATACAAATTTCACAATGGAAGATATCCTTCATCATTTAGCATTGGAGCTTCATACGAATTTGCACCAGACGATCACGAGCTTGAAGGTTATGCATTCTGGGGTAAATTTGGAATGTCTTTCTAGAAAAATTTTAGTTTTTTCATAATTTAATTAAATTTCAATAATTTTAGGGGCGCAAATTCGCGCCCCATTTTTCGAGCATTTTATGAATTTGTTTCTAGTAATTCGGCACTTGAAAAATATGCCATTTTGGGAAAAATGAGCTTTTTGTTTTAAATTTTTACATAAAATCAGTCAAAAATCGTCATTTTTTTGCATTTTTTATTATCTTTGTAATTTTTTTTTATTATAGCACTTGAAATAATTAAAAATAGGAGTATTCTTAGATATGTAAGTTGAAATATTTTTCATATTAAGCAATAAATCACTGCTTTTAGGTTTAAAATAAGTATTAAAAAATTTAAGCTTTTTTAGGCGTTTGAAATATTTTTAAAATAGAAGTAAATTATTAATTGATATGATGGAGTGTTCAATTTATGAGGTTGTCGTTATTTTTTAATTTTTATAAGGAGGTTATCTTATGAAAACGTTACAACGAAAAGGCAAAAGTTTTGCCGTTAAGTCTTTATTGATGACTGCATTTCTTGCAGTTTTTTCTTCAGGTTTTGTAAAACCTGTTACCCCAACCGTAATAGATAATAAGATGAATTCAATTTTAGTTGAACAACTTTGGCCTTATTATAATGAGATGGATGAGATGGGGAATCATCAATATAGAATTAAGAAAGATGCTTTTGAGAAAATTGTAAATCTTTTTGAAGAACAAAGAGAAGAATCTTTTAGAATGTATTGTGGAGCTTTTTTAAATAATCTAAAAAATATTTTTTACACAAAAAAGTATAATAATGAAGATTTGAAATTTTTTGTCGAAGCTTTTAATAAATGTACAAATGAAGAGTTAAATACTAGTCATATAAAAGGTCTAGTTCAAGCTAAAAAAGACATTGAAAAAGCTTATAATCAAAGTAAAGGTTTGTTTGAAAGAGTTGGAAATTATTTTTTTTCACCAAAAAAAACTAGTGAACAAGTTCCAGTTACAGGTGATGTAGATTCTACGATTCAATCTAGAATTGATGAAAGAAATAATCAACAATCTGAAACTGATGAACGACTACGAGAAGAAGCTTTCGTTCTTATGGGTTATGAAGAAATAGAGTCTAATGCAGGAAATAATCAACAATCTAATGAAAATGTTGAACGACAAGAAGAAGCTTTAGTTCTTGAAGAAATAGAGTCTAATGTAGGAAATAATCAACAATCTAATGAAAATGTTGAACAAAGAAAAATTGGAACAACTGGAACAGTTATTGTAAGTGGTTTAAAATTTATTCGTAATCATAAAGGAAAAGTCGTCACAGTGGGAGTTTTAGTATGTGATGTTGCAGCGTTTGGAATTGGTACATATTATTATTGGAATTATATGACAATAAATAATTTTTGGAAAGTATTTGGTGCTGGAAAATCAGCTTTAAGTAAAATCTGTTTTATTTTTTCTCCTATTGTTACTGCTATTACTAGAAATTTACCTTTTGCTAATCAAACAGTTCCTGCTAATCAATCACCAATATGTCCAAAAGAAGATTTTTTTTCAAATCAATCTTTTCCGGGACAAGAAGGTTTGCCATTTGATAAAAACTTAAGTCAAAAAGGTTTGCCAAACTTAAAAGATGATTGTGGATATACTTGTCAGTTAAAAAGAGGGCTAAATCAACTCAAAGAACTTAACTATAGACTGTACAAATAATCGTATAATAAAATAATAATAAAAAAGGGAAGATTTTTTTAAGTCTTCCCTTTTTTTATTACTAATTAGTTCCACCATTTTATAAATTTTTTTAAAGCCTTAATTCTATGAAAATATTTTTCTCCTTCTTTTGTCTTTCTCATTTGTGCATAAGTTTTATTAGTACTAAATGGTATAAAAAAACAGTCATAAGGAAGATTTGTATTACCATAGAATTTTATAGGTTTTGTTAAATTTCCAGAACATTTTCCTTCAAAGATCTTAAAAGATTTTGGGCCGTTTATATAGACTAGATATAAAAGAAATATTGCTTTATTTCCTTCTTCTACTAGTTTTACCATTCCTTCAAATCCAAGGCCTTTAAAAACGTATTTTGTCATTATTCCTGGGAATTTATAGTAATTTTCAAAATAGATTGCCGAATCATCAATAATCAAAGGTTTTTGAACGATTTCCCATGCTTTTATAGCCTTTTGTATAGCAATTGCTTTTTGATCTAATGTTTGAATCTCGGGAATTTCTGTTTTGAATTGTTTCAAAATGATATTTGGTTCATTTTTATCTATAAAACTTTTTACTTCTTCAAATTTTCCTTGATTTCCTGTTACAAAATAAATGTTTTTTTTTGTTTTATTCATCAGTTTTTTTAATTTTTTATTAAATTTTATGAAAAAGTTAATAAAAAATTATCTTATTGTTATTTATAGTTTTGTAAAGCAAATATTTCATTTTATTGATCTGTTAATTGAAAACTTGATATATATTAAATAGTTTGATTTCAAATTACGGGGGGTATGTAATGGGAAACAAAGTCTTCTTTTTTATCTTTATTTCGTGTTTTTATTTTAGTTCGTGTTTTTTAAATAATTTTTCTTCAAATCAAATTCAAGATCTTATTTCAAGTCTCGAAATTTTTAATAATAATGATGAATGCAACAAAGATTCTAATCAAAATAAAAGTGTTAAAAAGGATAAGCGTTGGTTTAAAAAGCGATATCTTCTTTCAGTGTTAGGAATTTTGGGGTTTTTGGGAATAAGTTTTGGATTTTCCTTTAAAATGTTTGATTGGTTTAAAAATAGTTCTAAAGATATAGAAGGTTGTAAAGATAATTTATCTGATTTTAAAAAAGAAAATAATGAAAAAATTGATGAATTGAATTGTAAGATTGAGAAGATTGCAGATTGTCATAAGCAATCAGTTCAGCAGATAAAAGATGAGTTTATGCAGGATTCTGAAAAAAATATTCATGATTTTGAGCAAAAAGTTGAAAAACTTAAAAATGATATGAAAAAAACCATGGATTGTTTTGTAAATGACATGAGTGATGTTCTTTGTAAAATAAATGATGCAACTTATAAAAATAAAGGATTTTTTGACAACCTTTTGCCTTCAGGAGTTAAATTTTCTGATATTTTTGGGCTTATGGAAAACGCAACAGAATTTAATTTAGGTATAGATAAGATTCTTAATTTTTTTTCTTCAGATAATAAAAAAGATGATTTTAGTGATCTTGAGGAAAGGCGAGAGAGGTTATTAAAAAATTTTTATATTCCAAAATCTTCTGTTGGAGTAAATAATTAAAATATGTGAGAAGTAAGAATCGCTATTTTTAATTATTTGAATTTTTTATCTTTTTACTACGCATTTTTTTGATTTGGCTTTGGAATTTTTTTTCTTGTAATCTTTTTTCTTTTTCTTTTTTGGGAACTTTGGTTTTAATTCGTTTTTTAGGAACATGTAAGGCTTGGCGTATAATTTGAGCTAGGTTTTTTAGTGCATTTTCTTTGTTTTGTTGTTGACTACGAGATTCACTGTTGGAAATGACTAGATCTCCGTCTTTTGTAAGTCTATTTTTTAAGTTTTGTAAGACATATTTTTTTTGAATATCATTTAATACAGAAGTATTTTTAATGTTCCAACGAATAGTTATTTTTGTTTCCGTCTTATTAACATGTTGACCTCCAGCTCCGCTAGATCTAGAAGTAGTTATTTCTAATTCATTTCCCGGAATTACTATTTCGTTTTTTATTGGAAAATCTTCTTTCATACTGTCCTTCGAAGCTTTATGCGAACATGGAAGCCTTACGCGAAGGCTGGTGTGCCCGGCAGGACTCGAACCTGCGACCTACGGATTAGAAATCCGTTGCTCTATCCAACTGAGCTACGGGCACTAATTTAAAAATGGTCGGGGCGGTCAGACTCGAACTGACGACCCCTCGCTCCCAAAGCGAGTGCGCTACCAACTGCGCCACGCCCCGACTGGGGTGAACGACGGGATTCGAACCCGTGACCCTCAGAACCACAATCTGATGCTCTGCCAACTGAGCTACGCCCACCATTTAATTTCTTACTATACTTATATTATAAGTTTTTTCTTATAAAAATCCAAGTTTTATATCATTTTTTCAAGGCCAGTTGAATCGTCAGTTAAAAAGTGTTTTTTTAAAAAAATTAATGCTTTTTTTCTTGTTTCTACAAGTTTTGTATCAATTTTTTTTGCCATTTCTAACATTTCTATCATATTTACACTGGACTGAATAACGTTATCCTTAAGAATTGAATCTTTTTTCTTTTCTTCCCAACTTTTTTCTTCTTCTTTTTCGTTGGTTTTTATTTTTTTTATGCTTTTTGTATTTGTATCTTTTATATTACTTACTTCTTTTTCAGTTATGTGATTTTTTAGAACTTTTTCACGACCATATAAATCATTGATCAATTTAATTTCATTTGGTGGCATAATTTTATTTTCAATAATAAAATCTGGTTTAACACCTTTAGCTTGGGGAGATTTACCATTTGGCATGTAATAAAGCATAGTTGTTAGTTTTAATGCACATCCATTTATTAATGGTATTACTTCTTGCACAGATCCTTTTCCAAAAGTTGGTGTTCCTACTAAAAAGACCATTAAATTGTTATTTTTGATATTTTTATTTGAAGAATAATATCGCAATGTTTCTGCTAATATTTCTGATGCGGAAGCTGTAAAATTATCTATCAGTACAAAGATTGGGATATTACTATTAAAAATTGGTTTTGTATTAGTTCTATATTCTGATATTGTTTTTCCTTCCCTATCTTTTGTAGTTACGACTAATGAATTTTTTTCCAAGAATAGACCAGACATGTCTATTGCGGAGTCCAAGATTCCACCTGGATTTCTTCTTAAATCTAGAACAATTCCATTACATTTTTGTTTTTGAGCTTTTTTTAATAATTCTGATATTTGTTTTGCAGATTTTTGTGTAAACATTCTTAAAGATAGATAATGAACATTTTGATTTTTAAAATTGTAACAAAGTGATGTTTGATCTTTTATTATTTCTCTTGTGATTTCAAACTCCATTGGTTTTTTGTCTCTTATAATTTTTAATTTAACCTTTGTTCCAACTTTTCCTTTTAAAAGGTTATTTATGACTTCATCTGTTGAAAGACTTCTTAGTTTTTTACCATCAACCTCTATAATTTTATCACCACTTTTAAGTCCAGTTTTTTGTGCAGGGCCACTTTCAATAACATCTACTATTACCAATACGTCGTCCTGTGGTGTTTTGCCGGTAATACTAACTCCAATGCCCGAAAATTCTCCAGATGTAGATTCTAATGTTGCTTTATAACTTTTTGGTGGAAAAAATGATGAATGGGCATCTACTATTGATGGGATTGCAGCTTTTAGAGCTTCTTGAGTGAATTTTAGAAAATCTACTTTTTTTCTAAAACCTTTTGCTTCGATTTTGGCTATAGTTTGAGAAAAAAGTTCAAGTCCTGGATAAATATTTTTTTCTATATTTTGTTTGTTTTTCGGAGTTATTTGGTTAAAGATTAGTAAAAGAGAAAGTAAAAATGAAGCTAGAATTTTTATTTGTAAGCCGACATGTCCACCGAAGCTTTTGCGTAGGTGGAAGCCTTGGCGAAGGTTTATTTTACTATTATGCATCACTATTCTCCTTCTTTTGAAATAAAATTATATTGACCTTTAAATTATTTGATACAAAATTTATGGTAATGATAAAAAGTTTACAGGAACTTTTTTTGTTTATAAAGATTTTGTAAGATTGATTTTATTATGTTTACATCAAATATTAATTTAAAGGAAAAAGAAAGAACAACCACACAAATAAAAGAAGTATTAATTGTTACAGGATTATCTGGTGCTGGTAAGACAAGTTTAATGAGTGCTTTAGGTGATTTTGGATTTTATTGTGTAGATAATCTTCCTCTTCCTTTACTTTCGGATTTTTTAAATTTGGCATTTCAATCTCAGACAAAACTTTTTAAGGTGGCATTAGGAATAGACTCGAGATGTCAAAATTTTTTAACAGATTTTATTTGGCAAATGGATAAGATTAAGACTAGCCAACTGCCTGATGTTAAAGTAAGAATAATTTTTTTGGGAGCTAGTAAAAACATTCTTTTAAGGAGATTTCAGGAAACTCGTCGTAATCATCCTTTATTAGCAAATAAAATTGATCTTGTTGAAGCTATAGAAAAAGAAATAGAGCTTTTAGAGCCAGTAAAAAGAATGTCTGATATAATTCTTGATACTGATGTATTCAATGTTCACGACTTAAGAAGATGGGTTGGAAATTTTTTTGTTAAAAAATCTGGGCGAGAAATGTTGGTAAGTTTAATATCTTTTGGTTTTAAGTTTGGTATTCCGCAAGAAAGTAATTTAGTTTATGATTTAAGGTTTTTACCAAATCCGCATTTTGAGCCAGATTTAAAAATGTTGGATGGAAGACATGATTTTATAAAAAGATTTTTATTTAAAAAAGAGGTTGTAAGTTCTTATTGGCTTAGATTAAAAGATTTTTTGAAATATTCGATTGAAAATTTTTATAAAGAAGGACGATTTTTTGTAAATGTAGCTATCGGTTGTACTGGCGGTAAGCATAGATCTGTAGCATTTGTCGAAAAACTTGGACAAGAGAAATGGCTCAGTGTAAAGTTTTTGATAAGACATAGAGATTTGGGGAAGGAGTAATTTTTAAATAGGAGAATAAGTAGTGAAGTTTAAAATAATTATAAGAACTTTAATTTTATTTGTAGCCTGTCTTTTTTTTGTAAAATTTATAATTTGGGGAAATCTTGGAATAGTAAATTATTTTGATAATAAAAAGAAAATCGAATTAGAAAAAAACAAAATTGTAAAATTAGAGCAGAAGATAAAAATTTTAAAGGGAGATATAGAAGAATTTTTAGGTGATGATTTTGAATTGCAAAGGATGGCTAGAGAAGATTTGCAGATGGGATTTGTTGATGAAAAAGTTTATCTTTTGGTTGACGAATAGGGGTTTTTGAAGGTTGAGGCTTTGTTCTTTTTTGTATTTGTTTTATAATAAGTTGAGTTTAAGGTTGTTTAAATACTGAATTATTTGTCTTGAATAGATACAAAGTGTTGTATTGAAAGGTCCAAGGATATGAGCTTACTTAAGGAAAAAATATAATGACCAAAAAAGAAAATTTTAATAACAATAAAAATCATGAGAAAGAAGCTTTATCATCAGAACATGAAGTTCGTCTTGAAAAAATTAAAAAAATGATTCATGAAGGTATAAATCCTTGGCCTGCGTTTAAAAAAATTGATTCCACTTGTAGCAAAGTTATTGATGATTTTGATAAAAATCTTTCTGAAGATAAGGAATATTCAATAGCAGGCAGAATAATGACATCTAGGAATCATGGTAAAACGATATTTGTTACATTACAAGATAGAACTGGAATTTTGCAGTTATATTTAAAACAAGACATTCTTGGGGAGAAACTTTTTGATTTTCTTGTTCATTATGTTGATGTAGGAGACATTGTTTGGGCAAAAGGATCTGTTTTTAAAACAAAAATGGGTGAAATAACTTTAAGGGTTAAGCAATTTTCTCTTTTGAGTAAATGCCTTCATCCTTTGCCTGAAAAATATCATGGTCTTGTTGATGTTGAACAAAGATATCGTCAGCGTTATTTGGATCTTATAAGTAATCCTGATGCTAAAGAAAAATTTAAAAAACGTTCACGTATTATTCAGACAATTCGTCAATTTTTATTAGATCGTGATTTTTTGGAAGTTGAAACTCCTATGCTTCACCCAATTCCTGGTGGCGCAACTGCAAAACCATTTGTTACTCATCATAATGCATATGACATGGATCTTTATCTTCGTATTGCTCCAGAGCTTTATTTAAAAAGATTGGTTGTTGGTGGTTTTGAAAGGGTTTTTGAGATTAATCGTAACTTTAGAAATGAGGGAATATCCACAAAGCATAATCCAGAATTTACGATGCTTGAGTTTTACATGGCTCATGGGGATTATAATGATGGTATAGATTTGACTGAAAAATTGATTCATTATGTTGCTTCATCTATTTTTGATTCTTCATCTATTAAATTTGGAGAACATCTTTTAGATTTTAGTTTGCCTTTTAAAAGAATGACAATTAAAGATTCGCTAATTGAGATAGGAAAACTTAATGCTGATCAAATAATTGAGCAAAATATTGATAAAACATTTAAAGAAAATAATATTGAGATTGAAAAAAGTTTTGGATACGGAAAAAAGTTATTTTTACTTTTTGAACATCTTGTAGAGGATAAAATCGTTCAACCAACATTTATTACAGGGCATTCAATAGAGGTTTCTCCTTTAGCAAAACGTGATGAAAAAAATAAAGATGAGGCTGCGAGGTTTGAACTTTTTTGTATGGGAATTGAGCTTGCAAATGGTTTTACAGAGCTTAACGATCCTTTTGATCAGGCAGTAAGATTTAAAAAACAGGTTGAGGCAAAAATTAGAGGAGATGAAGAAGCTCACCATTATGATGAAGATTACATAAAAACATTAGAATACGGGTTACCTCCAACGGTTGGTGTTGGTCTTGGAATAGATAGGATTACGATGCTTCTTACTGATACAAATTCTATCAAAGATGTTATTTTGTTTCCGACATTGAAATCATTGGAGTAGTAGTGGCCATTAGGATTTTCTTGTGAGTTTACAAAAAGCAAAACAAACTTTTTATAAAAAATCAGAAAAAGATTTTGAATTAATAAAAGGTGAAAAATATCTTTGGAAAATCAAAAAAACTGATGAAAAAAAGATTTTATCAATTTGTAGTGATCATAATTTAAGTCAACCTGTTGCAAGAATTTTGTTAAACAAGGGATATTATACAAAAAAAGAAATTAATTCTTTTCTTTTTAGTTCATTTGAAGATAATGTTTTTGATTCTTCACTTTTAAAAGATTCTAAATTAGCGTTGGAAAGACTTGAAAGAGCAGTTGAAGGAAAAGAGAGAATTTTGGTTTTTGGTGATTATGATGTGGATGGAATCACATCTACTGCTTTGTTAATGATTTGCTTGCTTCCTCTTGGTGCGAATATTAATTTTTATCTTCCAAATCGGGCAAAAGAGGGATATGGGCTTTCTAAAAAAGCTGTAGAAAAAGCGGTTAAAAATGGTTATGATCTTTTGATCACAGTTGATAATGGAATTACAGCTTTTGATGCAGCACAACTTGCATATCAAAGTGGTTTGGATTTAATTATCACAGACCATCATCGTCCACACGAAAAATTACCTAAAGCTATTGCTATAATTGATGCCAATCAACCAGGATGTAAATATCCTTACAAAGATTTGGCTGGTGTTGGGGTAATTTTTAAACTTGTCAAAATGCTTTATGAAAAAAAAGGTTTAGAAGTTCCAGATAAGGTTTATGAACTTTTAATGTTGGGAACGATTGCTGATGTAGCACCATTGACAAAAGAGAATAGATTTTGGGTTAGATTTGGTCTTTCAAAAGTTAATAAACAAAAAAGCATTGCAATAAAAAGTTTGGCAAAAAATAGCAGGTTAGAAAAAGATTGTTTTGATTCTTTGGATATTGCTTTTATGATTGCACCACAAATAAATGCTTTAGGAAGATTAGATGATCCTCGTCAAGCGGTAGAATTTTTGGTGAGCTCAAATTTATTTGAAGTTGAGCGTATTGGAAGAATTTTAAAAGGAATTAATGAAGAGCGCAAAAAATTAGATCGTAAGATTTATTTGGACATTGAAAGTGCCATTTTAGAGAAAAGAATAGATCTTGATAATGAAAATATTATTATGGCCGTAAGTTCTGATTGGCCAACTGGGATTATTGGTCTTGTTGCAGGACGTTTAGTTCAAAATTATGGAAAACCTACTTTTCTTTTTCATTTGGATAAAAGTGGAATTTTGAAAGGGTCTTGCCGTTCGATTCCTGAATTTAATATTTTTGAAGCTTTGAATGGATGTAAAGATATTTTGCAAAGTTTTGGAGGGCATTCTTTTGCTGCAGGCCTAAGATTAAAACAAGATAATTTGCCTGAATTAAAATCTAGATTAGAGAATAAAATTACAAAGGAATTAAGTCCACAAGATCTTATTCCAAAAATTAATGTTGATTCATATTTACAATTACCTGAATTGAAGATGAATTTTTTATCTGATTTCCAAAAGTTAGAACCTTTTGGAAATCAAAATAAGCAACCAGTTTTTGTGATTAAGAATGTTTCGATTTTAAATAAACCAGTTCTTTTAAAAGATAGGCATGTAAAATGTAGCATTTTTTCAGAGGGGGTTATAAAGCCTATAATATTTTTTAATAATCCCGATTTTTACAAGATTTTTAACAATCTTGGTGATAAAAATTTTCATGTTGTAGCGCATGTTGTAAAAAATGAGTGGGGAGGAAGGGTGAATATTGAACTTCAAGGATTAGATATTTCAATACCATGAGATGTAAGGATTTTTATGATTATTACAATTGATGGACCAGTAGGAAGTGGCAAAAGTAGTGTGGGCAAAGAGATTTGTAAAAGATTGAATATTTATTATCTAAATACAGGATTACTTTATCGTGCAGTTGCTTATATTTTTTTAAACATTTTAGGGAAAAAACTTTCTGATGTAGATAAAACTATTTTAAAAGATTTAAAATTTATTGAAAAAATTTCTTATGAGTATGATGGCCAAGCCTCACTGATTTTTTTTAATGGGAAAAATTTAACTAAAAATTTATATACTATGGTTTTAGGGCAACAAGCTTCAATTATGAGTGCAAAAAAAGAAGTTCGAGAGGGATTAATTGAGTTACAAAGAAGCATTGCAAAAAAACATGATATTGTTGCAGATGGTAGAGATTGTGGGTCAGTTATTTTTCAAAATGCAGATTATAAATTTTTTCTTACTGCAAATCTTGATATAAGGGCAAAAAGAATATTTGAAGACAAAAAACGGGTTAATTTAAACTTAAATTTACAAGAAGTTAAAATAGAACTTGAGAAAAGAGATAAAAGAGATATGGAGCGTGATGTTGCTCCTTTAATTATTTCAAAAGATTCGATAATAATTGATAATTCTAATATGACACAAAAACAAACAGTTGATAAATTTTTAAGCTATATAAAATAGGGCACAAAAAGCGTGGTGTATTTAATTTTAATATAAATTACGCTCACTTCGACAAGCTCAGGATGAGCGTCTTTGTAAGATTATTTGAGTTTTCGTATTTTCGTATAATCCATTATTTTGCCATATGAGATATAGTTCTGGATATTTCCCAAGATCTAATTATTTCATCAAAAAATGTATGTTTTTTATTAGTTATTTTTTTTAAAAGTGATTTTGGCAAAGATTCTACGAATTTTGTTATTAAAGGAACTTTAGATATTATAAAAGTTAATGGATAGCTTAATAAAGCTGAGATTGAATAATTTAATATCATTGATTTGAAAACGTTATCTATAAGTATAATTTTTGTTTGTTCTAAAAGATTAATAGCAAAATTGGTTCCATAACTTATTGAAATAGCTAACAAAACATAGAGAATTGCAGATGCGATTCTTTTTTTTAATTTTAAATTAGTTGTATTTTTAGGATTTTCTAGTTGATTATTTAGTTTTAGAATTATTTTTTTTGCTTCGATTAAAACTTTTTTATCTTCTGTGAAATCATTTTTATCTGTTTCTAAAAGCTTTTTTCTTTCTTTTAAAGTCTCCTGCATATTTTTTAATAAGGCTTTTTTCCCACTTTTTAGATTATTTTTTCCCATTGACGATAGAATTTGTATTGAGTTTGATGTGATTAAATAGCAAAGTAGAAAATAGAAGAAAAGTTTTTTCATTATTTTTTCTTTCATTAAAGATAAAAAAGTTTTTATTTTTGATATGAAAATATCATTTTAATTTTAAATTTCAAGATTAATTTTTTAAGTTTTTTGTGTTTATTAAGAAGATTATAAAATAAAAAAGAGACCTATTAAAAAAATAGGCCTCTTTTTTATTTTAATAACGTATTTTATATTAAAATGTTGTTTTTAAGTTTTTTATAAGCTTCCTTAGTGTACTTTTATTTAAGGTGCAACCATTAATGTTTAAGTAGTCTTTAATGAAAGCGTTTAGATCATCACTGTTGCATATTTTTGGAGTTGCTGGTTCTTTTATTACTGGGTATAATTTTTCTTCCAATGGGTTTATTACAGGACCATCTTTTAAATCACATATTTCTTTATCTTCGAAAGTTAATCCTTCTTGTGGTATAGTTTTTCTGAATAACAAATTCTTTGCTTTTGATGGAACACTGAACAAAATTTTAAATAATTTAACAGGAATATCTATAAAAAAACATTTCAAAATAGGTAAAGCTATACTTCTTCCAAAGTAGGCTATTCCTGTTATTATAAAACCCAATGAATATTTATATAATGTTCCAACTTTGTAAGACATTGTTACTTCTTTAATAAGACCAGCATGCTCTAAAGCTCCAATTGCGCAATCTACACTGTAAAGTACACCAACAACTATTGCAACACCTATTGCTGCATCTATGATGCGATTTTTTAATTCAGGTTTTCCTGATCTTTTGCATTTATTTAATTCTTTTTTAAGTTCTGCAAGAGTTTGTCTTGCTTCCTTTAAAACTTCTTTGCGTTTTTGCAAAACATCTTTGTCTTTATTTATAACTTTTTTATATTCATTACAAACTTGTGATAATTCTTCTATAAAAACTGAAACTTTTTCTTCTTGAGGATTTATTTCATCATTTGGTAAAGACTTAAGAATATTTGTTGAACTTGAAAATGCCAGAAATATGGCCAATGTGATAGAAAAAAATTTCTTCATTCTATTCCTCCTGTAAAAGATAAAAATTAATATTATTTAAAACACGTTAATTAAAAATATCATTTTAAATTTAAATTTCAAGAGAATCTTTGGATGTGTTTTAGAATATAAAAATTTGTAATGAGTTGATACTAAAAAGGACTGATAAAATCAGCCCTTTTTTTAGTTAATAGTATTGTATTAAATTCTAATTATTTTTTATTAAACCATTTAAGTGTTGGTAAAAAAGAACAGAAATTCCAGCAAATACTATTTTGTGCTTCTTTTCCAATATTATAAGTTTTATAAGTTGATCTTGGGAATGAAATGATTAAAGCTGGTAAAGCTTTTAATTGTCCAGGTATAGCAATTATTTTTTCTCCTGCATTTTTCATGTGTTGCATAACAATATTTTTAATAATTACTATATCTTTTAAACCATCTATAATAATTTTGATTAAATAATTATGAAGTTTTTTACTATTTTTTGTTATTTTAAAAATAACATTTTTTACAAAGTTAGGAATTTCTTTGATGAGTTGTGGAACGGATTTTATTTTTCCTGGAAGACGTTTAATATATTCGAGTAATTTTGGAGAGTTTGCAATTGCTTTTTGAATTACTTCTTTTGTTTTATTACAAAGTGTTCCAAATTTGTAACTCTTAATAGATCCTGGAAGACCAATTTTAGTTGCCCATGTAAGTGCATAATCCATACCATAAACTGCTGCAACAGATCCTACTATTAATGCTGATATTTTTAGAAAACTAGAACATTTGTTGTTTTCTTTTGTGTCAGAATCATTAAAGTATTTACTTCCATAATATTCCCAATCAGCAAATTCAATTGTGTTTGTAGGGACGTTATTATATGATGTTGAGTTTGCTCCTGATCCTACCCCTACTCCTAACATACAAACCATTAATCCTGTGGTAATCATCTTTTTCATGATTATCCCCCCATATTAAAAAGTGTTAATTAAATTAAATAAGACGCATTATTAAAAAATTTAACAGTAAAATTATTATTAAAAACATTTAGGCAAGAATTTGATTCTTTGCTTAATTGTTGGTGTGAGTTTGTTATAAATTGTTCCAAATTCATATGTGTTAAATATTGTTTTTGGAATACCAATTTTTGTTGTCCATAAAATAGCAGCATCTAAACCATAAACGGTTGCAACAACTGCCAATAAATACAAAGATAACTTAGTTGCTTCTTTTGCTGTCAAAAAGAGATTGTTAGCTGTATTGAATGATATAAGATCTTGTATTGTGTTTGTAGCAAATTTTAAAGTAGAAGCTCCTTTTTTAAAAGGATAAGCTAATGTTGTGACTATGGCTGAAGTGATTCCAGATTTTGAATTTTTATCATCTTTAGATTCTGGTTTGACTGATGCTACAGCCAAAAGGAGAATTGCTAATCCTGTACAGATTGTTTTTTTCATGGTTTTTCTCCATTTACATTTGTTATAAAAATGATCCAACCTCTTATTAATAACAATTATATCAGGCTAATTTTATATTTCAAAAGGGGTAGATGTTATGGTAATAAGCCTAAGTCTTGTGCAATACCAGTAACCACTTTTACATTTTCTGAGCAGTCTCCATTTAGCATATATTTAGCCAATTTAGTAGCTTCAGTTGCTTCTTTTGCAACGTTTTTGATTATTGTTTCAGAATTTTGTATTTGAAATATTCCTTTATCTTTTATTCCTTTTAAAATTTCTAAAGACTTTATTTTAAGCCTATAAAAATCTGAAGATAATTCGCCCATGAATTTTTCTGTGCCGTTTTCTTTTAAATATTTGCATAAGTAAGTAGGATCTGGTTTTGTTAAAGTTACTTTATTTTTTAGTAATTGTGCTGGATATAAATTCTTACAAAATTTTGTCAAATTGCCATAAAAATTTGATGCACATGTATTAATTTTTGTAGGGATTAGATTGATGGAACCTGCTTTGTATCCTAGAAATGTAGATGGCATTAATCCTTTGTTTGCTAATAAAAGAAGAGCTTTATCAGCACCATAGATCATTGCATAAGCACTAACAAATGCTAAAAAAGCATTTAAAGAGGCGAATCCTAATTTTTTGGCTGCAACTTTCCATTCTTTATTCCATAAAGCTTGTCCCATGTGTTTGATATTTGTAAATGTTTTTATTGTTCTTTGAAATGGAAATTTTACAATAGAAGAAGCAGTATTTAGTGTTTTAGAAGGCAAAGAAAATAGTGATAAAGTTTCAATAGTCTCTTTTTTTGTATTTAAAGTGGCTTTTTTTGTTGCTTCATCAATATGAGCTATTTCAGCAATATGATTAGTTTCAATTGTATTTTTTTGAATTTCTTTTTCAGTTTCTTTTTTTTCAGATGTTTTTAAAGATTTTTGAAAAGTAGAAGGAATTATGTTTTTTACTTTGGAAGCTATTTTTTCAAGCATATTTATATTGTTAGACATGTTGTTAAAGTAACTGCTGTAACATAATGGAGTCCAGATGATACTATCAAGTGAAAAATTTGAAGGAGTATACATTCCGTATTTTAAAAGAGAATTTGTTCCCAAAAAAGAAGTTAATGTTGGCCATAGTGATCTTTTAAATTCTTTTGCACTTTGACTGATATTGTTATCTTTTATTAAATATTTTCCTGCATAGTATAGATGACTTAATGATTTTCCTATAGATGGCCATGGAGCTAATATTGCTGTTGCTAAAAGGTGTTTATTCTTTGTTTTTTCTAATAAATTTTTTGTTAACCATATTCCATTTTTAATTATATTGTTTCCATTCTCTATAGCATAAGAAAATGGTGAAGCTGGTATATTAGAAAGTTCAATAGGTTTTATATTATTTTGAAAAGTAAAAGAAAATATTAATAAAGAAAGAATAATTGGTTTTTTCATGATATAACCTCCGTTTTTTAATGAAAAATAACCTCACATTTTTATGACAAATTTTATTTTTTTATTGTCATTAAATAAGAGTATATCATTTTAATTTTGTGTTTAAAAATGGGATGTGCTGGTTTAGTCTGATTTAGTAATGATAATATTCTATTTTATTTCTAGTAGTATAGAAAAATATCTTAAATACATGTTTTTTGTTTAGATTGAAATTAATATGATTTATAAAAGTTTTGCTGCAAGTTTTGCAACTTTGCTTCTTTCACTTTTTTCTAAAAATACAGATCCGAATATTGATTGTCCTTTAAGCTTTTCTGTTGTAATTGTAAGTCCATTGCTACTAAAATCAAGATACGGAGAATCTATTTGAAAGGGGTCTCCGGCAAGTATGATTTTTGTGCCTTCTCCTGCGCGACTTACTACTGTTTTTACTTCATGTGGATTTAAGTTTTGAACTTCATCGATAAGAATAAATTGATATGGAATGGAGCGACCTCGCATATAAGTTATAGCTTCCATGCTCAAAATTCCTTTTTCTTGCAATATATCCACATTTGATATTTCTTGATGACGATCTTTTATGTAACGATCTCTTAAATGTTTTTTTAGAGCCTGTCGTTCTTTTTTGTTTGCAAGATATTCAATTTCTTTTTCGCCAAGCTGGCTAAAAATTAATTCCAAATTATCGTAAACCGGTTGCATCCAATAACGTAATTTTTCATGTAATTCACCTGGTAGATAACCAATGTCTGCTCCAAGGGCAACAACTGGGCGTGATATTAAAAATTTTTTGTATAAATGTTCTTTTGCTACCTTTTGTAGACCAATAAGAAGAGTCAAAAAAGTTTTTCCTGTACCAGCAGGACCTACGAGTGAGATTATTTTGACATTGTCATCTCTCAAAAGATCTAGAGCCATTAGTTGTTGTACGTTTCTTGCTCCAAAGTGGGCGATGATTTTTGGATTCTTTACTAAGATAAAATTGGTTCCACCTAAAAATCTGAAGAGATGATAATTTTCTGGATTATTTTCGCTTTCTACAACAATAAATTCATTGGGAGCAAGTTTTTCTAATTTGATTTTTTTTTGTTTTAGTATTTCAGGTAATTTATTGATGGTTATTTTTCGCAATTCATTTGCTGATAAATTGATTTTGATCCATCCTTTATAAAATTCGACAGATGAGACTTTTTCTTTTATGTAATCTTCGGCCTCAAGACCCATAGCATCAGCTTTGACCCTTGAATTGATGTCTTTTGTAATTAGTGTGGCATCAAAACCTTCTTTGACTAAATTTTGTACTGTTTTTAGGATTAGATCATCTACAACATCGCCATACATTTCCTGAGTTGGTTGGAATGCTGGTGTAGGAAGAACTTTTAGAATGCTGCCAGTTTCTGAGCTTATTTCAACTCCTTTGTTCAAGCAGCCCTTGTTTCTTAATTCATCTAATATTCTGATAACTTCTCTTGAGTTGCGACCTAGTTCTCCTTGGTTTTTTTTGAATGTATCTAGTTCTTGTAAAACGACAAAAGGAATTCCAAGTACAACATCTTTAAATTCAAATATGGCATCGCTATCATGCAATAAAACATTTGTATCCAATATAAAGATTCTTGTTGGGCGCAGATTAGGAGTGGTTTTAAATCTCTTTTCATTATTATTAGGATTTATAACTTTTTCATTTTTTTTAATATTGTTAAAATTGCGCCTATCTTGCATGATATTCTTTCCTTTATTTTAAAAATTTGAATTTATGATTATTTTTTACTTGTGGCCAGAAGCTTCTTTATGCGTTAAAGTTTTTTATAACTTAGGTTGGCGTAGATTTATAATATCATGTAGAAATTCTTTTAGGCAACATGGTTATTATTTTGTATAATTTTAATTGGGAGTTATTTGAACAACTATCCTTTTGGCGCTTTATTAGGAGCTGTTATGAACGATAAAGAAAATATTGATAATCTGAGGCATTCTGCAGCGCATCTTTTGGCTCATGCTGTATTAGAGCTTTATCCAGGAACAAAACTTACTATTGGTCCTACAACTAAAATAGGATTTTTTTATGATTTTTTGCCACCTAAAAATTTTACAGAGGCTGATTTGTTAAAAATTGAAGCTAAGATGAATGAATTAGCCAAAAAAGATTATAAAATTGTTGGAAAAAATATTTCTAAGAAAAAGGCTCGAGAACTTTTTAAAGATAATGAATTTAAACAAGAATTGCTTGATGAGATTGAAGATGCAAATGTGACAATTTATTGTCAAGGTGATTTTTGTGATCTTTGTAAAGGTGGGCATGTAAAGAGTACAGGTCAGATAAAATATTTTAAATTGACATCCGTGGCTGGTGCATATTGGCGTGCAGATAAAAATAAATCAGCTTTACAAAGAATTTATGGGATTGCCTTTTTTTCTCAAGAAGAACTTGAGGATTATTTAAAAAAAGTAGAAGAATCAAAAAAGTATGATCATCGTAAAATTGGAAAACAACTGAATCTTTTCAGTTTTAATGTGGAGGCACCTGGAACTCCTTTTTTCCATCACAAAGGTCTTATTATTTACAATCAATTGATTGGTTATATGCGACATATGCTAAAAAAAGATTATATGGAAATCAAAACTCCTATGATTATGAATGAGTCTTTATGGAAAACTTCAGGACATTATGATAACTACAAAGAGCATATATATTTTACCAAGATTAACGAAACAACTTATTGTGTAAGACCGATGAATTGTCCAGGTGGTATTTTAATTTTTAAACAGAGATCTCATTCTTATAGACAACTTCCTTTAAGAGTTGCAGAATATGGACATGTATATAGATATGAACTTTCTGGTGTTTTGCATGGTCTTTTTCGTGTAAGAAGTTTTACAATAGATGATGCTCATATTTATTGTACATCTGATCAAGCAGAGAATGAGGTTGTAAAAATTTTAGATCTTGCCCAAAATGTGTATAAAAAGTTTGGATTTGAAAAAGTAAAAATGTTTGTTGCAACAATGCCAAAAAAACACATAGGTGAAAAAGCTTTATGGGATAAAGCAACGAACGCACTTAAAAATGCTCTTGAAAAAAAAGGTTTTGATTATCAAATTGATGAAGGTGAAGGGGCTTTTTATGGTCCTAAAATTGATATGGTTATTGAGGATGCTATTGGAAGGGAGTGGCAATGTGGTACAGTTCAATTTGATTTTTTTATGCCTCAAAATTTTAAATTGGAATATATCAAATCAGATCAAAGTAAGGGTGTTCCTATTATGATTCATAGGGCAATTTATGGTTCTATTGAAAGATTTTTGGGAATTTTACTTGAGCATTATAAAGGGAAGCTTCCATTTTGGCTTTCTCCTATTCAAGCAAGAATTTTAACAATTACAGATCAACAAAAAGATTATGCACAACAGGTTTATGAAAAACTTTTGGATAAAGATGTTAGGGTTGAGATTGATAAAAGTGGAGATCAAATTTCTGCACAAATTAGAAACGCGCAACTTAATTATGTT
The DNA here is from genome assembly GCA_023133515.1 of Candidatus Babeliales bacterium. Lineage (GTDB taxonomy): Bacteria > Babelota > Babeliae > Babelales > UASB340 > JAGLWI01. Next base: position 111,082 of record JAGLWI010000005.1, on the reverse strand, counting down.
CCTTGGATGATTGTTATTGGTAAAAAAGAACAGGAAAAAGGAACAATTACTTTGAGAGATTTAGATGGAAAACAAGAATTTGGAATTTTTGTTGATGATTTGATTGGGAGAGCACAAGAGCTTTGTAAATATTGAGGGATTTTTAGCCGTTCAAATCCTTCGATACGATTTTTCCTAACTGAAAAATCATATCGAAGGATTTGAACGGCTTATTTTTTAATAACTTTATTACACAATTTTTCTATTGCACATTGATTACATTTAGGTTTAATTGATATACAAATGTTTTGTCCCCATTTTACAAGAAGCCCGTTCCAAATAATCCAGTATTTTTTTGGAATAATTTTTTTTAATTCGATTTCTGTTTGTTCTGGAGTTTTGGTTTTGATGATCCCAAGTCTATTTGATATTCTATGGACATGAATATCAACACAGATACTTGGTATGTTGTATGCTAGACCCATGACAAGATTAGCAGTCTTTCTTCCAACTCCGTGCAATTTTAGTAGTTGTTCTATGTTTGCAGGCACTTTGTTATTGAATCTATCTAAAATTTCTTTTGAAACCTTATGAAGTACTTTAGCTTTATTTCTGTAAAATCCTATTTTAAAGATTATTTTTTCAATTTGACTAAGTGATAATTTTAAAATTTGTTGTGGTGTTTTGGCTTTTTTTAATAGATTTTGTGAGATAGGAATGGTGACGACATCTTTGGATCGTAGACTTAAAAGGCAGCATATTAGAATTATAAATGGATTTTTTCCATATTTTTGAATAATTGTTTCGATTAAAGTTGGAGAAAATTTTTTTGTTTCTTTTGATAAGAGACTTAAAATTTTTTTTATTGTTATTATTTTTTTCATATGACTATATTTAAATCATTATTATTTTTTTGCAATTATGGCAAAAATTTCAGGCTTTTAAGTTTGTAACATCGATGATATTATTTTTATTAAAATTGCAATGATTGCTTTTTAGAGGAGATTAAGTTGCGGTGGATTTAAAAAATTTTAAGAATAAAATTAGAGATTTTTTAATTTTTTTGGAGGTAGAAAAAAATGTTTCTGAACATACGTTGCGAGCTTATCAAGCAGATTTGAATCAAATTATAAAATTTTGGGACAGAATTCTTTCAAAAGAAAATGGTTTAAAACATTCTTTTGATGCTATTTTGCGTCGATATATTGTTTCATTGTTTTATAAAAAAATTGCAAAGACAACATTATCACGCAAACTTTCTTGTGTACGATCTTTTACGTTTTTTTTGAGATCTGTTGGTATTAAATTGAATGTAAATTTTAAAGCGCCTCGTCTTGATAAAAAATTGCCAGCTACTCTTAGTGTTGATGAGATTTTTTATCTACTTGATTCAATAAAAAATGACGATCTTCCTACCAAATTTCCATATCGAGATAGAACTATTTTTGAGATGATTTATGCAACAGGTGTTCGATGTTCAGAATTGGTCAATGTTAAAATTTCTGATATTGATTTTTCTAACAAAGCGATAAGAATTTTTGGAAAAGGACGTAAAGAACGGATGGTTCTTTTTGGTCAAAAGGCAAAGGATGTTTTGCTCAAATATTTAAGAGTTGAACGACCTTTGATTACAAAACAGAAAGAAATAGAGTTTATTTTTTTAAATTATTTGGGTGGAAGATTAACGTCTCGTTCTGTACAACGAATTATTGAGATGTTTAGAAAATTTTTAAAAATCGATCGTAAATTAACACCACATAAAATTCGTCATTCTTTTGCTACCCATCTTTTAAATCAGGGTGTAGATTTAAGAATTATTCAAGAATTGCTTGGGCATAAAACAATTTCTACCACAGAGATTTATACTCATGTTTCTTCATCTGAACTTGCTCAGATGTGTGATGAAAAACATCCATTAAATGATCTTGATCGTTTGGTTTTGTACAAAAAATAATAAATTACATACAAATGTTGAATTTTAATATTTTTAAGAGATTTTGAATTTAACTTTCTATAGGTATTAGGTATCCACCACTAACGTAGCTTATTCCTACAAGGCATAAACTAATTCCATAGGTTAGAAAATTTGATAATTCTCCTAATATGGGAATTCCTAATATTATCATTCCTCCATCATGGTTGTTAAAAGATGCATAAGTAAAATCGATAATGTTGGTTTTTAAATCTATTCCAGGTCCCAATTCTATTGTTTTGTCTGAATCATAAAAATTAAAATCTGTACCAACTATAAATATAAGATCAATTTTAAAATCAAATTCTAGTTTTAAGCCAATTGATTTTACCAATGCCTGGTATTTCCTTGTTTTAATTTCTCCAATAGAATTTTTGTAGATTACTTGGAGAATAGGATTTTGAATATCAAAGATTAATGCTAAATTTGGGTCAACCGTAGTTGCTATGCCGGTTATTTTAAATTTACGTAAAGATTTTATAATAGCTTGCGTTTTTTCTTTTTTTTCCTTTTCTGCAACTTGTAGTTTTTGAGCTATTAATTCACTTAGTTCTTCTTGATTAAAAAATGTATTTACTTTGTCTTGTTGTTTTTTGCCGTCATCAATTTTTTTTAAAATAATATTAGATTTATCTTGTTGAATAAGATTATTATTAATATTTGGTATATCTTTTTGACTTTGAAGATTATCTATCGTTGCACATATATTAGTTGTAAAAATAACACATGAAAGAAATAAAACATTTTTCATAATATTTCCTATAAAAAGTAAACTTATTGTTTTTAAAAACCAATAGCTAATCATATAAAAAAGTTTGATTTTGTAAAACTTTTTATAAAAGTTAATAATATAATTTTAATTTTTATAATTTTATTTTATCTTTTTGTTTGATTAATAAAGATTTGTAAAATTAAAAAGAATGAGCGATCGAAAAAATAATGTATCAATCTAGAAGAAGAAAAATACTTCAACTTTTATATGGATTTTTCTTATTTATTTTTATCTTAATTTTGCGTCTTGCATATTTGCAAATTAATCAGGGTGAAAATTTTTCAGTTTTGGGCAAAAAAAATTTTTTGAGAACAGAATTTATTTCTCCTTTAAGAGGGAATTTAATTGATAGAAATGGAGTTTTGTTAGCGGCAAATAGACCAGTTTTTGATGTTTATTGGCAGGGAAGTGGAAATTATAATTTTTCTGATGAGCAGAAGACTTTTTTAAGTAAAGTTGAGCAAATTTGTGATTTGGATTTTGAAAAAAGTAAAAAAGTAAGATCAATTAGATCTATAGAAAGATATTCAAAACGAATATTGTTAAAGTCGGATATTAGTTTTGAAGAGCTTTGTTGTATTAGCGAACAGTGTGCATATTCTTTCAATATTATTATTAGAAATAGATTTAAAAGATTTTATCCTCATTTAAAGTTGGCGAGCCATATTTTAGGATATTTGAGTAGAAAAGAAGAGGAATATACAACAACGGGTCTTGCTGGGTTAGAAAAGATTTTTCAGGATGAGTTAAAAGGTGAAGCTGGTTATGTTTTAAATATAATTAATTCAAGAGGTACAAAATTAGATCAGATGGATTTGAAATGTGCAAGAGCTGGTAATGATATAAGATTAACTTTGGATAGTAGATTACAAAAAATAGCTGAAGATGTTTTTGAACCAGATCAAGCTGGGACTTTTATTTTAATGAATCCACAAGATGGATCAATTCTTACAATGTTTTCGTTTCCAAATTTTGATCCAAACATATTTTTAGAACCTATTTCTCAAGATGTTTGGAAAAATAAATTGAATAGAAATAGTACATTTTTAAATAGAGCTACTAATGCAGTTTATCCTCCAGCATCTATTTTTAAATTAGTAACTTTTGCTGCTGGTTTGCAGGAGAAAGTTATAAATAGTGATACCAAGTTTAAATGCAAAGGATATACTCAATTTTGTTCTAGAAAATATCACTGTATAAGAAGGTGGGGCCATGGGAAGTTAGATTCAAAAAAGGCTCTTGCTTATTCTTGTAATATTCCATGTTTTCAAATTGCACAAAAAATTAGAATTAATCAATTTGCTGATTATGCATTTAAATTTGGTTTGGGATGTAAAACTGGTTTTTTGTTACCAGAGCTTTCTGGTTTGGTTCCGACTTATGAATGGAAGGCTGATGTAAAAAATGAACCGTGGTGGAAAGGAGAAACTCTTTCAGTTTCAATAGGTCAAAGTTATACTTTAGTTACACCTTTACAGGTTGCAAGAATGATAAGTAGTATTTGTACTGGTTTTTTAGTAAAACCTAGAATTTTAGATGTTGAAGAGATAGAAAAAAAGGAGTTAGAGATTTCTCAAGATACGTTGGAATTTTTAAGAAGAGCTATGAAGGGTGTAGTAGAGTATGGGTCTGCAAAAATTCTTAATAAACTTAAAGGATTTGATATTTTTGCTAAAACTGGTACTGCGCAAACGAGTAGTTTGGCAAAAGAAAAAATATCTAAAAAACAGTTGGAGCATGCATGGCTTGCGTCTTATTTTAACTATAAAGGGAGAAATCCTTTGACTTTGGTAGTTATGGTGGAAAATGTTGGAACTTCGGCTCCGGCAAGAAAGATTGCATATAGATTTTTACAGGAATATAAAAAAATGAAAGATAAAGATGAATTGGATTAAGGCAGCTTTTTTTGATCGAGATGGAACATTGATAAAAGATGTTCCTTATTTAAGTGATTTGTCTCAAATTGAGATTTTGCCTGGTGCTATTGAACTTTGTTCTTTTTTGCAAAATTTGGGATTTAAATTATTTGTTGTAACTAACCAATCTGGTGTGGCAAGAGGTTTTTTTGATGAAAATTTTATAAAAGAGGCTCATAATTATTTAAAAAAACTTTTTTTAAATAAAGGCATTTTTTTTGAGCGGTTTTATTATTGTCCACACCATCCAACTAAATCTGTAAAGATTGAATATTTAAAAAATTGTTTTTGCAGAAAACCAAATCCTGGAATGTTATTAAAAGCTGCGCATGATTTTAATATAGATTTGTCAAAATCTTTAATGTTTGGGGATAAATTAACTGATATTCAAGTTGGTCTTAGTGTTGGGTGTAAAAGCTTTTATATCAATGAATTTTTTAATTGTAGTAATTATGATAAATTTGAATTTCAAAGTTCTATTTAGTGCGAGTTTTATATTGAAGTTGACAGAATTTTTTAATTAAAAATTATAACTATTAAAGAACCAATCTCTTCCTTGCCACATATTAATAAATTTTGTCATTGAAGAATGTGATAATTTTACGTGACCATAAAATAAAGACAATTGTTTTAGTGCATTCTTTTTGCTTCTATGTTGTTTATCTAGTGCCCAAAGTGCTGAAATCATTCCTGTTCTATCTACACCACTTTTGCAATGAACAAGTATTGGTTTTTGAGCATTATCGAAAACATCTAAAATTTCTTCAATTTGGCTTTTTGTAGGAAGTTTTGTTTCAGTAAGTGCAATGTTGTATAGTTGAACTTTCATTTTTTCGCATGCATTTCTTTCTTTATACCACCATTTTTTATCGTTTTGTCCTCTTAAATTTAAGACTGATTTTATACCATATTTGTTTATATATTTTTTTAAACTTTTTGATGGTAATTGATTACTACGATAAAATTGATATTTTTCTACAGCATGAAAATTATCACCAATAAAAGGAACGTGTGAGACAAAAGGAATTTTTGAAAGAAAGGGAAGAGTTTTAACTTTTTGTGACGGAATTATTGTTATTGCTAAAGCAAATGTTAGTAAAAACTTTTTAAAGCATAAAATTTTTATTTTTTTCATATAGCCCCCCGGCAAATTAAAGATTTACAAATACAAAATAAGTGCAATATTGTGAATGTATTATTGTATTTAATAATATCAATAATTAATATCATTTGCAAAGGGCTGTGGAATATAGAAATCAAAGATTGTCAGCCAAAAATTTTAATTTCTTTTATAATATGTTTTTCCTCCACCATAAATCAAAAAGCTGTTGCTTGCGTCAGAATGTGAAAGTTCATTCCAATATTTTAATTCATTAAAAAATACATGCAAAATATAAATTATGATTTTTATAGCGTATCTTCATATATTTATTGCCATTTTTTACCATTTGACAAATAGAAGATATTTGTTATATTGATAACATCAATCTAAATGGTTAATTTCACATAATTAATTTAGATTTTTAGAGTGTTTACTTAAGACAGGGTGCTTTTTTTTCTAAACTGTCTGGGGGCTTTCTTTAAAGGTTAAGAATCTCAAATAAGTGATTTATCATAAATTCTAGAGGTTTTTGTAAGAAGTATTTTTTACTTCTATTTTGTTTGCTTATTAAAATTGAGCAAGTCGACCTTAAGTGTGAGCGCCAAATTAGTGAAAACTAATAAGAAAAACACTTGGCGAGACAATGTTTAATTTAAATAAGTAGGCATTTAAGCTTACAAAAACTATAGGATTTTATAATCATTATGAGTAAACTAAAATTTGAAGAATTGAATTTATCAAAAGAGCTTTTAAAAGCAGTATCAGATATGGGATTTGAGCAAACTACTCCCATTCAATCAAAATCTATTCCAGAAATTATTTTAGGAAACGATGTTATAGGTCAGGCTTCAACTGGAACAGGTAAAACTGCAGCATTTGGTCTTCCTGCAATTGAAAAAATTGATGAAGAATTAAGAGCTGTTCAGGTTCTTGTTTTGTGTCCTACAAGAGAGCTTGCTATTCAAGTTTCATCTGAAATGAATAAATTTTTAAAATATAAAAAGAATATTTTGGTATTACCTGTTTATGGTGGTCAACCAATTCAAAGGCAGCTTTTTGGTTTAAGAAGAGGGCCTAAAATTGTTGTTGGAACTCCTGGTCGAACTTTAGATCATATTGAACGTGGTACGTTGCGATTAAATAAAGTTAAAATGGTGATTTTAGATGAAGCAGATAAAATGTTGGATATGGGATTTCGTCAAGATATTGAGCAGATTTTAAAATGGACATTAAATAACAGACAAACAGTTCTCTTTTCTGCAACAATGTCTCCTGATATTTTAAGACTTACAAAGCGTTATCAAAAAAATCCTAAAATCATTAAGGTCATGCAAGAAAAACTTGACGTTGCAGCTATTGAACAATCTTATTTTGATGTTGAACCATCAAAAAAGACAGATGTTCTCATGCAATTACTTGATTTATATAATCCAAAACTTTCAATTGTGTTTTGTAATACAAAAAGAAAAGTTGATGCAGTTTATAAAATTCTTCGTGCAAAAGGATACTTATCTGCTGGAATTCATGGTGACATAAGGCAATCAAAACGTGATACAATTATGTCTAAATTTCGTAATGGTAGTATAAAGATTTTAGTTGCAACAGATGTTGCTGCTCGTGGTATTGACGTAGCCAATATAGAAATTATTTTTAACTATGGAATTCCAAGAGAGCGTGAATCATATGTTCATAGAATTGGAAGAACAGGAAGAGCTGGAAAATTTGGTAAAGCAATTAGCTTAGTATCAAGAATTGAGTTTGGAAGATTGCGTGATATTATGAGATATACAAATACTGATATTGAACGTAAAAAAGTAAAAAATCTTTCAGATATAGAATTTATTTCCAAAGACAAGAAAGAAATTAAACATGATACATTTACAAATACTAGAAATATAATAAAAAAACAGGATAAACTTTTTGGAAGAATAAATAATCATATTAGAAGAACAAGAAAAGAGGAATTATCCCAGTATTTACTTATGATGAATAACTTGGTTGATAATGATAATTCTTTAAAGAATGTTTCAGCTGCACTTCTTAAAATGGTAGTTGAAGCTGAACGAGTATAAATAAGTGAATTGATTATTATTTTACTTTATCTGGTTTCGTTTTCTTTCAACAGCTGTTAAAAATCTTTTTCTTAATCGAATTGATTTAGGTGTTACTTCGATAAGTTCGTCATCATTGATCCATTCCATTGATTCTTCAAGTGACATAATTTTTGGTGGTGCAAGTTTTGCGGAATCATCAGAACCTGCGGCTCGCATATTTGTTAATTTCTTTTTCTTTGTTGGATTTACATCAATATCATTATTTCTATTGTGTTCACCTATAATCATTCCGGAATATACATTTTCAGGTGGCTTTACAAAAAGTATTCCACGGGGTTGCAATGCATCCAAAGCATATGCTGTTACTGGACCTGGTTCCATTGAAATAAGTGATCCTTTTGTTCTACGAATAATTTTTCCGCAGTATGGTTCATATCCATGAAATTGATAATTAATTAATCCTGTTCCACGAGTGTTTGTAATAAATTGACTTCTAAAGCCGATTATTCCTCTTGATGGAATTTTAAATTCTAATCTAAGTTTTCCATGTTCTCCAGGAATTAAATTTTGTAATTCAGCTTTTCTTTGCCCCAAACTTTCCATAATAATTCCTTGATGTTTTTCTTCTATATCAAGGATTAATAATTCCATTGGCTCATGTTTTATTCCATCAATTTCTTTGAAAATTACATGAGGAGCAGAGATTTCTAATTCAAAACCTTCTCGGCGCATGGTTTCAATAAGAATTCCTAAATGGAGTTGTCCGCGTCCTGAAACTTTAAATTTTTCAGCAGAATCGGTTTTTTCAACGCGCAAAGCTACGTTTGTTTTTAATTCTTTTAATAATCTATCTTTAATTTGTCGAGATGTAAGAAATTTTCCTTCCTTTCCTGAGAAAGGAGATTTATTTACTGATACAAAAATAGAAATTGTTGGTTCATCTATATCAACATATGGAACTGGTTTTGGGTTATCAATGTTGCAAATTGTTGTTCCAATGGTGATTTCTTTTTCAAAGCCTGCAATTGCAATAATGTCTCCAAATTTTGCACTTTGCGATTCAACGCGATTTAGACCTTCAAATTGATAAATTTTTGTAACTTTTATTGGATTACTAATTTTGTCGTTTTTACAACAAATAAAACGTTTTCCTACTTCTATAGAACCACTAATAACTTTTCCTATTCCTATTTGGCCAAGATAGTCAGAATAATCTAAATTAGTAATTAGTAAGCGAAGGTCATTAGTTGTTTGCTCTGGAGCAGATATGTGTTGGCAAATTGCATCAAATAATGGTTGCATGCTTCCTTCTTTTGCATTTTGATCTGTTGATACAAAACCATTTTTTGCAGAGCCATATAATATTGGAAAATCTAAATGTTCTTCTTTTTTTGCTAAATCAAGGAAAAGATTATTAATCATTGATTCTGTTTGTTTGATATTTGCGTCTTTTCTATCAATTTTATTTATTAAAACTATTGGTTGAAGATTAAGTTGTAACGCTTTTTGTAGAACAAATTTTGTACCAGGAAGTGGTCCTTCTGCTGCATCTACTAAGAGCAAAAAACCTTCAACCATTTGTAATGTTCGTTCTACTTCACCACCAAAGTCCATATGACCAGGGGTATCAACAATGTTTATTTTTATTTCAGGAAGCCTTATTGAAGTATTTTTAGCGAGAATAGTAATTCCACGTTCTTTTTCTATATCACCAGAATCCATTATTCGTTCGACGTTTTCTTCTCCTTTGCATGTAATTGTACCTGATTGTTTAAGCATTTCGTCGACCAATGTTGTTTTTCCATGATCTACGTGTGCAATAATAGCGATATTTCTGATGTTTTTTTGTTTATTATTCATTTTCATTCTATTTTTTATAAAAAGTGATTAAAATATTCCCCTAAAAGAAAAGACTATACTATTTGGCAATTTTTGACAAATATTTTGTTAATTAAGAGGTAAATGGTCTGTTTTTGTTATTTACAAAACGAAATGGTTCTTGATATATATTAATAATATAACTTATATTGTTTCAGAGGTCTTTTTTATTGTAAGAGAAAAACATGTTGAACCCTAATAAGTGGTTTTTATTAGAGTTCAATATTTAGGTTATTAAAAGTTTATAAAAAATAAATTAATTGATTAAAATATTTAAAATTATTTTATAAATAGAAAACAATGACAATGCCCTTGTTCTTCAATTTCTTTTTTATGATAAATACAAGGGCAGATATTTTTTTTATCGATTATTTCATTTCCTGAGATTCGACGACAAGGACAATATTTTTTGCCAAATTTATTTTCTCGTTTTATCAATTGTATGATTAAAGTTTCTTTTATTTTTTTGTTTGGATTTAAACGAAAACCATTTTTTTTGGCATGATTTTGATATATTTTTAATAAGCCTTCAAATTCTTTTTTTTCCTTTGTCATTTTTTCTATTTTTTATTTTCATTGTGATGTATAGCTTTTTTTAAATCGGGATTTTTACAATTATGTTGGATTGCCTCAAAAGGACAAATGGTTAAGCATTTGCCACAATGGATACATTTTTCTTGGTTAATAAATGCTTTATTGTTTTTTATATAGATTGCATTAACAGGGCAAACATTAATACAGGCTCCACATCCAATACATTCACTTTGTTTTATCCAAGGCATACAGTAATCCTTTCTTATTTATTTTTATTATGATTTTTATTTAATAAAAGGGCAAAGTTCTTTTGTAACTTTTCCATCTAAAACGGCTCTAATAAATTCATTACATGATTTGAATCCACATTTTCCGCAATTTAAGTTAGGAATTAAATTTTTCAATTTTTTTCCAGCTAGATATTTTTGTTGTACATCTTTTTCATTAATTACTTTATTTCCATAACAATACCCGCAGATTGCTGAGGGCATGGAATGCTTTAGAGTGAGTTTTTTATTTTTGATATGAGGAGACAATTTTATAAGTTCTGCAATGTCTATAGCCCCTTCTCCGGTAAGTCCATTAGCTTCAATTATTTTTGTTTTAGGATTAACTTTTAAAATGTTTGCTCTAAAAATTTCTCTTTCTGCTTGAGAAATTAAATCGCCTTTGCTAACAGCTACAACATCTGCTTGTGTTAAGATTGGACCATAACGAGAGGGATTACCTGTTGTAATATCTAAAATATTAATTCCTAAACCTTCTTTAATATAAGGGGAACAACGGAGGCATAAACCCGCGGTTTCTAGAATAATAATATCTTTATCTTGATTTTCTTTGATAATCTTGGGAATTTCTAAGGCTGTATAATGGTCTGGACAAAGCTCTCCAGCTAATTTTTTAATTGTAGGAATTTTATATTTTTGTGCAATATGTTCATCATCTAAAGTTTGTAGACAATCAAATTTAGCAAAGAATAGTTTAAAGTTAGCTTTTAATTCTTGAATTATATGTTTAATTATACTTGTTTTACCTGAGCCCGGTGTTCCGGCAAAAATTATAAATTTCATATTATTTTTTTATCCTAATTTGTTGGCAACGTATTTCTACATTTTTAATTTCTTTTCCTTGTCTTATTTTGTTTCTTATATTTAAGTTGTGACCTTCTATCCAGTTAAGATAATGGGCAATACCTTTTTCTTTTGAGGTAGTATTTAAAATTTTAACAATACCTCCGTTTTTGATGATAATTCTTTTATCAGCGGTTAGTGCTAAAGAAGGATCATGTGTAACAATTAGGATGATTTTTCCTTCCTTTAGTAAAATTTCGATAGCTTTTTCTTTTTTGATACCAGCATTTTCTATTTCATCAATCAAGATAATTGGAGAATCACTAATGTTGGCTACATCGGAAACCATTAATGCTCTGCTTTGCCCTCCAGATAAATTGAGTAAATTCATTGTAGGAGAGATAGCTTCTCCTGTAATTTTATTAGCTTCTTGGATTACCGTATCAAGAATTTTTTGGGTTACTTTTTTCCCACGAGATTCTAAATGTAATTTTAGAAAATTGTTGACTGATATATCGGTTAAAAAATTCATACTTTGAGCTAATGATGCGATTAGCTTTCTTTTTGGATTAAACCTTGTTTCTTTATCAGGTTTTTTATTATTGACTAAAAATAAACGGTTACTTTTTGTATCTTTTTGAGCCAATCTTTCAATATCATATAAAAGTTGACTTTTTCCTGCTCCTGTATTGCCAACAATGGCGACTGCTTGTCCTTTTTCTACGTCAATTTTTTCAAAGGTTTCTTTTTTTCCTGATTTATTTGTTCCAGGTAAGATTGTAATTTTTTTTATTTCTTTATTCATAATATTAATTGCTATTTTTAGTTTTTGTTTGTGAGGGCTAAGTTAATAGATTTGACAATAAGATTTTTTGGCTGAATTCCTATAAATTTCTGAAATATTTTTTTGTTATGGAATAAAATTAAAGTTGGAATAGCTTCTATTTCAAAAGTAGCTGCAATTGAAGGATTTTTATCAATATTAAGTTTGCCAATTTTTATTTTTTCATTAAATTCATTGATAATGTCTTGAATGATTGGTGTTAGCATTTGACAAGGAATACACCATTCAGCCCAGAAATCAACTAATACAGGCTTATTGCTTTCTAAAACTTCTTTTGAAAAATTTTGATTTGTTAAAATTAATTCTGAGTTTGTAAAATTATTCATTTTTGATTATCTCTTTTAATATAAAGTTAATTGCTTCTTTTTCCTTAAAATCGATAGTTTTTAAACAAGAGGTTAAATTTTCTTGAAGATATAATTCAATTACTTTTTTAATGGCAACATTAACTGCGTATAATTGTCCAGTTACCTTGCGACAGTTCTCCTTTTTTTCTATAAGATTAGTTAGACCAGTAATTTGGCCTTTAATTATATTTAATCGTTGGATTATTGTTTTTTCTCCCATATATTTGCCTTTAGATTAATAGGTTTTTTAAGGTTTTTAGCAATTTTTGACATCTTATTATTTAAGTGTAAACTATACCCTATATGGGTATTAGTCAAGTAAATAAAATTGTTTAGAAAAAAAACATAATATTTATTTAAATTATTACAGGAGGTTATATGATTAAAAGAATGTTGATTGTTTTAATGGCTTTGTTTATTTTTAATGAAGGTTTAATTAGTAAAACTAGAAAAGTGAATAATCAAGGAGATTTTATGACAGGTTTTGGTAAAGGCCAAGGTAGAAGATTTGGTGGTGGTCCTAAAAGAGATGGAAGTGGTCCTTTTAGAGATGGTCGTGGTCCAAATCCGGATTGTCCTTTAAAAAGTGTAAATCAAGACACTGATGAAAAAAATGATTCTGGACAAGTTTTAAAGCGTGATGGAAGTGGTCCTTTTAGAGATGGCCGTGGTCCGAATCCGGATTGTCCTTTAAAAAGTGTAAATCAAGACACTGATGAAAAAACCCAAAAGGAAAGAGATGATTCTGGACGAGTTTTAAAACGTGATGGAAATGGTCCAAATAGAGATGGTCAAGGTCCAAGAGGAAGTAATTTAGGGCCAAAAGAAAATTGTCCTAAAAAATAAATAAAATTTCTAGAAATTTTATTTATTTTGTTATCTGCCGTTAGTTTTTACTCTGTCAAATTAAAATTTTTGGATATCCACAAGCATAAATCAATTGGCGTTCTTTTATTGAAGCAGCAACTTTTAAAGTTGTCCAATCAAAGTCTTCAGTTTCCCAGTTGTTTTTTGTTTGATCAAAATCTGTTTTCGAAATATCCCCTATTTTAAATTTGAGTTTAGCCAGATCAAACTCATTTTTAGCTTGAGTTAGTTTTATATCTTTTGCAGCAAGTTGCTTTAAACATGAAGATAAGTCGTTATAAGCTTTTTCTACTTCATATTTTATTTGTTGAGAATAATGATTTTTTTCCATTAAAGCTTTTAACCGATTTGCATTTGCTTTATTTGATTCGTGATAGCTTGCCCCACCGTCAAGAATGTTCCAATTAAACTGTAATGATATAGAGTTGCAAGCATTGCCTTTTGTATTACTTAAAAATTCACCTCTTCTAGAAGATTGTCCACTAATACTGACTGATGGTAAATAGTTTTTTATATGAAATTTTTTGTATTCTTCTTGTTGTTCTATTTCTTTTTGTTTTCCCTTTAATTCTTTTCTGTTTTTTAGAGAGAGATTATAATAATAGTTTAAATTTTTTAATGTTATTTCTTTTTTTTTATCCCAAACTAAAGTTATTTTTTTTATATCTTTATCAAATGATTTTCCTATAAGAAATTCAAGTTTATTTTGTGCATTATCAAGTTCATCTGTATAAATGTGAACGGTTGATAGATTTTGTGCATGTATTGCAATTTCATTTAACCAATCATTTTTTCCTAAAAGATTTAAATCATTTTGATGTTTTGATTTATTAAATTTTTCCTTAGAGGCAATGTTTAATGTTTTTATGAATTCATTTTTTTTTTGTAAAAGCCAACTTTGCAAAAATGATGTTTCAACTTCAAATTTGACTAAATCTTTGTGTGTTTCTTCATCATGTTTTGTTATGGCAGTTCCTTTTTTTGCAATTTTATATTTTTCTAATGGTCCCGCAAAACTGTAGATTAGCTGATTTGTTTGAATGCCGAAACTACTTTGTAGTCCTTTTATTCCGGTTGCGTATTTGTTTGATTGATTTATTGTAATTTGAGGGAAATATCCAGATAAAGCTGATTTTTCACTGTGTTTACTTGCTTGAATAGTAAATTTTTTCGCTTTAAGGCTGGGTTTATGTTTGTATGCCATATTAACAGCTTGTTCCATCGTTAGATTGATATTGTTTATAGCATTTAGATTTTGTGAAATTAAAATACAATAAACAATAAAGGTAGTTTTTATAAATAAAACTTTGATCATATTTTTTCCTTAGTTGATATTTTTATTTTTCGTCAATTAATGCGTCTACAGGATTTAGATTGGATGCTTTATATGCGGGATAAAATCCAAAAAATAGTCCAATTAAAATAGATGAGGAAAGTGAAATCAAAATTGAACTATTTGATATAAAAATTGGCCAAGCAAGAAAGGAACCAACAATCTTTGACATTATTATTCCAATAGTTATTCCAATAAATCCTCCAAATAAGCATATAATAATTGATTCAATTATGAATTGTTTTAAGATGGTTTTTTTTGTTGCTCCAATTGCCATTCGAATTCCAATTTCTTTTGTCCTTTCTGAAACTATTACCATCATTATGTTCATAATTCCTATTCCCCCAACTATTAATGATATGGAAGCAATTATAATAAGAAGTATATTTAAAATTGAAGATGCAGCATCAGATGCTTGAGAAATATCATCTTGAGTGAAAATTGTAAAATCATTATCATCTGTTGGATTTAATTTATGCTGTTGTCTTAAAATTGCTTTAATTTCGGTTTCAATATAAGGCATACGGTCTTTTCTTTTTGCCGATAAAATTATAATACTAAAAAGGTTTGTTCTGATTCCTGCTACTTTTTTTTGAAATGTTGTAAGAGGCATTATGATTACATCATCTTCATCTCTTCCATCTGGAAGTTTTCCATGTTCTTCTAGAAAGCCAATAACTTGAAAAGGATTTTTATTAATTCTTATTGTTTTTCCTATCGGATCAGTTGTGCCAAATAATTCTTCTTTTACTGTTTTGCCTATTACAACGACTTTTTTATATGTTCTAACTTCTTGTTTTGTGAAAAAACGTCCGCTTATAAGTTTCCAATCTCTTATTTTAAGGTAAGATTCATTTGTTCCTGAAGCCATACATAGCCAGTTATTTCCTTCATATACACATTGTAGACATTTTATTGCTGCAGGACATGCAAGCTTAATATCATCACATTCCGCCATAATAGCTTCAAGGTCTTTGCCTTTTAATGTTAAGTTTCCAAAGCCACCTTTTACTGTGGCAAGTCTTTTTGGGCTTCCTCCGAGAATAATTATAAAATTTGTTCCTAATTTTGATATTTCTTTTTTTACTGTAAACTTTGCGCCTTCTCCTATGGACATTACAGAAACTATAGCAACAATTCCGACAATAATTCCCAGTGTTGTAAGAAAAGATCTCATTTTATATTTGTTTAAAGATCTTATTGCCGTTAAAAATAATTGATATGTATTCATAATATTAACTTATAGCTTTATCCGAAATAATTTTTCCATCTACTAGTTCAATTATTCGGTTTGTTTTATTTGCAACTTCTGGCTCATGTGTAACGATTATTATCGTTACATTTTTCTCTTTATTAAGTTTCTTAAAAAGTTTCAAAATAGTTTCTCCTGTTTTAGAATCCAAGTTTCCTGTTGGCTCATCCGCAAGAATTATTTGTGGGTTATTTATTAATGATCTTGCAATTGCAACTCGTTGTTGTTGCCCACCAGAAAGTTGGTAGGGATAATGTTCTAATCGGTCCCCAAGTCCAATTGCTTCTAAGTTTTTTTTTGCTTGTTTACGAGCTAACGCTTCAGGTTCTCCAGCATAAAGTTTTGGTAAGGCAACATTATCTGTTGCTGTAAGACTTGGAAGAAGATGAAATTTTTGAAATACAAAGCCTATTTTTTGATTTCTAACTTTGGCTAGTTCGTTTTGTGTAAACTTTACGATGCTTTTTTCTTCTAATAAAATATCACCTGATGTTGGAACATCTAAAAGACCTAAAAGATGCATCAACGTTGATTTTCCAGATCCTGATGTTCCAGTTATTGCTATAAATTCACCTTTTCCAATTTCTAAGCTTATTTTATTAAGTGCAATAACTTCAGTTTCTCCCATTTTATATATTTTTGATAGATTATCGATTTTTATAAGTTTCATTCTTTTTTATTTTTCTCCAATAGTTCCGGGTTTTGAAAAGAATTGCTTTAAAAATAGATTTTCTTTATCAATTTGTGCAATTTCACTTACAATTTTTGTATTTTCATTAATATTTTTATTAAGTATTTGTGTGTATTTTCCTTCTTTTGCCCCGAGTTTAACTTCTAATTGTTTAAATTTTTGGCCTTCTAAAATCCAAAGATTATGTATTTTTGTTTTTGATATTGTTTCGTTTTTTATTCTTTCAAAACCATAATTAAGTTCTTTTGCAATTTTTTTGAGTATTTTACTGTTTATGCGTAAAGTTTTATTTAATACAACAATTGAATTTTTTGCTTGTGCAACTTTTATTTCAACATTTGTTGTCATTCCCGGTCTTAATTTTAAATCTGGGTTTGCAACATCTAATATTGTTGCATATGTAACAATATTATCTACAATTTTAGCCAAATATCTTATTTGTTTAACCGTTGCATCAAAGTGCAAAAAGGGAAAAGAATCAACGGTAAATGTAACGTCTTGCTTCTCTTTTACAAGTCCAACGTCCGCTTCATCAACATCAACATGAGCTTCCATGCATTTTAGATCTTTTGCTATTATGAAAAGAACTGTTGCATCAAGACGAGATGTTATCATTTGTCCTAAGTTTATTTCTTTTGCAATTACAACACCATTTTCTGGTGATTTTATAAACAGATTATTATATCCTTCTACATTTATTTTGAGAGTTGCTTTTATTTGTTTAACTTGTTCTTTTAAAACTTCCAGATTTTTTGTTTGTTGCTCAAAAAGATCCTTAGATATTTGATTTGCTTTAAATAATTCGGTTTGTCTTTTATAAAATTTTTGGTAGTAATCTAAATTTTCTTCAGCTTGTCTTAATTCGGCTTTTGTTCTTTTTACAGCATTATCTCCAATTCCATTATCAAGAATCGCAAGAACTTGACCTTTTTTTACAAAATCATTGTTATCTACCAGAATTTTGTCTACTTTTCCTGCAACTAAACTACCAATTGATATTTGATCTTTTGCTTGTAGTGTGCCAGACGCTTTTACATACTGAATCAAATCTTTTCTTTTTGGGTTTTCAGTTTTAAATAGTTTCTGCTCAACTATTTTATTCTTTTTGAAGACAAAATACATTCCAGAAAGAATTATGCATATTGATGCAATAACTAAAAGAATTCTATTATTATTAAATTTTATCATTTTATGATTTGCTCCATGATTAGAAATACCCGAATTTTTATTTGTTTATTTAGATAAAAACTTGCTTACTGTGGTTTTAACATAAAACATGAACATTGTAAAGTAAACTGTGTAAACACTATTAGCATTCTCAATCAACTTAAAGTTTTTTTCCATATAAAATGGCAAAGCGAGATAGAGCATATTTCCATCCTGCAACAGGCAAAGTCCATGTTTTGGAAACATTCCTAACTGCGAGAAAAAGCATTTTAAATAATATTTGATCAGAAGGAAAGATACTTTTATTTTTAGTAACTTTTCCTGATTGTTTGTGAAAAGATTTTATAACATTTGTTGTATAAATTAATTTTCTAATTTCTTCTGGAAATTGAAAAAAAATTTTAATATTTTCCCAACTCTTTATCCAAGATTTCACAGCCAATGGATAACAAGATTCCCAATTTTTCTGAAAATTTAAAAGATTATTTTCCGCAGCACTCAAAGAAGAAGCTTTATAAATTTTTTTAAGATCAGTAATAAATTCCTTAGATTGTTTATATGGAATATATTTAATAGAATTTTTAATTAAATGAATAATATAAAGTTGAATTTGAGTTGTTGGAAAAACTTTATTAATAGTATGTGAAAGTCCTTTTAATCCATCTACACAAGCAATAAAAATGTCTTTTACCCCACGTTTTTTTAATTCTGAACAAATATTTAACCAAAAAGTTGCCACTTCGTTTCCACCAACCCATAGACCTAGAATCTCTTTTTTGCCATCCATATTTATTCCTAGACAAGTGTAAGCAGCTTTAGACAAGATCTTTCCATTTTCCTTAACTTTGTAGTGAATTGCATCAAGAAAAATCATAGGATAAACTTCGTCTAAAGGTCTAGATTGCCATTCTTGAGCCGCAAATACAGCTTTCTGTATAATATTAGAAACCATGGTCGGAGAAATTCTTGCTCCGTATAATTCCAAAACATGCTTTTGAATATTACGAGTTGTCATTCCTTTTGCAGACAAAGAAATAATTTTTTCATCAAACGAACTAATATTTCTTTGTCTTTTTTTTATAAGTTGGGGATCAAATGTTCCATTTCTATCTCTTGGAACTGAAACATTCAAAGATCCATAAGAACAATTAATCTTTTTGATTGTTTTTCCGTTTCTACTGTTCCCAGACAAATAACCTTTTTTATTATGTTTGTCATATCCAAGATGTTCATCCATTTCTTGCTCAAGTAGTCTCTCAACCATTTTCCCAATAAGCTTTTGTAGCAAGCCGTTTTTGCCTATGAGATCGTCCATTGTTTTGCATTTTTTTAATTCATTATATATATTAAAACTTTGTTGTTTTTTCATATTTGTTCTTTCTGTGTAAATAACTATATTGGGGTAATCATAAAATAGTATAATTAGTTTAACATAGTTATTTTTGTTTACACAGTTTTATTTACAGGATTAATAAAGAAAACAATCATTAATTTTTTTTATAGATATTGTTTCTAATTCAAAAATATCTTGATGCAGTTATGTTCTTCTGTAAAATTGGAATAGAAGGAAAAAACAAAACGATAGTAATTGGTGCTAATTTTAAAGGGGTTTGGGGTTTAACCAACATCCAAAAAAAGTATCTTAGAGAACATGGTGCTATAAATGTTCCAGAAGATTGTGATGAGGAAGAAGAGTTTGAAGACTTTAAAGCTCGACTTGATAAACGTATTAAAAAAAGATTTATTTTTTATCCACTAAATAAATGGTTTAGACTTGCAAAAGAAGGAGCTGGTTCATCGATGAGATATCTTTTTTCGTTGATTAAAAATCGAGTAATTCATGCGAATTAAATAAAAAATTGTTATATTCATATTCTTTACTTATTCTGGATTGTATTAAAGAAAACAAAGCATTTTTAATTGTTATATTTATTTTTATATTTGGAAGAAAATAGTTTTTTAATTAAAAAATGAATATAGCCTAAAAGAGTCGTGCTTTTTTCTAGCTCTGGCAATATTTCATTTATTTTATCAGCAACTTCAGTCATCATTTCTTGTACATCTGCAGGGACCATTTTTCTACGAAATAATTGACCCTGATTTGCATCGTTAGCTAGTTCATTAATTTTTAAACATTCTTCAGCGATACTTTTGTATAGTGTATAGAAAAGTGGATTTTCAATTGCTTTTGTTAAAGAAGTAATTTTGAATCGGCTTTGTTCATTTCCTCTATGCTTAGAGTTATATTTATATTCATTTTTAAGTGCTAACAAAATAGAAAAAAGTTTATTTTGTTTATTAATATAATTTTTAATTGTTTCAAAAATTTTATAAAACATAATTTTTTATTAATTGTTGGTCTACGGTTTGCTGTTGCCAAGGCTATGGTGAATAACTTTCACTATCAATGGTACTATTAAAGTTTTTGTAATATTTTCTTAATCTTTTTGACTAGTGTATTTTATTGGACTATTTTCGCAACTTTTTTTTTGAAGATCTAGATATTTTTAAAATGAAATTTCTAGTTGTAGGATATAGGTAGATGAAAAATATAAATTTGGTATTATGATTGACGTTAATAGAGTTGGAAGTTTGATTTTAATTGTTAACGGATAGCAATATTGAGAAAGGGAATAAATGAAGTATCCATTAATAGCAATAATGTTTTTTAGTATTGTATTAATACATGCGAAAGAAGATCAACAAATAAAAGATATTTATCAAATTTCGAATGGTATTGGGCAAACTGATGAAAAAATTTCTGCATTTGCAAAAGCATCACTAGAAGAGAATTATTCTGAATGTAAAATGTTATCGGATTTGTTTTTAATGTTTCCTTACGAATCGATTGAATCAGATAGTGATGTTGAGATGTTTGGAAAATATTTGTATGAAGCAACAGATGAAATATTGCGTGCTCGGATTCAAGAAGACTGTAGTGGAGAGGGAAAAATTCTTTTAGATGATTTTTTTAAAACTGTTATGTATAAAAAACTAAAAGAAAAGCTTGAACAGTTTGTTTCTGTGATACTGTCGTGTTCCTTTCTTTCTCCTGATGAATCTATTATATTACGTGCATCAAAGATTTTTTATCCTGATGATTATAAACATAGTGACTATACATGGGAGCCTCTCATTAAAAATGATAAAATTAATGCTTTAGAGGGGCGAATGAATAAGATAATTGGGTTGAAAAACAAAAAAGATGAGTCTTATATTTTTGGAATGATCATTGATGTTAATTATACATGTTTTTTGCGTACGATAGAAAAGAGAAGTGCTATGTTTAAGGGATCGAAAATTAAAAATATGGGCCCAAATGTGGATGTTTACATTGAACCACGACATACTATGAATGTTTCTATTAGATTTTTGCGCAAAAAATATTTTGAAAGGTCTCCTTCTGTAACATATAGGTGCTATGTTTCTGGATATGAAAAGATATCTTCCGAGGTAAAGAAGAATGCTTGGTATGCTTCCTTGCTTCTTGAAGGAATTGATTTGGAATCATCTATAGATTTAAATCTCATGTCAAATAAGCCAGTTATTTGCAGTGAGTATGAAATAGCAAATTCAATTTTTAATTGTAATCCTTTATTTGGTCCTTTAAGTACTTGCTTTTTAGATTTTATTATAAAGGATGATTTTTTTTTCTAATAAATTAATTTTTTTAGTCTCAACAAATATAAAAGTTGGGATTTTTATATTTGTTGAGACTAAATGATATCTTAAGAAAGCATTTTAACAATTTTGATATTTGGTTTTTCATCTAAAGTGGATGATATTTTGATATATAGATCTAAAGCAGTTTCTCCATTATTATTTTTAATTGTTTTGTTTGCTCCGAATGTTAAAAGATTTTTTATTATTTCTAAGTAATTTTTATTTGCTGCCAAGTGTAATGATGTATAGCCGTATTTATCTTTTGCTTCTATATTCGCGCCAAGTTCAACTAGAGTTGATATTACTTCTATGTTGTTTTCTATTACCGCTATATGTAGTGGAGTTTCACCAGAATTATTTTTTATCTCTATATTTGTACCAAGTTCAACCAGAGTTGCTATTGCATCTACTCTATTAAATTCTGCTGCCAAGTGTAATGGAGAATCCCCATAATTATCTTTTGCATTTTTATTTGTTCCATATTTAATAAGCAGTTTAATTGCTTCTTTTCTGTTAAGTTTTGCTGATAAATGTAATGGTGTACAACCATCATTATCTTTTGACTCTTTTTCTACATTTAGGTTTAAAAGAATTTTTATCATTTCTAAATTGTTATTATATATAGCAATATGCAATGCAGTGAGACCAGTAAGATTTTTAGAATTTTTATCTGTACCCAATTCAATGAGTTTTTCTGTTAGTTTGATATTATTTTGATTTACTGTCCAATGCAATGAAGTCCAGCCGTCGTTATCTTTTGAATTAATGTTTGCACCTAATTTTGTAAGAAGTGATATTACTTCTATATGATTATGTTTTACTGCAACATGCAATGCTGTACAACCTTCGTTATTTTTTTCTTCTATATTTGCATTAAATTTAATAAGTGTTTTTATTGATTCAATTTTATTGAATTGTACCGCTCCATGTAATGGTGTACAGCTATAGATATTTTGTGTATTTATATCTGCTCCTAATGTTACAAGTTTTTCTATTGCTTTTATATTGTTAACGATTGATGCTAAATGTAACGGTGTTTGACCATAAATATCTTGTTTATTAATATCTGGTTTATATTTTAATATTTCAACTGTAGCGTTTTCATTATTTAGATTAACTGCAAGGTGCAATGGGGTATAGTTATTTTCTTCTACACAGTTAACGTTTGCCCCTAATTCTGCAAGTTTTTTAATACTTTCTATTTTGTTATGTTTTATAGCTAAATGTAATGGAGAATCGCCATGATTATCTTTAGATTCTTTATTTGCTCCGAATTGTACAAGTTTAGTTATTATTTCTATTCTGTTAAGTTTTGCGGCTAAATGCAATGGGGTGTGGCCATTGTTATCTTTTTCATCAATTTCTACTCCAAATATTAAAAGATCTGTTGTTATTTTCAAATTGTTTTTTTCTATTGCCCAATGCAATGGTGTCATACCGTATTTATCTTTTTTGTTAATATTAGGATTGTGTTTTAAAACTTCAATGAATGCATTTTCATTGTTCAGATAAATTGCCCAATGCAAAGAAGTTCCATCTTCATCATCTACACAATTAACGTTTTCTCCTTTATTCAAAAGTTCTTTAAGTTTTTCAATGTCATTTTGTTTTATTGCTTTAATAATAGCGGGATCGTCTTTCGAAACTTCAAATGTTTTTGTAGAATTGGTAGTTGAATTTTGTGTAAAGGAGATGTTTGTTGAAAATAAAATTAATGAAATAAAGATAAAAACATGATTTATCACTTTCACTATTAACCTTTCTCTTAAGAAATTGAAAAATTTTAATATTTTAAAAATTAATTTTTTAAAACTACTAAAACGTACAAAAAAATAGAAACTATGTAAATATAAAAAAGATACTAAAAAATAATTGATTTTTATTTAGATTTTTCTTTTATTTTTTTAACGAAAAAACAACTATCAATTAATTGTTTTTTGATGTGTTTGGGAATAGTTAGAAAAATAAATGATAATACTTTTTTTGAAATATTCAGTGGGCCTGTAATCCAAGGCCCCGCTTTAAATACAATTTCCATTTCTTTTTCTTCTTCTGGACGATCCTCAGGAACATTTATAGCACCATGTTCTCGTAGATATTTCTTTTTAACGTTTGTAAGGCCAATCGCTCCATAGAAGTTTGCCCCTTCAACTTTTGTTTCATGTAATTTTATTCTTACCAACAACGCATGTGATAAATCTGCATGAGATAAGTTTACACGATATAGATCTGTATAAGGTAATTCTGCCCCAGACAACCTAGCATATGATAAATCTGAATGGGACAAGTCAACATGCCACAAAAACATCCGGCGTAGAGGTGCCCCTGATAAATGGCTATAGCGTAAATATTTAGATCCAGACGTCGCCTCCTCTAAGGCGTTTATATCATAAGTGTAAGCAGAACCTCCACATAAATAGATAATCAAAACAAATATGAAAAATATTTTTTTCATTTTTTCACTTGCCTTTCTATTTCGCTGCCGCTTCCACTACTGCGGGCAGTAGTTTTTTGGCTACATAACTCCCTAATTCACTACCAAGTACTTCAAACATTTTTCCACCTAAAACACTTACAATCCCTGTAGTAACCGTTATCGTTACATATCCTCCAACAACCAATGCTGTTATTAATTTATTATTCCATACCATTTCCGCAATTCCCTTAAAGAAGCCCTTAGTTGCAGATGCCCCGGCGTCTCCAGCTTTATGCGTAATTATAGCAGAAATTTTTTCTATTATCTTTTTAATAAAATTTGGATTAAAAAATTTGCAGTAAAGAGAAACTGCCGGTGCTGTTATCAACATTGCAGCTATAAAAAACTTTTTAGAAATAATTTTATCACTTTTATCTGCTACAAACTTAAGCTGATCAAAAAGAAAATGTGATATATTTTTTATTTTATCAAGAATTTGATATTGAATTTTTTCAGAAATTTTCTTTGTTGGATTTTTTGTTTTCTCAGCTTCTGCTTTTTTAAACATATTTTTCAATTCAGACATTTTATTTTTAAGTTCATCAAGAGATTGTTGAGAAATGTCTTTGGCTACAATTGGATTTTTTTTACATTGAATCAAACCAAAAGAAACAAATGATAACAAAATGATTGAAAATGCTATTTTTTTCATTTTCATATCCCCCATATTTTAGATATTTTCGAATAAACCTTAGCTTTACTATTATTCTACTCTTGGTTTATATGAAAGAAAAATGGGGGTAGGTTTTACTTGTAGAGAAGAAGTTTATTTAGAAAATTATAATTTGTTCTATTTGGACTTTTGGATAGTTAGTTTGCTTGACAGGTTTTGTTTGTTGAAGTTTTATGCGAAGACGAAATCTTTGGCGAAAGCAAGATATACAAACCGTTTTTTCTATTTTTGATATGAATTTAATTTAGGCTTAAGTTTTTTTTGATTTTTTTAATGGAATCTAAATTTAGCATAAAAAGTGCATTGTTTGCATCATGGAAAGTGGTTCAACGACATATCTAAAAACCCTCAGGAACTACACTTGAAGCCTTGTTAGAATAGGCAAGTTAGATATAACCAATAGTTTGCTTTTTAGATATTTATCAAAAAAAGCTTACAAGATATGCATTAACAATTTCTGTTATTCTAATTATACCCAGTTTAAACAACAATTGTTAAATTCAGTTCAAAATGTAGCACTATTTAAACTGAATTTAACAATATCAAAAACGATATGTTGTTTTCTTAGTATCTATTTGGATTTTTAGGGCGAGCAACGTTTACTTTGAGTTGTTGACCTTCAAAATCTTTTCCATTTAATTCCAACGCTTTGTTAGCATCTTCTTTAGATTGGAATTCAACAAAACCAAATCCCTTAAAAAGGCCTGTTTCTCGGTCTTTGATAAGTACAACACTCTCAATTGGTCCATATTGAGAAAATAAAGCTTCAACGCTTTCTTGTGTTGCTGTAGAAGGTAAGTTGCCGACATAGAGCTTTTCCATAAATCAATTTTCCTATAAAAAAGGGTTAAAAATTACAATCATTATTACCGAAACTTTTTGTTTTTTTGAAGAACCTAATCCGGAATAATCAAAAATTAAAGCTACAGCAATAACATATACAACCATAAGTATAGCATTGATAGCGAGAAAGAAATAGCCTATAGTTTGTTTTTTGTATATTTACATTGATTAGTATTTTATTTTTCTTTTTTATTGTGGTGTTAGACTTAATAGATTGTGTATTGTTCTTCATTAAAATATCCTTTTTTATTTTTAGCTGTGAGATTGCAAACATTGTTTTTTGTTTTGACATATTGTCGCAATTTATTCCAGTGTTTTTCAAAATAGTTTTATTGTTTTAATTGTGCCATTTTTTGAGCTAAAAATTAACGAAAAAGCTTGTAGGAAATGATGTTTTTAGGACTTTAGGACTTAAGGATATCTAGTTTATTTAGAACTTTTTTTGCCAAACCATTGCATTTATTATTTACTATTTGATATAATTAATTTTGAAGGTAAGGAGAGGTAGTGTGATGCGCTCAGCGAGAAATCGCTGAATGTTTAACCGGCTCAAAGATACGTAAGTATTTAGAGAGCCACTTTTTACCTTCTTTTTTTATTTGTCCTATTTCTGCTTTTATCAAATTTTTTGTTAATCATAACAATTAAAGGTCTAGATTCAAGTTGCTAATGCAATACTTATAATCAATATTACCATAAGATAGTATTCTCGAGATGAGTGTGGAAGAAGGATGGCCGTGCCATGCGAAGCTTTAGCGAAGTATGGCGTACCTGTTGGGATTATTTTAGAACTTTTTCTTTTGAAGTGATTCAAATAAATCATATTAAGCAAATGCTTTTTGTTTAGATTTCTATTGTGTATTTGGTTGAAATCTATAAAATCTGTTATGAAATTGTTTTTTTTGTACATCGGTTTATTTTTACAAAAAAAAGAGGAGCAACTATGTAATATTATAATTTTTATAATCAACAGATTTTAGATAGTAAATTGTTATTAAGCATACGAAAGATGTAATGAAAATATTTAAAAAAGTATTTTTTCCCTTAGCTTTAGTTTTTTCTTTAGGTACATGTTCTGCAAAATTGGTTGAAATTAACAAGTTTAATGTGAGTGCTTCTAGAGGTTTGGGAGATATAGCATTATATCATGGTGACGAGACTTTCTATGTTAAACATGATGGAATATTACATACCGTTCAAAATTGTTTTGTAGACAAAGCGATATCAAACATTTCTACAGAAGAACTACAAAAAGTGCTGGGAAATGTAAAAGAGATAGAAATTGATGGTCAAAAAGTCATAATGGTAAAAGTTTCTCCAGAAAAAGTTGAGAAAATTATCAGGCATGTTGACACTAAAGATATTTCTAAACTTGAAAAACATAAATCAAATAGAATTCTTGAAAAATTATCAGAAAGTGCCTATATAAAAATCGAACAAAAGAGTAATGGAGAGTATACATTATGTTTTAATGTAAGGCTTTCTGGTGGTGGTGTATGGGGTGCTATTGGTGGTGCTTGGATTGGGAAGTTTGTTTCGTCTGCGGTTTGTCATGGTGCAATTTTGGCAATAGGTGGTGTAGTAAGTATAGTTGCCACACCGGCTGCTGGAGCACTAGTAGTTATGTCATTAGAAACAACATTGGCTGCACCAATAGAAGCTACTACCACTGCAATGGCATTAGCAGGAGGAATTGCAGGAGGAGTAGCTACAGGTCCAATTTGATTTTGATTGGATATATTTTGATTGGATTATATAATGTGGTATTGGTATGAACTAGTAGTATTAGGCTGTTTAACTCATATAATTATAGAACTTGTTAAATATTTATTTTTTGATGAGAAACAAAAATGAATCAGTTAATGCATTCTTTAATTGGATATTCTCTTATCATATTAATTTATCTATTGCTTCTTAAGCCTATGACAAAAAAAATAAAGGACTTTATGCAATAGAAAGGTTATTTTTCAAAAAGATTTCAGTTTTTTAGCCCTAACGTTTTGCATGTTGGGGCTTTTCTATTGTGTGCAATCTGTGCTTTGACAAGCTTAGCATGAGCGGAAGAAGGATGGCCGTGCCATACGAAGCTTTAGCGAAGTATGGCGTTTCTTACTTGACGCATTCAGGAATAATTCTATAAAGTTTGGTTTTAGCTTTCAGAGTATTCAGACCGTTTTTCGTTCATTGTTTTAATTTTCTAATTACTGTGCCAACATCAATTTTTTTATAGTAATGGAATAAAAATTATTTAGAGAGATTTAAATTTGTTAATCTAGGTGTAATAACTTTTTGGATTAAGTATCAATTGTGTTGATAAAAAAATTGAAAAAAAGTTTATCATGAAAAAATTGGTTTATATTTTATGGGGCATGATAGTGTTCTGTATAAATGTAAGGATTTACAATGTTATATGCTTATAGCAGAACATTTGATTTATGCTTTTTTATGGGTATCTTTTTAATAACCGTTTGTTTAACTAAAGAAATTGAAGGTACTAAAATTATGATAGGAGATATTGAGTATGAAGTTTGTTAAACAAATCGGGTTTGTCACGTTTTTTGTCCTTGTCGTAGGTGTCTATTTTATTGTAAGGAAAAAAATGAATAATAAAAACGATGCACAAAAAACATCTACATGGTTAAAGCAAGTTAATACAATAACCGAATCAAGGCCATCAGGTACATTTCTAGCAAAAGATAAATTTGATAGACCAGTTATTTTGGAATGGAAGAAGTTAACATTGCAATCACCAGACTTTTCAGAAACCATGAAAAGTTTTTGTGAAATAGCATGCGCTGCCTACATCCCAGTAGAAGTGGCATTTTTGAAAGCACATTCAGACCAAAAAACATACGATGAATATTGCAAACCGTTTGAAGCTATTTTTAAAGATAGTTCCCAAGAAGCTGAATGGTATGGTTTTAAAAATGCACTTAAAACGAAAGATTGGCCAAAAGTCGAAGCAATGATGCCTTTGGTTCTTAAGCAGATCTATATCATGGATTATTCAAAGTTTGGTAGTAGTCCAGATCTACATTTTTTTGTAACAGTCAAAGATGGAGAAACAAAAGCATTGCTTGGATTTATAGAATTCTTTATTACCCCAGCATATTCATTTGGTGATATTAAATCTCCAAGTTTTGCCATTGTCCCATCTGAACAAAATCGTGGGTTAGGAAAATTGCTTATGAGTTCAATTTTAAAAATTGTACCGGAGAAGTGTAAGCGTATTTTTCTTTCTACTCGCATAACAAATGAAATTGCACAAAAGGCTTATGTCGCTTGGGGGTTTACACAGGATTATAATCCAATTCAAGAGCCTTATTTTAAGCAAAATCCAGAACACTGGATGTTTTTTGAGTATAAAACAGAACGACACTCCACGTTGCATGAAACAGCAGAAAAGTTGATTGAAGTTAAGAATGAAAACATGCCTAAAAATAAAACCGAAACACCTAAAGATCGATTAACCCATAAAAGATTAAAACATGAGCCTCCTGCTGTGATTGCTGAGCGTGGTTGGCATTACCATCATCTTGGAATACCAT
This sequence comes from Candidatus Babeliales bacterium, assembly GCA_023133515.1. GTDB lineage: Bacteria > Babelota > Babeliae > Babelales > UASB340 > JAGLWI01. Next base: position 82,101 of record JAGLWI010000005.1, on the reverse strand, counting down.
ACACAGAACCAAGACCAGGGGAAACGCATTATGAACACTTGAAGGTATATGTATCTGGCTTTGAGACAAGTCCATATGGCATCGAGTGGATGCGATTTGAAAAAGATTGTACGGTACCTGACATTGTGAGAAAGGTGCCACATGTTGCTTTTGAGGTTGATAATCTTGATGAGGCGCTCAAAGGCAAAGAGATTTTGCTTGAACCAGGATCTCCTTCTGGCGGAGTTAGATCAGCAATGATAATTCATAATGGGGCACCTATTGAGCTTATAGAATTTAAAGATAAGTTTAAACATGTAAAAAGTATTTAAATTTAATGATATTAAGAAGTTGAAAAAATGTACCTTATCGGACTATTTCCGCAACTTTTCTTTTGAATGTCTAAGACTATTTGATATTCAATCATTAGTTATGGGATAAAAAAAGTGTTTTTACGGGAAGAGAGCAACTTGTTGATTTCTAATAAATGTCTTACATTAATACAAGCCATTTATTAGATAATTTAATTTCGATTTAACGTTAAATTATGATTTAATTAATAATAATATTATGTCCACGATGTAATGGTCCTTAATTCTTAAAGTCGCTCTAAATACTCAATTATTTTTAAACACTCTACTTTGAACTTTTCAAACTTTTCTTTATTTTTATGAATCCAACGATCAAAGTTTGTATTATAAGCCAATTCTTTTGTAATATCCAATACCGTACGACCATCTTTTTGAGGTACACATGGATCCATATTACATATTTCTATAAGATATTTAACTATATCTAAACGACCATACCAACAAGCACAATGTAAAATATTTACTCCATACTTATCTTGCACTGTTGGATCAGCACCTTTTTTTATAAGATAATCAACAATTTCTAAAGGAACCTCCGAAGTTTGAATTTGTAAAATAGGAGTCTCTCCATCATTAGATTTTATATTTAGATCAACATTATGCTTTTCAATTAAGTGTTTCATAACTTCCATATTGTTATATGTTATCGCTATATGTAAAGGCGTATCCCCATTTTCATTTTGGATGTTTGGATCTATTCCTTTTTTTATCAAATAATCAATTACCTCTAAATTTTTTTTACAGCAACAAAATTGGCATACATAGTGCAAAAGAGTTTCACCATTAGAACCCTTTATATTTGGATCAATTTTGCATTCTTCAATAAGATATTTAGTGCAATCTAATATTTTATAATCTAAATCGTCATGATATGCATTTTCAAAAAAGTTATAAAAAATATTTTCATGTCTTGTGTTTGTAAAATCAAGCTTGCATTCCTCAATAAGATATTTCAATAAATCTATAGATCGTAATTTAAATGCTATTTCTAATGGGTAAATATATTCTAAATTATCCAAGTTAAAATTGTCAGAATTTCTCTTTATGTTACGTATATGAATATATTTCATGATTTCATCATTATATTGTTCTGTAAAAATTTTTAAGTTTATTTTTTGTTTCTTAAGGAATTTATCTAATTTTTCTATTTCTTCTTTTTGGCAAAAGCATATAATTCTTTCTGCTATTTTATTTTTTGGTGTAAATTGTATAATTTTTTCTTTTGTTATCTGCGATTCAGTTTCGGTAAATTCTTTAGGGAACCTTAACTTAGATAAAAGATATTTTACTATATCAACATTTCCTTTTTTAAATGCATAAAATAATGGAGCATTATAATATTCAATACAACAATGACCAAATAACCAATAAAAACATCTTTTTGGAGGATCAAAATTTAGATCAAAACCTTGTTCTTCAATGAGATATTTAACAATATCTAAATTTCCTTCACTACTATTACAAACACAATGTAATAACAGTGGACAACTTTTAGAATCTATATTTTTTTCTTCAATTAAATATTTTAAACGCTCAAATTCTCCCTTGTTCGCAGCTGAATATAGTTTTGATTTACCACAGTTTATATTTTCATTACAACATCTTGTTTTGAAAGTACAAAATATTGATACAACTAAAAATAATAGGCGAAATATTTGTTTCATAAATAGAATCTCCCTCTTTTTATTTGTTTGTTAAACTTGATTGAACTTTTTTTAAGATACCCAACGTTTTTTAACATTTTTTTTAAATGGTTTCAATGTTTCTAAGAATAAGATAAAGATACTAAAAATTAAGATCAGAAAAATTAAATTGATTTTTATTCAAGACTCTTCCACAATTTCTTGTTTAGAATAAAACCGATCGATGATTTTTAAAGCAACATGTTTTGGAACAGAAATCAAAAAAGAAACAATTTTTTCTGGATAATAAAAGATCCTATCAGGAATGCTTTTGATAAACTCTATCTGTCTACGTTCCTCCTCTTCAGCAAGAACAGTCTTCTCTTTTATGGTTTGTTTTAGCTTGTCTAATATTTCTTTTGGAATTCCCTTAACTCCATCTAAATTGGTATACTCTCCTACAATAATCCCTTCAATTTTCGCTCCTGTTAAATCTGCGTTCTCCAAATCCGCCTGAGTAAAATCAGCCCCATGCAAATTTGCTTTCTGTAATTTAGCTCCATGTAATTTTGCAAAACGGAAATTAGTATATCTCATATCAGCACATCGAAAATCTGTTTTGTAACAATCTGAAAATCGAAAATCTGCTTTGTATAAGTGTGTTTTATAAAAATAGAAAAAATTTAAATCTTTAGAGATCATATTTTTAAAAGATAAATCCTGATATTGAAAATCTTGTGGATATTGATTGACAGTAAACACCATACTAAAAATGACAAACATAAGCACTTTCAAAATATGTTTTTCCATGCTTTAATTTCCTTGTACTTTTAAAAAACTAAAAAACATATTATTACAAACTATATTATATAGTAAGGTACAATTTAGAAAAGTACATCAACAATAGCAAGGCTTTCTTAAGATCCAAAAATATAATTAAGTCCAAAATCCTGGTACGCTTCCTGCCAATTTGGGATTACATGATTATGAGAATAATATCTGTGCAATAAAAATAATGGAACAGTAACAACCAGTGCTTTTGGAGCCGTAACAGCAGCAATAACAGCTCCTGTTGTTGCAGATAATTTACTTAATGTGGAATGTTTGGTCAAAATTTCACCAGCATTGCCCCCGATCTTCGTCGCTAACGAAGACGCAAAAGATCCTGCTGCTTTAATACCAACCCAAATTCCCCCTAACTTTGCAACAAACCAGAGATCCGATTTGACTTCATCAACTACCACATCAACAACGTCTTTTGCTACTTCCTTTCCTCCATGTACAAAAATTCCTGTGATCTTTTTTATAATGGCACTTGTCATGCCAAGTCCAAGCACTTTATTTTCAAGCAACAAAAGAGGCCCAATAAGAAACATTACTCCTATGAAAAACTTTTTAGAAATAACCTTATCTCCTTTATCCATAAAAAATTTAAACTGATCAAAAAGAAATTGTGATACATATTTTGCGTTATTAAGAACCTGATTGATAAGGTCTGAAGAAACTCTCTTATCTGAACTTTTACTCTTTTCGTTTTCTATTTTTTTGAGCATACCCTCCAATTCTGCCACCTTTAATGCAAGTGCGTCAAGTGATTGCTGGGCAAGATCATTACTCTTTTTACATTTCACAAACCCCAGAGAAACCAATGATAGCAATATAATTGAAAATACTATTTTTTTCATTTTCATATCCCCCCATATTTTAGATATTTTTCAAATAACCTTAGCCTTACTATTATTTTACTCTTGGTTTATATGAAAGAAAAATGGGGGTAGTTTTTTACTTGTAGAGAAGAAATTTATTTAGAAAATTATAATTTGTTCTATTTGAATTTTAAGGTAGTTAGTTTGCTTGCCAGGTTTTGTTTGTTGAAGTTTTATGTGAAGACGGAAGCCTTGGCGAAGGCTGGCCGTGCCAGCTGACCTGTGCGCCATAGCTTTATGCGACGGCGTAAGCCTTGGCGAAAGCTGGTGTGCCTAGCAGGACTCGAACCTGCGACCTAACGATTAGGAATCGTTCGCTCTATCCACCTGAGCTATAGGCACAAAAATTTGTTTAAAAGTTGGCTTGCAATACTATAATTTAGATTATAGATATATAATTTTCTATATATTTTTTAAAAAAATGGCATGCCAACCGACCGTGTCCACCATAGCTTTAGCGACGGTGGAAGCTCATTACTATGAGCGAAGGCTGGTGCGCCTGGCAGGACTCGAACCTGCAACCTTCGGATTCGAAGTCCGCTACTCTATCCAATTGAGCTACAGGCGCAAAAGCATATTTATATTTTGTATCAAAAAAAAGGAAAATTGGCTAGAAAGAGGTAATTTTTTCTTGATTTATCAACAAACAGAATTTGAGTGTTGAAAAATCTACTAAAGGTTCAACTGTTATTTTGTGGTAAACTCCTTCAGTTTTATAATCTTTTATTTTTCCTAAACAAAATCCTTCTGGAAATATTAATCCATGGCCGCTTGATATTACAAAATCGTCTTTTTCCATAGAAGAAAGATGATTTACATAATCCATTTTAAGTTGATTTTTTATATTTTGTCCAATTACAATTCCTTGGGCATTTGTTTTGTTTGTAAAAGCAGCTACTTTACAATTTTTGTCCGTGATTAAAACCATTTTACTGTACCATCTAAAAACATCAACTATTTTTCCAACTATTTGAAATTTATATATACCCAACATATTTTTTTGAATTCCATCTTTACTTCCTTTGTTTATTAAAAAATAATGTTCTTGTGATGTAAAGTTTTTTACAAGTATTTTTGATAACATTGCTGTTTTTAGATCGTATCTTTTTTGAAAATCTAAAATATCTTTAGTAAGTGAATTGTAGTGTAAACTTGCTTTCAATTTGATATTTTGCTTAAGCAATTTTTCTTTTTCTGTTTTTAAAATTTTATATTTTTTTTCAAGTTCTTTATAATTTTTTCTTTTTTGAAAAAAATGGTTAGCAAAACATTTGATATTACTTGATACGAATATTACTGGATATATTAAATTGCCTGCGAAGTTTTCAAGAAAACTTTTTTTGAAAAAAAAGATGCGATTTAAAATGAAAAAGAAAAGTAGGATTATTGTTATTGTTAATATAATTTTTCTTTTCCATTTTTTTGTTAATTTTTTTTTAAATCCATTTTTTGGATTCATTTTATTTTATAATTTTTATTCAAATCCAACAGGGTGTTTTAAATGGTAATCTGTACTTTGTTCATAAGCGTATGCAACTTGATATATCAGTTCTTCTGATAATCTTGGGCCTATGAATTGAAATCCAATTGGTAGATTCTCTTTTGAAAATCCACATGGAATAGAAAGTGCGGGGTTTCCAGTTATGCAGTTTGGAACTGTAAAATAATCTGCCATGTACATTGCAAGTGGATCTTGACACATCTTACCTATTTGAAAAGGCAATGTTGGTGTAGTTGGACTTACAAGTAGATCTACTTGCGTAAATGCATCTTCAAATTCTGCCCTTAGCATTGCTCTAATATGATCTGCTTTGTTATAAAATGCTTCTTTATGGCTTGCTGAAAGAACGTAATTTCCCATTAACAATCTTCTTTTTACCTCTATACCAAAGCCATCATGTCTTGTATTGATATACATTTCTTTTAATCCTTTTGATTGATCTACTCTCATTCCATATAAAGATCCATCAAAACGTGAAAGGTTGGATGCTGCTTCAGCTCTGCTAATAATAAAATAAATTGATATTCCATATTTTAAATCAGGAAGGTTAATATATTTAATTTTTGCTCCAAGTTTTTCTAAATGATCTATTGCATTTTTAAAAGTTTGTTTTATTTGATCATCTACTCCTTCTGATTCAATAGAATCTTGTATTACACCTAAAGTTAAATTTTGTGGAAACTTTTTACTTAGGTTTTTAGTATAGTCAACTTTTTTTCTAAAAAGAGAAGTTGTATCTTTTGGATCATTACCAGAAAGCACAGTAGAAATTAGTGCATTATCGTAAACTGTTTTTGTTAACGGAGCTATCTGATCTGTAGATGAAGTAAATGCGACTAAACCATATCTTGAGTTTGTTCCGTAAGTAGGATAAAGTCCAACTAATCCACAAAAAGCTGCTGGTTGACGAACAGATCCTCCAGTCTCAGAACCTAGTGCCCATGGAACAAGTCCTGCCGCAACAGCGGCAGCAGATCCAGCACTAGAACCACCTGGAACAAGATTTGTATTCCAAGGATTAAGTGTAATTTTATATGCAGAATATTCACCGGAGCTTCCCATGGCAAATTCGTCCATATTAGCTCTACCTAAAATTATAGCACCTTGTTCTTTAAGTTGTTGAACAACAGTAGCATCATATGGGGCTTTGTAATTTGCCAATATTTTAGATCCGCATGATACGATTTTCCCTTTTTGACAAATATTGTCTTTTAATAATCCTGGAATTGAGAAGAGGGCTTTGTTTTGGTCATATGTTTCTGTATTTGGGAGTTCTACTTCAAAAATTTCTAAAGTAGATTGTAATTTTTTTTCGAATTTTTTTAATCTATCAGTATAAAACTTTATAACCTCTTTTATACTTAACTCTTTTTTGATTAATTTTTTTTTTAACTCTTTTATTGTTAAAAAAGGTTTCATAAGTTTTAATCCTTATATTCTCAAAGTTTTTTTATATAATTATTTATTTTTTGAAAGTATTAATTTTTTAATATCTTAGGAACTACAAAATATGAATCTTGTGTTCGTGGTGCTAGGGATAGAAGATCTGAAGAATCTTTTAGTATTGCCTTATCTTGTCGAAAAACATTAACGTTTTTTATTGGAGCAACCTCTTTTGCAAGTTTAACTTGGTCTAATTCTTTTGTATAATCTAAAACAAGCTGAATTTGTTTTAGAAATTCAGCAACCTCTTTTTCATTTAGTTTTAAAGCTGCAAGATTTGCAATTTTTAATAATTCTTCTTTGTCAAATTGAATCATGCAGTTTCCTTTATTTTGGTAATATTATTTTATATCAATTGTTATATTATAGCAGAAAACTGAATTATTATAATCTTGATGAAAAATTAAGATTTTTGCTTTTGTTCTACCCGTGCATTAATATCGATCAGATCGCTCCTTTTAAATGCCAAAATTAATACTCCAAGAATGTTTGGAATTGCAAGAGGTATCAGGAAAAAGTCGGTAATTGTTGCAAGAAATTCAACATCTGATATTGCTCCTAAAAATACAACTAGTGCTATTAGAAAATAATACTGTTTTAAAAATCTATTGTTAGTAACGTATAAAAAACATTGACTACCATTATAACTGTTTCCTACGGTTGTTCCAAAAGCAAAAAGGAAAGCACTTAAAATTAAAATAATTATTCCTGGTGTTGAAAAATATAAAGTAAATGCTTTTGCAAGAATATTTATTCCAATACCAAGTTCTGGATTAGTCCAGGTTCCTGTAACCAATACAACAAGTCCTGAGAGAAGGCATAAAAAACCGTTTGAGTAAACGGCTACCATTGATAAAATTCCTTGATTTATAGGAATATTTGTTTGAGACATGGAATGTGGAATAGTTGAGGTTCCAAGACCAGATTCGTTTGCAAAAAATCCTTTTGCAAGGCCCCAACGTAATGCTGTTTGTATACCATATCCAACACCTGCACCTGCTATGGCTTTTGGACTAAAAGCAGATCTTAAAATTAAATTAAAAACTTCTGGTAATTTTTCTATGTTGTTAAAAATTATCCAAAGTGTTGCGCTACAATAAAGTAAAAACATTATAGGAACAATTTTTGCTGAAAGATTTCCAATTCTTTTTATTCCACCTATTAATACGTATGTTATTACAATAGAAAGAACAATTCCTGTTACATATTTTGGAATATATCTAGCTTGTAAAAGATCTGATAATGCATTTGCTTGATTGCTTGACCATACTATAAGAGTAAAAAAACCAGCTACAGCGTATATCAAAGAAAAGTATGATGGAAGTACTTCTTTTATGTATTGCATTGGGCCGCCACTGATTGTTCCATCAGGATTTTTTTTGCGGAATTTTAATGCCATTGAAACTTCTGTAAAAGTTGAGGCGCTTCCAAAAAGGCTTGCAAGAAAGAAACCAAAAAGTGCTCCCGGACCTCCCAATTTTATTGCTATTACTGGAGAGACAATATTTCCTATTCCAATAGACGTAGACATTGCTATAAAAAGGGCTTTATAAGCTTCTATAGTATGTTTATTATTTTCACTTTTTTTCTTTTTAAAAATACTATTGTACAATAGCGATATCATTTTAGGAATTGCTCTGAATTGAACAAAACGTGTTTTTATTGTTAGAATAATTGTTCCTGCCAATATGAACATTGCAATGGAAAGCGGAATAAGTTCAGCAATTTTCTGAATAAAATTTTGCATAAAATAAATATCCTTTTATATTTTTTTGTTTTGCCATTTTGGGGTTTTTATGCGCCATAAAAAAATAATTCCTACTAATCCTGTTGTGACATAGAAAGAACCATAAAGCATTACAAATTTTGTAATCTCATTTTGTATTGGTAATTTTGATATTATATAAACTGTTGGTGTAAAAAATAATCCAAAACAGCAGACTCTTGCCAGCATCACTGTTTTTACGTCACCTGCACCTCTTAAAGATCCTGCAAGTATAAGTTGCACAAAATCTAATATAACTAACATGCTTATTATAACAAGAGCGGGGGCTGCCAAATAACTAAATTCCATATTTGGGTCAAAAAGACCAACAAGGTTTTTTGAAAATAAACATAAAAATGAAAGAGTAACAGTAAGCATAAGAGCTGTTATGATCATAACTTTTTTTATATTTGATTTTGCTCCATCTGGATCTTGTGCACCAAGTCTATTGCTTACCAGAAATATTATTATTTGTGCAAAACCTACTGCAGGTAAAATTGCACATCTTTCCAAATTTTTTATAACATCAAATGTTACAATAGCATATTTTCCCATTGGAGCAATCATTTTGCTTAACCATACATATGATACTGCTAATGATCCTTTATCAATCATTATAGGCCAGCTAAGATTTAATATACGGTATACTCTTTTAGTAGAAAATCTTAAAAAGAATATTTTTGTAAAATATTTTTTGTATTCTTTTTTTGTTGTTATGTACCAAATTGATATTAATATTATAATGCAATATTGAATTATAGATGCAATTCCAGATCCCATTAGTCCCATTTTATTAAATCCAAATTTTCCAAGAACTAATGTCCAATCAAAAAATATAAAAACAATCATACTTATTGAATATATGATCATTGGAGTTCTAGTGTTTTTAACTCCCCTCATAAATGCAAAAAAACCTAATGATATAAAAATGAGAAGTATTACTACAGATTTTAATCTGAGAAATGGAACCCCCAGGCTCACCATATGTTCTGGTACCCCTAACCATCTAAAAATATTTTCGGAATTAAAAAAAATTAAAGATGCTAAAACAATGCCTATAAATGTTGTTGTCCAAAATGTATCACCCAAATTTTTACCACAGCTTTCATATCTTTTTGCTCCATTATGTCTTCCTACTGTTACAATAGCAGCAACTGGAATAGCTTCCGCAAGTTTGATTAATACATGTAAAAAATTGTTTGCCATGCCAAGTGCACCATATGTCATTGTTGATTTTAGGCTTGCAACAATGTATGCATCTATTAATGGGGGAAGAGAGATTAACATTGTATTAGATATCATTTCTGGAAACCAGTAATATAAAATATCTTTTATAGAATCTCCACTATCAATTATCTTTCTAAATTTGTTGGCCATGGCTTTTCCTCTTTTGTTTAAGTAAAAAACCTATTAGAATATATTTGTTTTCTTTTTTATGTGATTAATTAATAAATGTGATAAAGGTACCACCTTAAAGGAAAAGAATGATATTTGCAACTTTTAGATTTCTAATAATTTTATCATGTAGATTTGCGTTTTGGATTGGTTTTTATTTTTCGAGAAAACGAAGAAAGATTGCAATTAATAATTTAAATTTGTGTTTTCCAATTAAAAATAAAAGTGATAGAAAAAAAAATAAAAAAATAGCAAGAGACAGTTTTATAAGCTTAGGACATAGTTTAGCTGATTTTTTACTTTTAAATTTTTATACAAAAAAAAGAATTGAAAAATATGTAAAAATTAAAAACTTTTATCATTTTGAAAAAGTTTTAAAACAATGTAATGGATTAATTCTTTCTACTGCTCATTTTGGTAGTTGGGAATTAGCAGCGCATTTTTTGGCGACTATAGGTTTTAAAAGTCTTATTTTGTATACACCAATAAAAAAATTTTATTGGCTTGAAAAATTTGTTAAGAAAAAAAGGGAAATTGGAGGTAATATTTTAATATCCAAATATAATTCTCTTTTAACTGTTTATAAAACATTAAAGCATGGAGAAGTTGTTTCATTTATAACTGATCAACATTGTTTTCCTGTGGATGGATTAAAGGTTCCTTTTTTTGGTTATAAAGTTTGGACACATACAGCTTTTATAAAATTAAGTTTAAAGATTGGAGCACCAATTGTTCCTGGTTTTATTTTTAAAAAAAATCTTTCTAGTTATTGTGTTGAGTTTTTTGATCCTTTATACCCACAAGATTTTATAAAATTTGATGATGCAGAATACCGAATGGCTCTTGCAAGTAACAATATTCTAGAAAAAGTTATACGTAAAAACCCAAATCATTGGATGTGGGCGCATAGAAGATTTAAAAATATTTTATGAAAAAAATTATTATATTTTTTTTATTTCAGTTTTTTGTTTATATCAATTTGTTTTCAATTAAAAAAGTTGTTGTTCTTGATAAATTAGATGACATTATAAAAACAACTAGTTTAAATATTTTGATAGAGTTGGATACAAATTGCGCTGTATACAAAAATCATCTTTCTTTTTCTGTTGATCATCCTAAAGTCTTGGTAAAAAATTGGAAATTAAAAAGTGATCCTAAAGTTGAATATATTCAAGCTTTCATGTCAGAAAAAGAGATTTTTGTAAAATCTTTTGATGTTGAATTGGAGTTAAAATTTTTAAGTAATGATAAAAAGATAATTAAAGATGAGCTATGTAATACTTTTTTAAATATTTCTTGTTTGGTTTTAGAGCAAAATGGAAAAACAAAACCTGAAAATTTGTTAATAAAATTATTTGATAAAAATGTGAATAAAATTTATAAAAAGAAGCATAAAGTAGATAATTTAAAAACTGTAGATATAAAGAGATTAAATACTAAAATTGATAATGATTGTAGAAATGACAATAATTTTTTAGAAAAAAAATTAAGTAATAAAAACTCTTTGAATTGTCCTAATTTTATTTTGTTTATTTTAATACTTTTGTTTTTATTTTCACTATATTGTTTTTTCGAAAAATCAGATAAATTTTGGACATTCAAATTTATTGTTGGAATTTTATCATTTTGTTTTGCGACATCATTATTTGTTAAATTTTTGATGATTAATCATTCTTTTCTGTAAGTGTTACTGTGAGCAAAAATAGTATTTTACTTTTAGTGAATTAGAAAAAATATTAAATATTTTTATAAATTATATTTATCATCTCCAAAATCTTTTTTTTCTGTTTCAGGTTTTTTATTTTTATCATTAATTTTATTTTTTTCTTTTATTATTAATTTGACCATTTTATCAATAGCCTGATCTATTGCAAAATACATATCATTTTCTTCAGTGTGAGAATGTAAATCAAATTGGGGTGTTTTTAGGTGTAGTTCTGCTTTATTATGAGGATGTTGCTTATGTGCTGTTAGCCATAATTCTAGGAATTTTGGAGTGTCACCCAATTCAGATTCTTTTAAGAGTTCATTAATTTTATCTAATTTTTCATTTGCATGTTTTTCCATTGGCTCTGAATGTTCCATGTTATGAAAAGTTATTTTTATTTTCATGAATTTCTCCTTGTTTTTATATAATTTTTATAAAAAACGTTTTGAAATTTCAGTATAAAATTGATTACCGAGATACATCTCCTTTGTATAATCATTATTTATTATATCTTTTATTCCTCCAGAAGTAACTATTTGACCATTTATTACCACATAAATTCTGGTTGCAATTGATAAAAGTTGGTCAACATTGTGATCTGATATTAGAATAGCAATGTTATTTTTTGCCATATCTGTAAAAATTTTTTTTAGTTCATAAATTGATTTTGGATCAACTCCAGCAAAAGGTTCATCTAACATTATTCCTTCAGGATGCATTAAAATTGATCTTATAACTTCTAGTTTTCTTTTTTGTCCTCCAGAAAGTGTGCCAGCCATCTGTTTTAAGCAGTTGTCTAAGTTGGTTTTTTTTAACCATTGGTTCATTTCATTTGTAAATATTTCCCATTTTTTTTTCTTATGATTATCTTTATTTATCCAATAACTATGATATTCAAAAACCAATTTTAAATTTTCAAAAACAGTCATTTGTCTGAAAAGTGATGTTTTTTGTGGGAGATAGAGTATGCCGTTTTCTACTCTTTGATAAATGCTCCAATTATTAATTGGACGGTTTTTTTGCATTATGATGTTTTTTTCTTTTGGTTTTGTTCTATATTTTGGTGTAGGAAGTAGGCCGATTATTGTTTGTAGAAGTGTTGTTTTACCAGCACCATTTGGTCCTAAAAATGCAATAATTTCTTTTTTATTGAGATAAAATGAGATTGATTTCAAAATTTGTTTTCTGCCAAAATATTGATTTAAGTTTTTTATTTCAAGAAATGGCATGTTCTAGCCTTTTTTTAATATGAATTTTATTGGGCAACCAATCAGATCATAATTTTTTCGCAAAATATTTTCTATAAATCCGAGCTGAGTTGATTCAAACCATTGGGGGTAATTTACTTTTAAAGTAAATGTTGGAATTTTTGTAGGAACAGCTATTATTTTTTTGATTTTTAACATTTGAGTTTTATGATACATAGGTTTTTTTAGAAGATAACTTTTTATTAGTTCATCAACCTTTGTGCTATCAAATTTTTGAGAAATTCTTGTTCTAATTTTTCCTATTTCTCTATATACAGTAGATACATTTTTTTTTGTTTTACATGATATCCAGACGATTGGTATTTTTTTAAGTATAAATTTGTATTCTTTAAGATTATATTCAAGAAATTGTCTTTCTTCTTGTGCTAAAAGATCAGTTTTATTAAAAACAAGTATAATGGCTTTTTTGTTATCAAATGCATAAAATAAAAGTTTTAATTCTTGGTCACTTAGTTTTTGTTTAGATGAGTCTATAACTAAGAGAATAATATCCGATTCTCTTATGGCGTATAATGAACTTTTAACCATTAAAGCTTCAACTTGTTCTTTAACGCTCTTCTTTTTTCTTATACCGGCGGTATCAACTATTTGTATAATATCTTCTAAAAAAAATAGATTTTCAGAAATAGCTTCTCTTGTAGTTCCTTCCTTTTGAGTAATTATGGATCTTTCTTTTTTTACTAGTAGATTCATTAATGATGATTTACCGACATTTGGTTTTCCTATAATTACGACTTTGTATGTAGGTTTTTCTATTTCTTTTTCTAATGTATGTTTAGGTATGATTTGTATTATTTTTTCTAGAAGATCCAAAATTCCAGTTCCATGGGCAGCTGAGATTGTGATCATTTCTTTTATTCCTAGACGATAAAAATCAGGAATATTTTCTTCGAGAGCTTTTTTGTTATCGGATTTGTTTATTACTAAAAGAATTGGTCTTTTAGTTTTTCTTAATATTTTTACAATTTCCATATCATCTTGAGTTAGACCATTTTTTCCGTCGCAAACAAAAAGTATGAGAGCAGCTTTTTCCAATTGCATTAAAACTTTTTGACGAATTTTTTCTAAAAGTTGATCTTTTTGTTTTTTTAATGAAATTCCGCCAGTATCAATTAGATTAAATGCTTTTTCTTCCCAGGATATTGTTTCTTCAAGATAGTCTCGTGTTATTCCTTCTTTTTCTGATACAATGCTTCTAACTTGTTTTGAAAGACGGTTAAAAATTGTAGACTTTCCAACATTGGTTCTTCCTACTAGAACTACTTTTGGATATTTTTTTATTTTTTTCATCATTTTTTAATTTTACCTGGAAAATGTTTTATAATTAAATTTGCTTTTGGCCATTTTGTTGTGTCCGATATATCAATAAACGTGTTTGAAAAGTTTGTTTTTTTAAATGAATTTTGGATGTCAAATGATTTACTTGGCATTTTTTTAAATTGGTGAAGTTTTTGATTAGAGTTTTGATTGTTACTTGATATGAAATTAAATCCTATATAATTTGGAAAATATTTTAAAAAAATAGGCATCCAACCATCTTTACTTTCTTTTATTTTGTCTTTAAAGAATTGACTATTGTTTGCAACAATAACATTTATTATTTTTTTTTCTTCGTCTTTTCCTTCATATTGGACTTGATTGAGTATGCTAATAAGAAGTTGATCATTAGTAGATTTTAAATCATTTAAAAATGAGGTCCAGTTGGTGTTTTTTATTGATGGCGCGCAATCTTTTTTCTCTTCTTTTTTTTCTTCTACATTATTTGTTGAACAAAGTTTTACTATATCCTTTAAATCGGAAATATTTACTTGTTGGCATATTTGAAGTAAAACTGTTTCTAAAAAAATTAATTTTTGTTGTGTTTTTAAAAAAATTTCTTCTTGAGACCATAATAGTTGTAATAAAGAATTTAGCCTATTGATAGAACATTTTTTAGCGAGGTTATGCAATGTTTGAGTGTTATAAAAATATGTTGGTAAATTTTTTACTTTAAATTTTATCCATATCAGTGTTCTGCATAATTGAATTATCATAGACCAGAGTGTTTGAGGATTTACATTTTCAAAAGAATCTGAATTGAAAATATTTAAAAATTTTTGTGAATCTTGATCAAGTAAAGTTTCAAAAAGACAAAAGAATTCTTTTTCACTTACTTTTCCAAGAATTTTTAATACTGCGTCTGATGTTATTTTTGTTTGAGAAAACCGTACTTGTTCTAACAAATTTATTGCATCTCTAACAGAGCCCTCTGTTTCTTTTGTTAAAAGATCAAAAGCTTGATCTTCTATTTCTATATTTTCATATTTACATATTTGTTGAAGATGATTTTTTATATCATGGTTGTTTACAGGACGAAATATTACTTGAAAACATCTAGAAAGAACTGTTTGGGGAAATTTTTGTATTTCTGTTGTCGCTAGTATAAAGAGGGTTGATTTGGGAGGTTCTTCTAGAATTTTTAAAAATGCGTTAAAAGCAGCTTTACTTAGCATATGTGCTTCGTCAATCAGATAGATCTTTTTATCTGAAAAAGTTGGCATATAACTGCAATTTTCGAGAATTTTTCTTACATTTTCTACGCCTGTATGAGATGCAGCATCAATTTCTATAAAATCTGGATGATTTGTTTGCATCATAGATTTACATGAATCACATTGTAGACATGGTATTTTGGTATTTTCTGGGTTTAGTCTAAAATTATTCAGATTTTTACAATTTAGAGCAGATCCAAATACTCGTGCTGTTGTAGTTTTTCCACATCCTCTTTGTCCTGAAAATAAATAGACTGGAAATAGTTTGTTTAAAAAAAGTCCATTTTTTAACATTCGGATTGGAATTTTTTGACCAATTAGTTGATCAAAATTTTTTGGTCGCCATTTTCTAGTAAGATTGAGATTTGAATTTATTTGTTCCATGATTCTTTCATAAGCTTTGATGAACTTTTGATATATAAAAGTAGGACGAGGTACAAGAAGATTATTACTCCTGCTGCTTCCTTCCGGACCTGACAGATTAGGTAATCATCCTATTTACCTCGCCCAATTTTTTAATATGATTTTTAAAATATGTCAACTTCTTCGATAATAATTAACAGTGTATACTTTACTTAAAAAAGCTCAATTTCTTAGCGTATGATGGTGGAGAGAGAGGGATTCGAACCCTCGATGCCCCTTTCGAGACATACACGATTTCCAATCGTGCGCTTTCGTCCACTCAGCCATCTCTCCTTATGTTTTTTTGTTACTTTTAGCATTTTCGGTTTTGGGTTTTGATATTTTTTTTGTTGTCTTATCTTCATTTTTTTCTGGACTTATTTTTTTTGATGATTTGATAGATTTTTGTGTTGTGGCTTTTTTTACTATTTTGGTTTTTGTTTCTTTTTTTTCTTCAGATTTTGTTTTTACGGAAGCTTCTTTTTTTATTGTCTTATCTTTTTCTGTAACTATTTTTTCTGTTGGTTTTTTAACAGTTTTTATGATAGAAGGTTTTTTTTCTGTATCAAAAGTTACTTTTTTAGTTTCTTTTTTATCTATAGTTTTTTTTACAGGTTTTTTTTCAGTTTCTTCTTTTTTTATTTTCTCTTTATATTCCTTTTGGCCTTCTTGAGCATAAGTAGCTAGATGGTTCATAATAAATTCAATTGAACGTGGTGAATCATCGTTTGCAGGAATTATAAAGTTTATTTCTGATGGATCAGTATTTGTGTCTACCATAGCGATAATAGGAATTTTTGATGCTATTGCTTCTCTTATTACAGAATGTTCTTTTTTTGCATCAACTAAGATTATAGCTGCAGGTGGAAAAACTAAATCTACAACGCCGCCAATTTTTTTTTCAAGTCTGGCGATTTCTTTTTGAATTTCACTTATTTCTTTTTTTGTATGGTGAGGAGAGACTTTTGATATTATATCTTTTAGTTGAAGAAATTTTTTGATTGCTTTTTTTATTTGATCAAAATTTGTTAAAGTACCTCCAATCCATCTATTTGCGACAAAAGGCATTTCTAATTTTTCTGCAATTTTTTTTATTATTGATTGAGCTGGTTTTTTTGTTCCAACCCATAAAAATGATTTTCCATCTGCTGCTAGATCTTTAATATATTTTCCAGCTCGATCCAGCAAGAATGCTGTTTTTGAGATATCTATGAGATGAATTTTATTTTTGCTTCCCCAAATAAATGGTTGCATTTTAGGGGACCATCTTGAAGATTTGTGACCAAAATGAACACCAGCTTTTAAAAATTCTTTTAAGTCAAACATTATAAAATCCTTTTAGGTTATAACTTTTGTCTCTTAAGGTATTTTTGCATTTAACACAAAAACTTAACCACCTTTAATTAAGAGACAAGATTAACAATAAATACAATTATTTTTATGAAAAGAGTTTAGCAAAAGAGTTGTAAAATTCAAGTTTTGTACATATTTATAGTAAATTTATAGTTTTTCTTCTCCTATTACTTGGTTGTTTTTTATTGTTTTGCTATATTTTTTGCCGATAAATATGGATATTATTGTCCATATTACGGAAATGGCAATTGCAAAAATGGAATCTATTTTTATTAAATAAAATGAATTTTGAGCTTGAGAAAGTAAATTGAAAGTTGAACCAGATGTTTTTGAAAGAGATTTACCAAAAGAATCGATCCAAGCCTTAGATTTAAATTTTATATCTTTAGTTGTTGGGATATATAAAATTTCTCTTACTGGAGCGTTAAATCCATAATGTATAGCGCGAAATAGTATCATTATAATAAAAACGGAATATAGTGATGTGTTGCAGAGAAGGAACGTCATAAGAAGTATTGTTGCAATTGGCATTATTAAAATAGAAAACTTGACGCCAATTTTTTTTAATACAATTGATGTGCCAAAAAATGCGAAAAATAGTGTTAAAATATGAAATGCGGCTGTATATAAAAACATAAAAGAGCTCATCTGCTGCACACCATTGTTTGTTTTTACAGAAATTAAAACCTGCATCTGATAATCGATGATTACAGATATAGCGTCATAGATATAAACAAGCCAAAATATTCCAAAAATGTATGGTTTTGTAATTATAAATTTTAGTCCGCTAAAAAGTCCATTTGGCGTATTTTTTCTTTTTAGTTTTTCTTTTTCTGCTTTGTATACAGCTTCATAACCATGTAAATATTTGTTAGGAATTTTTTTTATGATTTGAGAAATGCAAAAATAGGTGATAGTTAGAAATAGTGAGCATGAGATGAGTAGGTAAGGAATACTAATATCATATGAGATTTGTGATATTTGCATTATAAACCAGCTGATAAGAGCGGTTAAAATTCCTCCGATTCTGGAAAATGCTACAATTTTACCGTAATTTTTTTTTGCAAAATCGATTGTACTAATAGAATTTGCAAAAGCCCAAAAAGTGCTTACAACGAGAGGGGAATAAAGATCTGTAAAAAGATAAAAAATCCATCCTAATATTCGGTTAATATTAGTATTTGTGTTTTTTAGCCCTAAGGTAGGATGACTTAATCCTATAGCTACTAATATTAGACCTATGATATACAGAATTAAAAAGAAGTATACAACCTGGTATCTTTTTAGTTTGTTTACTAATTTTGCGTATAAAAGCATGCATGGAATAAGAATTATAATAGAGATGATTTTTGTTAATGGTTGATATTCTTTACCAACCATTCCTAAAAAGACTGATGCTTTTAATGGGCGTAAAATAGCATAGGTACCAGTTATAAAAAAAAATGAGAAGCATAAGAGTATGAGCTTGATAAATTGAGGGTGATTTTGTTTTTTATAAACGTTTTTAAATTTTAGAAAAATATTGAGTAACGTTTGTTTAAAGAAAAGACTTTGAGGCATAAAATTTCCTGATGTTTGTTATTCTTTTTTTCCAATGACCTCCTTGTTTTTGATGGCATTTTGTAATGTTTTTCCTAAAAAGTAAACAACAATGATCCATGCCGAAGCTAATCCTAAACTCAATGTGATGCTAGAAAGTATGGCAAAAGCAGGAGCAGTACCTTTTAAAGCAACATTGAATACTGAGCCCGTTCCTTTTGCAATACGAGATCCAAAAGCATCTATCCATGCTTTAGATTTAAATTTAATGGTTTTTGGGGTTGGGATATAGAGGACTTCTTTTGTAGGATGATTAAGTGCATAATTTAACGCTCTTAATATTACCAATGCCCAGAAGAAAATCGATGCATAAGGGAAAAGTAGAGTTATAAGAAGTAGTCCAAAACTTAATATAGGAAAAATGAACAATGAAATTCTAATTCCAAGAATTCTTAAAATTGGAGTGGTTCCAAAAATTGCAAAAACAAGGCCGATACTGTTCATTAGAAAGTAATAGAAGCAATAATAAGCGGTAAGAGTGCTTGCTTTTTCGCATATTTTATTAGCAGCTATTAAAACTCTAAAATCGAAAATTACTATTATAATTTCATAGAATATAACTAAAGAAAAAATTCCTAATACATATGGATTTTTTATTATAATTATGAGTCCCTCGATGGATTCTTTAAGAAAGTTAAGGATTCCTTTTTTCTTTTTTTCTTCATGCGTTTTTTTCTTTTCCATTTGATATACAGCTTCGTAACCGTGCATTAAATAACCAGGGACTTTTTTCATTAGAAAATAGACGCAAGTTGCGGCTCCAAATAATAAAAGACTTCCTATTAAAAGGGAATTTGGTAGTAAAATATTATCTGGAATGTTTTGATTTGTGCTTAGTATTAAATACAATGTGCCGCCAGTTATAATGCCTCCTATTTTTGATCCACAAGCAAATAATCCATAAGAATATTTTGCATCTTTTGGTTTATTGATTGAATTTACAAATGACCAAAATGATGTGGATAAAAATGCACAAAAGCTTTCCATGAAAAAGTAAAAAAACCATCCTAAAAGTCTATTTGGATTTGTATCTGTATTAGCAATTCCATAAACTGGATGAGATAGTAGGAAATAAAAAATTATCCCACCTATACCGTGAAAAATATTGAAACAATACAATAAATAATGACGTCTTAGACGATCTACCAATTTTGAATATAACATGATTAATGGAATTATGAGGCTCAATCCAAGTATTTTTGCAATAGGTACAAGTTCAGGTCCAACCAATTTGGCAAAAATTGATACTTTTAAAGGTCTCCAAATTGAAACACAACCTGACATTAAAAGAAATGTGAATGCTAGAAAAAAGACTTTTAATCGAAACTCCTCCTTTATCTCCCATAACGCACATATTTTATTTAAAATACGTTTTTGTATCATGTTTCCCCGTTCCCACAGTTTATGATTTTAATTTAAAAATTATAAATCTTAAAAACATGTTTTTGCCTTTAAAATTAGGCTAAAACCCTTTTGTTTTGAGTATAAGCTTACTATATGAAAAGTCAATTAAAAAACTAGTAGAATAGATTTTTTGGAGCTAATTTTCTTTTATTTTGTTTATCTCATAAGATTTGATAAAAATGGCGTTGATTTCTTGCACAAATAGCCTTTTTAACATACAATATTAATATACATGATCATTTTTTCTATTTTAAAAATGTTAGTTATTATTTTTTAAGTTGTATTGTGATTAATTTTATGGTGTATTTTTGGTGGTTAAATAATTTATGAATCAATTTTATAAAAAAGGTGAAGCAAAAATTTTACCAGTTCTTCCTCTAAAAAATTTAGTTGCTTTACCAAAAAGTATAATTCCAATTGTAGTTGGAAGAGATATATCTGTAAAAGCGGTAGAATTTGCGATCAAAAATAATAAACAGGTTTTTGTTACATCTCAAAAATCAGTGGACATTCAAATTCCTACCAAAGACGATATTTTTTTAAATGGGACACGGGCAATAATATTGCAGAATGCTAAGCTTCCTAATGGAACTTATAAAGTTCTTGTTGAGGGTGTTACACGTTCTCAGATTTCACAAGTTAAAATGAACAATGGTTTTATGGAAGGAGAATGTCAGGATTTGATATCTATTCCTCTTGAAGATACATCTGAAAATAAAGCTTTGTGGAGAAATCTTTTTGATCTTTTTAAAGAGTATGTGCAACTTAATAATAAAATTTCTGTTGAAGTTTTGAGTATGTTTAGAGGGATAGAGGATTTGGATCTTTTAACAGATACAATAGCCGTTCATGTTGTAATGGATTTTAAAGAGCGACAAAGAATTTTAGAGCTTATTGATCTTAAAAAAAGATCTATTCAATTAAGCGTTTTGTTAAAAGAAGAAATTGAAGTTTTAAAGGCTGAAAAAAATATACGAAAAAGAGTACAGCGTCAAATTGAGAAAAATCAAAAAGATTATTATTTAAATGAGCAAATGCGGGCAATTCAGCATGAGCTTGGAAGAGAGGATTATCAACAGGGAATTAATGAGTTGCGAAATAAAGTTAAAAAGTTAAAATTGCCAAAAGAGGCATTAGAGAAAGTTAAAAGTGAATTAAAAAGATTGGAGCAGATGCAACCAACTTCTCCAGAAGCATCAGTTTGTCGTAATTATGTTGATTGGATATTATCTGTTCCTTGGTATAAGGTTACAAAAGATAATATTAGTTTGCATGGGGCAACAAAGATTCTTAATTCTTCTCATGCCGGAATGAAGAAGGCAAAAGAAAGGATTGTAGAATTTTTAGCTGCAAAAAAGTTTGCAGGAAACAAATTGAAAAAATCTCCGATTATATGTTTAGTTGGACCTCCTGGTGTTGGAAAAACTTCTCTTGCTATGTCTGTTGCAAAGTCTTTAGGTAGAAATATTGTTCGTATTTCTTTAGGTGGAATGAGAGATGAGGCGGAGATAAGGGGACATAGAAGAACTTATATTGGAGCAATGCCAGGAAAAATTGTTCAGGCATTAAAAAAAGCTAAAGTTATAAATCCGGTTATAGTTCTTGATGAAGTTGATAAAATGGCGATGGATTTTAGAGGTGATCCTGCATCGGCATTGTTGGAGGTGTTAGATCCAGAACAAAATCATTCTTTTGCAGATTATTTTTTAGAGGTTGAATGTGACCTTTCTAAAGTTATGTTTATTACAACAGCGAATGTTATGGATAATATTCCATATCCTTTGTTAGACAGGATGGAAATTATACCGCTTTCAGGATATACGTTTAAAGAAAAATTAGAGATAGGACGTAAGTTTTTGTTGCCAAAGCTTTTAAAGGAGCATGCTTTAACGGATGATAAAATTCATATCGATGATAAAGTTTTTTCAACTATTATTGAAGAGTATACAAAGGAAGCTGGAGTAAGACAGCTAGAAAGAATATTGGCAAAAATTTTACGTAAAAGTATTCAAAATTTGTTGAAAAATAAAAAGGAAAAAGATAAGAAAAATAAAATTGTAAAGATAACATTAGTTAAAATTAGATCTTGGTTGGGTGCACCTAAATATAAAAAACCAGAAAAAATTTTAAATGAAGGAAGTGGAATTGCTACTGGGTTGGCCTGGACAGAGGTAGGTGGTGATACGCTTGAGATTGAAATTGCTATTTTAAAGGGAAAAGGAGCTTTGACTTTAACTGGACAGCTTGGAGAAGTTATGCAAGAATCTGCTCAGGCTGCAATGAGTTATGTGCGATCTAGAGCAAAAGATTTTGGTTTAAAAGAAAATTTTTATTCTGATTTAGATGTTCATATTCATGTTCCTGAAGGATCAATTCCTAAAGATGGGCCATCTGCTGGAATTACAATTGCAGCAGCTCTTGCTTCGGCTTTGACCAAGGTTCCTATCAAAAAAGAAGTTGCGATGACTGGTGAGGTTACATTAAGAGGTAGGGTTTTGCCTGTAGGTGGATTGAAAGAAAAACTTCTTGCCGCAACTCGATTTGGTATTAAAAATGTTTTGGTTCCAAAAGACAATGATAATGATATTAAAGACTTTAAAAAGGAATTAGATAAGTCATTAAATATTATTTATGTTGATAACATGGATCAAGTTTTAGAACACGCTTTTTTAAAATCTCCTTTTCTTAAAGGTAAAAAGGTTTTAAAAAAGGTTAAGTTAAAGCGTAAGAAAAAATAAAATTTATATTAATTCATTCCAAAGAATCTTTAGGTTTTTTTGAACAATTTTTGCTTCACTTAAAAGCCATTTCTGGGCATTTTGCCCAATGGATTTAGCAAGATCGGGATTTTTTAAAAGATGTTTTGTTTGTAATAAGAGTTTATCTTGATTTTTGATTTTGATAATTGCATTTTGCTTTTCTAATTTATTTGCAATGTCTTTGCAGTTGTGGTTGTATAAGCCGATAATTGACGGATTTGACCAGACAGATGGTTCAAGTAGATTGTGTCCTCCAACAGGAACAAATGTTCCTCCTAAAAAAAATAAATCTGACATTTGATATAGTTTAAATAGTTCTCCTAGTTTGCAAACAAGTAAAATGTCGTATATTTCAAATTTTTTGTTAATAAATTCAGATAAATTTTTGTGTTCATCTTTTTGCCAGAGATAGTATTTATATCCTGTTGATTTTACTTTTTTAATAAGTTCATTTTGCCAATGGAAATGTCTTGGGGCAAGGATAAGCTTAATGTTAGAAAATTCTTTTTTTATATTTTTAAAGAGATTCAGATAAATTTCTAATTCTCCAGAATGTAAGGAGCCAACAAGAAGTGTTTTATATAATTTTTCAATTTTAAATATTTTGAATTTTTCTAATTTTTCTTTTTTACTCAAAACATTAAATGTTTTTATGTTTCCTAAAGTTTTTATTTTAAAAGGATTTATTTTTAATTTTTCAAAATTCTTTTTATCCTCTTGGCTTTGTACAAAAATAATTTTAAAAATATTGAATAATGGTCTAAGAAAAATTTTTAGATTTAGATAACGTTTTTTTGATCTTGTGCTTATTCGTGCATTAAGAGAATATATAGGAATAGAAAAAAATTTTGCTAGCATTAAAAAGTTTGGCCATGTTTCTGCTTCAATTATAATTATTGCAGCTGGTTTTATTCTTTTAAATGCAATCAACATAGGGATAAGAAAATCGAATGGAAGAAAACTTAAATAATCTGAAGTAATGTTTTGTTGGGCAATTTTTTTACCTGAAATGGTTCCTGTAGTCAGAAAACAATCAGAATTTTCTACTTTTTGTTTTATGTTTTCTATTACATTTTGGACAGATAGAATTTCTCCTACTGATACAGCATGTATCCAAATAATCTTTTTATTTTTTTTGGTTTTAGGTACAAAACCAAACCTTTCTTTAAAACTTCCAATGGTGATCTTTTTTTTTATTTTTCTTTTTATTAAAATTGCTATTAATAAAGGAGAAAGTATTAATTGTAAAACTTGATATAGTAAAAAAATTAAGATTAAATTCATTTTTATTATTTATATTTTAAGTTTATTTTGTTTTTTAAATTTATTAATAATAAAACCTTCTTATTGCAATATTGTTTAACCATCCAAGGCTTGCAAGGGTTATCCAAAGATTTGTTATTCCGTAACTAAAAAGAGGAAGAGGAATTCCTACGATAGGAAGAATTCCTATACCCATTCCTACGTTTATACACATAGATAGCATAAGATGAGATAATAGTCCTAGAGATATTATTTGTTCGAAAAAATTAGTGAGCTGTATAATTATGAAAATTATTCTTGTAAAAAGGATGCAAAAAAGAAACAAAATGATTAATGCTCCAATAAATCCTGATTCTTCGCAGATTACAGAAAATATAAAGTCGGTATGATTTTCTGGTAAAAAATCTAGTTTATTTTGTGTTCCTTTTAATAATCCTTTGCCGATTATGCCACCTGATCCAATTGCAATCTTTGATTGTATAAGTTGATATCTTTCTTTTTTTGCATCTCCGTAACCAAGGAGAACTAGTATTCTTTGTTTTTGATATGGTTTTAGAAATGTCCATAAAAAAGGTGTACTGATAAAGATTATAAGTCCGAAAATTATAAAAAATTTTTTATTGATACCTATAAACCAAAATAGAATGAATCCTGAAAGTAATATTACAATAGCAGTACCAAGATCTGGTTGTTTTAAAATAAAAAAAATACTGATTAATAATATTGATAGAGGAAAAATAAATTTTTTGAATTTTATTTTGTGTAAAGTTGGTTTTAATTTTTTTGGATTTTGTTTTTCAAAATAGTGAGCAATAAATACAGGCAAAAAAAGTTTTGTGAGTTCTGATGGTTGAAATCTGAAAAAGTAAAGAGGAATCCATCTTTTGGCCCCCATAACTATCCAACCATTGATAATTGTATAGATAAGCATTCCTAAAATTATAAAGTATAAAAAATATCCAATTTTGTTTAAAAATCGAATATCTTTTATAGAAAAAAATAGATAGATGAGAAGACCACTTATTATTCCACAAAGCTGCTTTTTAAAAAATATTGAAAAAGGTTTTTCTGGTTTATATGTAGAGCTAAAGATAAATAGTAATCCTATACTTAAAAGTATTAGAGTTAAACTGAAATTTATCCAATCAAAATATCTGAAATATCTTTTTTCTAACATTAGTTTTTAATTTTTTTGTTTTTAATACGATAAATTTTTATTAAACTTTAATCTAGGAAAATTTTTAATAAATTAATTTTTTATTTTAAACGAAACTAATTTTAACATGATTCCATTAAAACTTGAGTTAAAAAATTTTTTAAGTTATCCGGAACATATTACAACGGTTGATTTTAAAGATTATCCTCTAATTTGTTTATCGGGAAAAAACGGTAATGGTAAATCTGCATTGCTTGATGCTATTACTTGGGCAATATGGGGGCAAGCAAGAAAGATTAGTGGGGCAATTAAGCCTGATTCGGGACTTCTACGGCTAGGTCAGACTCGTATGCTTGTAAGTTTGGATTTTGAGTTTGGGCAAGATGTTTATCGTATACGTCGAGAATATGCAAAAACTTATGGAAAACCATATTTAGCTTTGGATTTAGAAGTTTTTGAACAAAGGAGTAAAAAATTTTTAAGCCTAACAGACAAAACTGTTCGTTTAACGCAGGAAAAGATAGAAAATTTATTAGGCCTTGATTATGAAACTTTTGTAAATTCAGCATTTTTAAGACAAGGTTTATCAGATGAGTTTTCCAAAAAATCTCCAAAAGAGCGTAAGAAAATTTTGAGTGATATTTTAGGGCTTTGTAAATATGATGAACTACAAAAGCAAGCTATAGATAAAGCAAAATGTTTGCAGTATGAATTTGGGATTTTAACAAGATTAAAAGAGCAATTTCAAAAAGAAATAGAGAAAAAAAATGAAATAAAAAACAAATCAGATAAAGAGAATTTTGAATTGAAAAAATTGAATGGCGAACTTGTAAAATTACAAAATAAATTTGAGAAATTATCAAAAAACAAATCACTTTTATTGCAAAAAAAACGGGAATATGAATTTTTAATTAATCAAAAAGAAAAATTAAAAAAAGATTTTGATATCAAAAAATATGAATTTATAAATATAACAAATGAATGGAAGCAAGCTCATTATAGATCATTAAATTTGCCTAATGTTATTGAATTGGAAAATAAAAAATCTGAATTGGAAAAAAAAGAAAAGGAATATTTTAGATTACAAAAGAAGAGTTTATTTTTACAGGATATGATTTTGCAGACTCGTGATAATTATCAAAGGGAAATAAATAGTTTAAAAGAATGCCATGATGAGATGCTTAAAAATTTGAGATTGTTATTTGAAAAAAAAGAATTGGAAAAGAATAGTTTTTTAAATTTAATCATTATTAAAGAAGAATATAAAGAAGAGTTGTGTAATAAGTTAGAACAGCAAAAAAATCAGATTTTAAAGATTAAAATTAGTTTAAATGGATGTAATAAATTTAATAGTGATTTAGAAAAAACAAAGTCTCAATTTGAAAAAAGAAGATCCTTTTATCAAATATTGATTCAGAAGGGTAATTGGATAAAAACACAATTACAAGAGATTGAACAAAAAATAATAAAAGTCAAAAATCAAAGGAGTCCAAGTTGTCCTCTTTGTGAGCAGGTTTTAACGGTTAAACGTAAGGTTTTTTTGGGATTTAGATTTGAAAAAGAACTTAAGTTTTTAAAACATCGTTTTTCCCGTATATCTTCTATTGTCGAAATTCTAAAAAATATTTTATTAATTCAGCATAATGAGATGAAAAAACTTTTATTACAAGACGATGAGTATAAAAAATTGGAAATAAAAAAAATAGAATTAGAAAAAAGTTTTGTTCAGATTGAAAAGGAATTTGCAAATATAGTGATGGAGTTGATGAAGTTGGAAAAAGAAAAAAAATGTATCGAAGTTTCACTGTCAAAAGAGAAAGAAGAATTTAAAAAACAAGAAAAAAAGTTAAATGGTGAGTTAGAAAATAATAAAAAAATTAAAAATCTTGTTTTAAAGTTAGAACAATTAGAAAAAGAAAAAAAGGAGATAAAATATAATAAAAAAGGACACAATGAACTTTTAGAGAAAATCGATACATTTGAAAAAAAATTAGAAAGTTTGACCATATTAAAAAATGATTTATCACAACAAAAAGAGAGAAAAGAAAAAGTAAAAATGTTTTCTTATCAATTAAAAGAATTAAAAAAAAATCTTTTGGATATTGATGAAAGAGTAAAAAAATTGAATTTTAAATTAGAAGATAGCAAAGAATTTGATAAAAAGATTGATGAAATTCAGAGTGAGATTAAGAAAAAATTTATCGTAAAAGAAAAAAAATTGCAGGAATTGGGTAGTCTTAAAAACGAATTAAATCGTATAAAAAAGTTTGAAAAAGAAAATAAAATACGGGATTTTGAAATAAATATTTTAAAGGAAAGTATTGAAGATTATCAGGTTTTATCTCAGACTTTTGGCAAAAATGGAATTCAGGCTCTTCTAATTGAACAAGCAATTCCACAGATAGAGGAGGAAGCAAATAATATTTTGTCTTGTCTTACTGACAATCAATCACAAGTTTTTATAGAATCTTTGAGAGATTTGAAAAGTGGAGGTGTAAAAGAGACTTTAGATATTCAAATATCTGATTCTGCTGGCATTAGGCCATATGAAATGTTTTCTGGGGGAGAAGCATTTAGGGTAGATTTTGCTTTACGCATAGCTATTTCTAAACTTTTGGCTAGACGAGCAGGGACAGCTTTGCAGACATTGATTATAGATGAGGGGTTTGGATCTCAAGATGAGGAGGGGTTAAGCCGTTTGATGGATGCTATTTATGCGATAAAAAAAGATTTTTCAAAGGTTATAGTTGTATCACATCTTACCAATCTTAAAGATAATTTTCCGGTACATTTTTTGGTCGGGAAAGATGCTTCAGGTTCTTTTATAAATGTTGAACAAAGGGGTTAAATTATAATTATGGTGATTTTTTAGCCAATTTGTTCATTTTTGATACAAAAATTTCTTATAATAAAACTAAATAAAATCCAATTTTGTTAACTGGGGAGGAAAGGGTTATGAATCTTAAAAAAAGTTGCTTATTTTTGTTTGGGGTTTCATTTTTATTATTAATTATGTGGGCAAAACCATTCAATCTTAAGGGAAAAGTTGATGTTGTGCCTGTTTATTTAGGATCTGAATGGGAACTTGGTATTTTTTCCGCAAGTGATGCAAATAGATTGTTACCAATAATAAATTATTTGAGAGCGAAGGAGTTTGAAAAGTTTGCAAAAATTATTGCCTCAAGAGAGGATATTAAAGATATTTTTGATAAACTTTCTGAATCGCAATTAAAAGTGGAAATAAGAAGACAATATTATCTTTATTCAAAAGGTGAATTTTTAGATAATTTTCCAATAAGTTTTTCAGTTTTAGAACTTTTGAAATCAGAATTTCTTGATAGAAGAATAGAGTATGCTAAAGAAAAAGGAATATTGAACTTGTCAAATTTGAGAATAAGTTCTTTATATGGATTATCTGATCTTCTTGATCAAATATCGCCGATGATAAAAGAATTAGATCTGAGCAAAAATGAATTAACTGTTATTAGAAATGATGATTTTTTATATTATTTTTCAAGATTAGAAAAATTAGATTTATCTTATAACAAGATAAGAATTTTGTCGGATGGTTGTTTTGATAATATTTCTAATTTAAGATTTTTGGATTTAGGTCATAATAGAATTGTATTAATTAAGCCATTTCTTTTTTCTAGTTTAAAAAGTCTTTGGGGTTTGGATCTTTCTGATAATTTTATTCGATATTTAGATAAAAATATGTTTTTTGGTCTTGATTACCTTAAAAAGTTAAATTTGGCAGATAATAAGATAGAAAAAATTACTGCAAAAACTTTAGAATGGTTGAAATCATTACAAGAGATTAGTTTGGAAGGGAACATAGTTAGTAAATTTTAAGGAGATAAAAGATCTATTATTTTTTGATATAAATATTTTTCAATGAAAAGATCATAAGATTCTTCATTGTTGGCATATTGGTATTTGGAAATTTCTTTTTTTATTTCATGCAGATTGTTTATTGCAATGCTTAGTGCTGTTTTACCTTGATTATTTTTTAATTCTTTATTTATTTCGTATGATAGTAGAAATTTAACTTTTTTTTTAAATCCATTTTTTGTAGCTAAATGTAAAGCAGTATTGCCATTGCTGTCTTTGCTATTTAAATTGACAGCATTTATTATATTTTTTAATTGTTCCAAAGTGCCATATATGGTGACATGATGAATATTTTTATTAAGGGTTGCGTAAAGTTTTATTGGAAAATCATAAGAAAATAAAAATAAAAACAAAATGAATTTTAAAATGTTTTTACTCATTTTTTACTTAAACATTTTTTTGTGATTTTTTATAACAAAAATTATTATAGTAATAATAAAAAGAATGTGAACTAACGGTGCCATTCTAAGATCTTTGTTTATCCAAAATGGAAGATAAGTTTGAGGAAGAAATAGTAAAAAAGGGGCTCGTCTTAGAATTACTTTTACAAAAACTATTCCTGCATGAGCACCCATTCCAGTATAAAGTTTTTGTGTATCGATAAATATTAAGTTGAGAAGCATTCCTAAAAGAAATAGGCCAAGGCCTAATTTCCAATTTTTTGTTATAAGATCTAAAGGATTTTTAAGATTGTGTGCGAACATAAAGATGAAAGAGGTTATTATGAGGCTAGTAAAATTGGTTAATTTCCTAGTAAAATATTGAAATATTGTTCCTCTGAAAATTAATTCTTCTGTCCACGCAAGAAAAAATGTTGCTATAAAACCAAAAAATGTTCTCAAGATTAATTTAACAGTAAAATTTCCCCATTCTGGATTGTATTTTGCAAATCCTGATAAAAATATAAAAAATAATATAGATGAATGAAGAATAAAAAATATTATAAAATAACCAAAAAATTTTCTTAAAAAGTCTTTTTCTTTAAAAAAAAATATATTAATTTTTAAAAGTTTATCTAAAAATTTTTTTGGTAGAAGGGATATCAATAAAAGTAGTTGAAATATTACGATGAATGTAAATGTTATTTTTCCGATTCCTCTACTTGAAAGTAAATTAAATGTTGGATGTAAAAATATTGCAAGAGGCTGAATAAAAAGAAATGATAATAATAAAGATAGGGCCGAAAGTATTATCGGCCCTACTAAGCTTAAAATTTGTTTGCTTACTACCCTCATTACCTATTAGGTTGAGCGTAATTGTTCTTTAAGATGTTTGCCTGGTTTGAAACGAGGAACGTTTACTGCAGGGAGATTGATACGTTCTTTTGTTGCAGGATTAATACCTACTCTTGCAGGTCTATGTGAAAGCCAATATGTACCAAAACCAGTCAAAGACACTTTATTACCTGTTTTAAGTGTTCTTTCGATTATTCTTGTAAATGATGCAAGAACTTTGGCAATATCTTTTTTGCTAAAATTGGTCTCTTCACTCAATGCATTTATCAATTCACTCTTGTTCATCGTCACATCTCCTACTTATTGATGATTATTAAATAATTAATAATAGTACTACAAAACCATCCTTCCCACCATACCTTTTTCAAAGTGTATTCAGAGGAAATTTAGATTTTGTTTCTTGCTTTGTCAAGGAAAAAAAGGAGAAATATCTTTTTTTCCTTATACATTTTATATTGCCAATTTTCTGAAATACTTAATAATGCCTTTTTTATTTATATTTATTACAATTCTTTTCTGTATGAAAGATAATTTATAATTTTTTCCATTAAAAATTTTTTAAGCTATTCTAATATCTTTATGTTAAATTTACGGGTAATAATTATATTATTGTTAAATTTTTGTATTGAAGTTATTTTTTTCTTAAATTTTTAAATATTAATTGGGAAAAATATGTTTATTGATACTCATTGCCATTTAAATATGATAGTCAAAGAACAACCAGATAAGTTTTTAGATGAAAATCATTTTTTAATGATTTCAAATGTTATAAAAGAGGCAAGAGAGAAAGATGTAGGAAAAATAATTACTATTGGAACAAGTGTTATAGAAAGTATTAATTCTGTTGAAATTGCAAAAAGATTCGATGAAGTTTTTGCAGCTGTTGGAATTCATCCTTGTGATTGTAAGGAAGATTGGAGGAGTGATTTTGAACGTATTAAAGATTTGGTAAAAGAAAAGAAAAAAAATAATATTATTGCGATAGGCGAAACAGGTTTAGATTTTTTTCATAGACCATTTCATAAACAACGTCAATTTGATGCTTTTAGAACTCACATAGATCTCGCTATAGAGCATGATTTACCATTGGTGATGCATGTTCGTCACGCTGCTGATGAAGTTTTGACGATTTTACAAGAATATACAAACATTGTTAATGTTAGAGGTGTTATGCATAGTTTTTTGCAGGATAAAGATTTTGCAAATACTATTTTGAAATGGGGCATGTATTTTGGAATTGGTGCAACGATTACTTATCCAAAAAATAATGATTTAAGAGATTTGGTTTCTAAATTGCCTTTGGAAAAAATCTTGTTAGAGACAGATGCTCCTTTTTTGCCACCTCAACAATTGAGAGGTAAAAAAAATCTTCCTTCTTATATTCCTATTTTTTCAAAGACGGTTGCTGAATTAAAAAATATTGATATTTCATTACTAGAAAAAGTTACAACAGATAACGCAACAAGATTATTTAGTTTGTTATAATTGACCTAGCGTCTTTTATTATCTGAGGGGAAAAATTTTCTGCTTCTAAAATATCTATTGCAATAGTTTGATTTGTTATTCCTTCTTCGAGTTTAAAAGGATATTGTAAAATATTATTTTTGAGCTTATTGACAGATACTTTATAGTTTTTGAATATGCAATTTGTATCTTGTTCTAAAAGAGTCATTTTAGGATAATGGCTTGCAATTAGCGTGATACTATTTTTTAGTTTTGCCAAATATTTACCTACTGCGTATCCCGCGGCTTCTCCTTCTAAAGGATTTGTTCCATTAAACATTTCGTCCATAATTACAAAACATTTTTTAGGGTTTTCTATTTTAATTCTATTTAAAAGTTCTTTTATTCTTAAAACTTCTGATTTGAACAATGAATCACCACTGGATATATCATCAGTAATGTTTAGATATGTGTCGATGTAGGAAAATGGAGTTATGGTTAATTTTTTTGATGGGCAGATACCGAAAGTTTGAGCAAAAAGTAAATTTATTGTTATTGATTTAAGAATTGTTGATTTACCACCAGCGTTGGGACCAGATATAATTGCATTTCTTGATTTTTCAGTTTTTCCTAATTCAATATTATTTGTTATAACGGTTTCTTGATCTATAAATGGTGTCCAAAAGTCTTCTATTGAAATGTAGGATTGGTTTTGATTTATATAATTTGCAAAACAAAATGATGCCTGTTTTTCTATAGATTCTTTATAGAGTTTTGCAAGAGAAAGATACGCGTCTATTTGACCAATAGTTTGAAGTATATCGACTAGTTTGTTTTGTGTTTTTAACATTAGATAAGATGCACCCAATATTTTTCCACGAGAAAATATTATAGTTTTTTTGTCTTTTTTAAATGAGTTTGTTTTTAAATAGTTGATAAGCTTGTCGAATTCTTTTGAGTTACTTGAGTTTCCATTAAACAGAAAGTTTATTTTTTTTGTACATTCAATGTTTTTGTGAAGAATTTTATTTGAGCAGATAATTTTTTGAATATCAATAATGCTATTTATAACAGTTGTTGCATTTTTAAGTTTTGAATGAGCGAATTTTAATGTTTTCCATTTTCCCAATTCATCTTCTATTATTTTGAATACAGAAAGTCCAGAGATTGGAATTTGAGCTATATCATATCCCATACAATCAAAATGCCAAAAAAGCCATAAACTATTTTTTATTAAGTTTATTAGCTCAAGAGTTTTTTGATTTCGATTGGTATTATTTTTTAAGTTTTTAATTCCTAATTTTATTTTATTAAATGAATCTTTAAATTCTGAGAATTGTTTATAAAAATCATATTTATAAATTTTTAGATTTTGGATTTCTAATAAAAAAGATCTTAAAGATTGAAAATCATTTAAAAAAGAAAGCCCTGCGAGAGCTAAAGGACTTTGATTAAATTTTTCTTTTGTTTTATTTGGAAAAATTAAGTTTAATGCTTGATTTGGCAATTTGTTTAGTGGAAATGGTGGGAAATAAAAATTTGTATTGAAAAGATTTTTGAAAATTTTATTATCCCAAAATGTTAAAAGATCACTTTCTATTTGTGCATAGTCTGTTAGCATATTTTTTAATTGTTCAAACAATTCTTTATTATTTGAAAGTTCTTTTATTATGTTTTGTCTTCTTTTTAATTCTTCAATATTCGTTGTAGGTTCTACCATCATTTTTGCTAGCATTATATTACCAACTTTAGAGATTGTTTTATCGATTCTTTGCAACATATAAGATGTGTGAGTGTGTTCACCACAAAACAGTTCAAGATTTTTCCACATTATTTGGCTTATTATGTTTTCTTTTTGAGTATTTTGATTATCTTCATTATTATTTTTTTCTTTTTGATTTTGATCAAAAAGTGTTATAAGAGTTTTTTTGTTTTTATTTATTTGCCATTTTACTTCTAATATTTTTTTAATTTTTTCTTTGTCGAGCTGATATGGATTTTGTGGATCTATTGTCTTTTTTATCTCATCATCAGTAAGAGTTGGTTTATCTAGGGCAAAATAATATTGATTATAGATCTTTGCAAATATTGTTTCTTGTTCATCATATAGTTCGGCTTTTGATGTGATAGTAAAATAGAAGTTTAAAAAAAGAGAAATAACTATAAGACTTTTAATAAAATATTTAATTTTCAACTTTTTTAATTTAAGAATCATTTTCCCCCAAAATAAGCAATAATTATTATGTTTTAATATTTTGAAAATGAAAAACAAAGAATATCATAAAGAAAGTTTTTTTTCAAAAAAAGAAAAAAGCACTTAGCCTAGAAAATTTTATTTTTCCAGGCCTTTGTGCTGTAAATGGAGGGTTGGATTTAATAATTTATTGTTAATAATACCATTAGTAAATAAATTGTCAAATATGGTATATTTGTAGGGTTTTTTATCTAAAAAAACGTAAAAAAAGTTGTTTTTTGGGTTGAAATTTGTTTGAAAAGAAGATATTAAATTAAGAAAAATAAGAAGACTAAATTTGTTTTAGTCCTCTTATTTTTGTAGAAATCTTAGATATTTAGTATTTAAAAAATAATAACTAATAAATAACTTAATTAAGTTAAATTAAAAGTAATTATTATAAAGTGATCCTAGATAGATTGTTCCAATAATTGTAGAAATTGTTCCAACAGTTCCTGTAGCAACTTTAAATTCTTTAGACATATGATTCCATACCCATGATAAAGCACTTCTGATAGAACTTTTGTTGTTGTATTCTTCTAATTTTTTAGTTAGAGCTGTAATTTGCTTTAACTTTGTTTCATTACTCATGTATCCAGATTGATTTTGAGGAGCGTGATTATTTTTTATTTTTTCTATTTGTTTGTATATTTCTGTTGGAGTTTCATCTTTACACCATTTATAAAATTTATAAATGATTCCTCTCCACATAATTTTATAAGTAAGATAACTTGTTATTAAACTTATAAGAGTCCATTTTACGTATGGGTTAGAGAAGAATGGTGTTTCTAATAAATTTCTTACATAGAGTTTTATTTCTTCCCATTGCAATTTAGCATATTCCCAATTGGTTTCTTTTCTATAAACTTCTAGCTTTTCTAATAGTTGATTACAAGTTTTTTTTAGTTCTTCGTTTGTAATTAGATTTTCTTTTATACAGCCAATCATCTTATTTCTTGAATCAAGTAATTTTTTATATAATTCAACGGCATATTTAGAAGTTATATTTTTGAATTTTGGGACTAATAAGGATTCTTCCCTAGAAAACCATCCTGCAGGTTTTATTACAATCTTTGTAAGAGAATTATTTGTAATTGCTTCAATTGATTTTTCAGTACAATTTAAAATATTACTTAATGTTTTATGGGATATTTCTGTTTTAGGAATTTTATTAATTTTAGTTAAAAGTTTACTTGTAGTTGATACTGCATTATTGATTTCTGTATTGAGATTTATAGTTGGTTTTAAAATAGGATTGTTATTAGTTGAAAGGAAATTCCAAAACCAGTTAAAATATCCTGCAGAAAAAGCATTAGTTGGTTGGATTGTTGAAACAATAGTTGCTATTGTTAAGACTTTAATAATTTTATTGGTTTTTATTTTCATGATAAAACCTCCATTTTTAACGGTAACAAATTTTAACGATAACCTATTAAATATAGGTTAAAATAAACTGGATAAATGGTCAAATGGGGTATTTGTGGATTTTGATGAATTTTTTAGAATTTTCCTTTGAAAAAGCGTTTAGGGCCAAAATCTAAGATAAGGTGTGATATTGCACCTGTCATAAAGAATAAAGAACTAATAATTGATGGAATTAAAAGTTTCTTATTGAAATGAAAAGTTAATATTGGTATTGAAAGTGGAATTAATATTACAAACCAAAGTTTGTGAGTTAAGCGGCGATGATTAGATAAAATAGGTATGAGTGCTAGAATGCTTAAAAATGATACTAGAATCCAGTTTTTTAGTAGTATTGATACTACAATTATTATGAATATTGGGTAGTATAATAATTTTTGTATTCGACTTTTAGTATCAATATCTGGAAATAAAGATCCAAGTAGACAAGATATAAAATATAGTAATAAAAGTTCCCATTTAATTTTTAATTTGTCATGTTGATAATGAATAAAATAATTTTGTATGTTTAACCAAATGAAAATGACAAAGAAAAACGTTATAAATCCACCAAATAAATGGGTTTTATATTTAGGCATGTTTCAATCTTGCAAATTTAGTATTTGGATAATAAAATTTTAAAATGTTTTTAAATTTCCAACCCCAATCTACCAATAATCTTGCTCCGCGTTGACATAGTCCTATTTGATGTCCAAAACCTTTTCCTTCTATAATAATTTTATTTCCTGATTTTTTAATTTGAAAACTTAAACTTTTGATTTTATTTTTCATGCTTTCCCATAAATCATTACCTGAAATTGAAATGATCTTTTTTGAAAATACTATTCTTATTTTTTGCGTAATACCAGACTTATCTTTTTTTGCGACGTAGACTTTTTTTAGCTTACCGCAATTTTTAAATTTGTTTTTAAACTTTTGATCATTTTTTAATATGTTTAAAAAGATTGTTTCTGGTATTATTTTTTTCCATTTATATAATTTATAGTTTTTGCAAAAATTACAGGTGTAATCTCTTGCAAGATAAGGGGCTTTTGAGAAGTTTATATTGCTCATTTTCGATGTGACAATTCCGCCGCAGCAAGCATCAAACATTGTTAAGGCTATTTGACCATTGTATATCAAAATCATGTCTTTGGTATCTTCTATAGCTTTTTTTAGATAATAATATTCATGAAATCCGTTATAGGTTTGATGAAAGTTATTTCTTTTTAAATCGTAAGGCCTTTGATTATTTTTATTTTTTTTTACCTGATTTATATAGTATAAAGCATATGATCTAGATACTACTGCTTGAACCTTTCTCATTTCTTCTGGCCAACTAGGATATATTTCTGATGGAAGAACATAATATACATAATCTTCAAGAGAAAGAGTATTAATTATCAAATAATTATTATTTTTTTCTTCGATTTTAAATTTTAAATTACCTTGATAAGTATTATTATTAATTTTTATAAAATCGTTAATAGATGTTATTTTTAATTCTTTAGATTTTATTTTTTTTATTTTTATTTGATTAGATTTTTTGTTTAATAATGGAATATAAATATTATTATCCTCAATGAATATCTTTATTTTATCTTGTTTCGTAAAAAATTTTTTGTTTGAATGTGGACTTGTAAGTATAATTCCTTTTTCTGCTTCAATTTTAAAAAAGGTTTTTTTTAAAGAATTTTTTTCTTCTAAAAGAACTCTTACCAAGAAAGAATTTTTATTTGTTTGTGGCTTTATAAATGATTGGATAGTAAAAATGATTGTTAATATTAAAAAGAATGTTAACCGTATTTTATATATATATTTCATGTTTTTCTAATAATTTTACAAATTTTATTGGTATATTTTTTTGTTTATCGATTCCATAATTCGCTAATTTGTCAGCAATTTTATTTTTTTCTCTTAGAACGTGTTTAAATTTGTATTTTAGGTTTTCAAGCATGGAATCGATAAGTATTTTGATTTTGAAAAGAATAGGATTTTTGACCTTGTATGTCCCGGTCATTTGTTTGATTAAAAGTTCGGAATCTGAAGTGATTATGATTTGAGTTTTAATGGTTTTCTTTTTTAAAAATTTTTCTTTAAAAATAAATATTGCTATAGCAAGAGCAAGATATTCAGCTTGATTATTTGTTTTTTTCTTTAAAAACATTCCTCCTTTAAAAATATCTTTTTCTCTATGTTTAATATAAATTCCTGCTCCTGCTGGACCAGGATTTCCTCGTGATGCTCCATCTACAAAGATTTCCCACTTGTCAGGATTGTTTTGTTTTTTTAATTTATTTTTTTCTTTTAAAAACGTAGTTTGTTTTTCCATTTTTTTTAAAATATTTTTTAGTAAGATGCTTTTTTTGCTTCTTTTTCTTCTAGCTCATCATAATAGAGAAAACGATAACAGTTGCGACAAGGTAAAACCCCAGCTTTTTTTAATTTAGCCAAATCTTGGAGTAGTATTGAATAATAACATGCGCTACAACTTGTTCCTAAGACTGGAACTATTGGATCTGGAACTTTGTGTCTCATTTTTTCATATTTTTCTAGCCATTCGGTTGGTATTAATTTTGTAGATTCTTTTCTTTTTTCAAAAAGATCAATTTTTTGTTTTTCAGAGTCTTCAAGTGCTTTTTGTTGAACTTGAATTCCTTCTTTTAGTTGATTAATTTGTTCCATTTTTTCATTTTTTTCTTTTTCGTATTTATCTTTTGTTATATCTAGATTGTGCCATGCTTTTATCAGAATATCATCTTGCATTATTCTTTTATCGGATATTAATTTCAGTTCTTTTTCTGCAGCTTTATATTCTTTTTCGGTTGTAGTTTTTTCAAAAATCTCTTTTTCCTTTTTTTCTTTTTCTTTTAATTCTTGAGCTTTTTTTTCATGTTGAGTGACAGCTTTTTTTTGAGAAAGATATTCCTGATAATGTTTTTCAATAGATTCTTCTAATTTTGGAATTAACAAATCGTCTTTTCCCAATATTTTTTTTGTTTGAATAATATTTCCTTCTATCTCACCAAGTTGTTTGTCTATGGCTGTTAGATTCTTTAAGTTTTTCCATAAAGGTTGTCCTACCATGAGTTATACCTCTTTTCATAGATAATTTTTTTTTAAAATCCCTTTTGTTCATGGGAGACAGTAAGATTTTATGGTGGGCCCACCAGGATTTGAACCTGGGACCTTTCGGTTATGAGCCGACTGCTCTAACCGCTGAGCTATGGGCCCACCAAATTTTTTGACATTTTTTATCCCTTTCAGTTTAGACAAACTTTTATTAGTTGTGAAGTAAAAAATCCTTCAGTCTACAGCAATATCCAAATTCATTGTCATACCAACCAAAGACTTTGCTGATTTTACCTAAAGATTGAGTTAAAAAGCTGTCAATTATACAAGAGTGACTATTTTGTTCAAAATCTTTTGATACCAATGGTTCCTCGCAATATTCGAGTATTCCTTTAAGTTCGTTTTGACTA
Organism: Candidatus Babeliales bacterium; assembly: GCA_023133515.1. Classification (GTDB taxonomy): domain Bacteria; phylum Babelota; class Babeliae; order Babelales; family UASB340; genus JAGLWI01. The sequence goes on along the minus strand of JAGLWI010000005.1, from coordinate 43,191 downwards.
TATTTTTTAAAAGTTTGATTAATTTTTTCAGTTGTAAGTTCATGATCTGTTGTGAAAGTAAAGTCGACTAAAGATACAACTGGTGTTGGAACTCTTATTGCTTGTCCTTTAAGTTTTTTTTCAAGGTCTGGATATATTTTTACAATAACTTTATCTGCTCCAGTTTTTGTTGGAATCATATTAAGGGCTGCGGCACGAGCTCTTCTTGGATCTTTATGTTCTATATCGAGAAGAACCTGATCATTTGTATACGCATGAATAGTTGTCATAAAGCCATTTAGAATTGTAAAATTTTCTTTTAAAACTTTTATAATTGGAGCAAAACAATTGGAGGTACAACTACCTAAAGATATAATAAAATGTTTATCTGGCTTATATTGATTATCATTTACTCCTGGAATTATTGTAATATCTTCATTTGTTGAAGGAGCTGTTATTAAAACTTTTTTGGCTCCTGATTTTAAATGTAATTCTGATTTTTCTCTTTTTGTGAATGCTCCTGATGATTCTACAACCCAGTCTATTTCTAAGTTTTTCCAATTAGTTTTTAGAGGGTTTAGTTCAGACAAAATTTTTATTTCAAATCCGTCTATTTTTAAAATTCCAGTATAATCTTTATTTTTGCAAGATTTGTATTCAATAGAACCTTGATATTTTCCCATAATAGAATCGTATTTGAAAAGATGTGCGGCCAGTTCTGGGTTTCCTGGTCCTAAGTTTATTGCAACTACTTCTAATTCATTTTTTTTGTCTTGTAAAAGTGTTCGCAAAAATGTTTTACCAATTCGTCCAAAACCGTTGATTGCTATTTTTTTTGACATTCTATTCTCCTATTTGAATTTATAATTTTGCAAAAATTTAAGAAGATCTTTTATCCCATCTTTACTTTTTGTATGGGTTAAGACGTAATGATCGTATTCTTCTAAAATTGTTTTTAGTTTTTTTAGTTCTTTATTTTTTATTTTGTCTATTTTATTAAAAATATAAAGAATTTTTTGTTCGATTTGCAATTCATTTAGAGTTTTTTTGACAACATTTATTTGATCTTTCCAGGCAGAATTACTTAGATCTACAACATGCAGTATTAAATTTGAAAAATTTAGTTCTTCAAGTGTTGTTTTAAAAGCTTCAATGAGATGATGAGGTAATTGACTTATAAAGCCAACTGTATCGGAGATCAAAATCATTTTTTGATGATTAAGAAATAATTTTCGAGTTGTTGTATCAAGAGTTGCAAAAAGTTTGTCTTCAACAAGAACATCGCTTTTGGTGAGAAGATTTAAAAGACTGGATTTTCCTGCGTTAGTGTATCCTACAAGACAAACAAAAGGAATTTTACTTTCAAGCCTTTTTTTTCGTTGTACAGATTTTGATTTTTTTATAATATCAAGCCTTTTTTTAGCTTGATGATATTTTTCTGCGAGATGGCGCCTTATAATTTCTTTTGATGTTTCTCCGGGTCCCCTTGTTCCAATTATTCCTGCTTGTTGTGCAAGTTCTATTCCTTTACCAGCTAATCTAGCTTTTAAGAATTCGATTTCTGCTATATCTACTTGAATTTTTCCTTCAGAAGTATGGGCTGCTTTTTTAAAAATTTCTAAAATTAGCTTTTCTCTGTCCCAAACGATACAATCTAAAAAATCTGCTAGATTTCTTTCTTGTAATGGAGATAATATTTCTGAAAAAACTACCTCCTCTATTCCATTTTTTTTGCAGAAATCTGATATTTCTAACAATTTGCCTTTGGTAAGAAAGTTTGTTTTATCAATTTTTCTTATTTTTAAAAAAAGTGTTTTGGCATATTCGAGTCCGAGGGTAGAAACAAGATTTAGAAATTCATCAAAGTATACCTGTATTGGTTTTATATGATTATATGGTGCTTGCACTCCTAAAAGAAGTGTTTTTATATTAGGTTCTTCTGTTGATGTTGGTTTTTTTGTTGCCATTTTTTTCTTTTTTCCTATTTTCCTAAAAGTTCAACAATTGTATTTCCAAAGTCTTTTGCAAATGCAGGTCCTTGGGCTGTAATGATTTTCTCGTTTTCCAAAGTTACGCATCCATCTGGAACAAATGTTACATTATTTTCTTTAAAAATATTTTTGGATTCATCTGTTGGATATACAGTTGCTTTTTTATTTTCAAGGATTCCAGATTGTACAATTGCTATTACTGCGTAACATATTGCACAAACAACTTTTTTATTTTCGTGAAAATATTTTATTACTTCTTGTATTTTTTCATTATTCCAAAGATATTTTGTACTTCCTGGTCCACCTGGGATTATAAGTGCGTCGTATTTATCAAAATCTTCGTTGGTCAAAGTGTCAAGTATTAGATGAACAGTGTATCTATATCCACCAGATCCTGTTGCTACTCCTTCTTGAAAACCTGCAACGTCTATCTGATGATTTTTTGCTTTTAAAATATTGAGTGGTTCGTAAAATTCTTCATCCCTATAATTTTCTGGCATTAATATAAACAATACTTTTTTTGTCATTTTTCTCCTTTATGATTTTGAAATCAAAAATACTTATGATTTTTATTTCAGAATAAATATTGACAGAAAAAATTTAGTTGTGCAATACGATATGTTTTAATTAATTTATTATTTTTTCTGATTTTGATAGTTTGGATTGCAATATTCTAAAATGTAGCGTGGTTTATCATATTCTGGCTTGTATGTTTTTACTAGTTTGAATCCAGCTTTTTTTAAAGCGTAATAACTTCGTAGGTTCCACATTTCAACGTGTGCATTAAAACTTTTGACTTTTTTTATTTTAAAATATTCTTTTGTAATCAGTTTTATTGCTTCATGAATTCTTCCTCCACCCCAATATTTTTCATTAAGCCAGCATGAAAATTGTCCTGGATCATTTGGATTTTTTTCCCTTATTTCAATAGAGCCTATTAAATTAATATCTTTGTTATCAAAAATAATATATAAAAACGTTTTGCCTGCTGCTTCACGAGATAATTCTTTTTCTAAAAAATTTTTAACATTTTCAAAATTATGTGGAAATGGGAAATAAAGAGGTTTCCTAACTTTTGGAGATAACATTTTAAAATAATCTTGAAAATATTGATGATTTAATCTTTTTAATGTAATTATTTTTCCTTTGATTTCATTTGATCGTTCATCTGGTCTACTGAATTGATATTCTTTGGGTATTATAGAAAAATATTTGGTAATATAAACTATTGTAGTTATTCCGATGATTGTTGTAAGAATGGCTAGAACAATAAATTTTATTTTTATGTTGGAGATTAATTTTTTTAGAATTTTCATAATTTTAATTTTAATAGTGAATTACTTGTTTTTTTATATTTTTACATATTTTAATGAAATAATGAATTAAAATAAAAGATTTTGATAAATGTATTTAAAAATTATTAAGAAGGGCTTGTAATATTTATTTAATTTGAAGTAAAAAATTTTAAGTAATGAAAAATATTGATTAATTTTTAAAAAAGAGAAGGATTGATTTGAAAAAACTGTTGCTCATTACAACTATGATATTGTTTGGTTTAAATGATGCTATGGTATGTGAAATAGATTTTAAGTTAATTAAAACAATTAAATCAAATGATGAGAGGCAAAATTTTTACGTTGCAAAATTTAAACCTGATTCAGAATCTAATATTCTTGCATGTGGTTCATGGAATAAAAAGATAGAAATATTGGATATAACAACAGGTAAATATATTAAAACTTTAGAAGGGCATAAAGATCGAGTTTGTTCATTAGATTTTCACCCAAATCCGAATTCTAATATTCTTGCATCTGGATCATTTGATGGGGAAATAAAAATATGGAATATAGAAACTGGAGAATGCTTAAAGACTTTAAAAGGGCATCAGCAAGGTGCTTTGTATGTTGCGTTTCATTCTGATTCAAAAGTTAACATTCTTGTTTCTGGATCAGCTGATGGGACAGTAAAGATATGGAATAATGAAAAATGTATTAAAACCTTCCCTAAATATGAATATGGAATTAGTGTTGTTAAATCTGATATTGATCCGAATTCTAATATTTTTGCTTTTGGATTACAGAATGGGCAAGTAATATTACAAAATATAGAATCTGGCAGATATATTAGAAAATATAAATATGATTACAGTATTAGTTCGTTAGCATTTTCTAAGAATATAGAAAACAAGAATATTGCGTTTGGATTTTCTAAGAATGTAAAAGTAAAAATTTTAAATAACACGTATCTGTATTGTTGGGATTTGTTTAATCGATGTAGTGATATTTGTTCTATGGATTGGATGTTATTTAAAGGAAACGATATACTTGTTTTTGGTTCTAGAGAAGGTGATCTAGAAATAAGTAGTGGTTTTAATGATGCAGAACTTTATTGTAAAAATAAAAATATAAATGAAAATGAAAATGTGATTAGTTCAATATCATGCCATCCAAATTCTTCTAGTAGTATTTTTGTATCAGTTTCAAATTGTGAATCATATGTAAAAGTGTGGAAGGTTATTGAATCAATTTGATTCTTTCTCCTTCATAGTAATTTTCATTAAGCTAGCATGAAAATTATTCCGTATAAAAAATTACAAATTTTGGCATTTGGGTTTAAAAGTGGAGAAGAGGAACGTAAACATATAAAATTGTTTGATTTTGAAATTAAATTTAAAGAAAAATAAAATATTTTATTTTTCTTTAAATTCTTTTCTTGTTAAGTATCCTCTGATTACACTTTGAACTTGTGTGGCTGATGATTCTAATTCTTCTAATTCTTCTTGAGTGTAAACATTTTTAGCGCCATATTTAACTAAATATTTTTTTTGTTTTTCGGATAGTCCTTTTACCCCATAAAAATCAACATTTTTTACTATTGCGTTTTCAAAGCTTGTGTTATAAAAATCAGCACCAAATAATAAAGCTCCTCTAAAATCTGTTTCTCTTAGAGATTTTATATTAGAAAAGTTAGCAAATGCTAAAATAGAATGATTAAATTTAGCATTTGTTAAGTATGATTTTTCAAAATTTGCTGCTATCAAATTTGCATTACTAAAATTAGTATTTATAGCTTTTACTCTTTTAAAATTTGTTTCTATTCTATTTTTATACTCTGGATTTTTGAATGTTGGTTTTTCCAAATTTAACAAAAGTTTTAGATATAAAGTTATTCCATGAAAAAAACTTATTTTTCCAGAAAAATCTGAATTTGTTAAATCGGCTTGATAAAAATCTGCTTTTTTAAGATTTGTACAATTTAATTTAGCATCTATAATTTTTGCGCCGCGTAAGTTTGCAAAAGAAAGATTAGTTTTAAATAAATTCGTTTTATATAAAAGGGCTTTTTCTAAATTAGCATTGCTCAGATTTGTATTTTTTATATTTGCTTGAGTTAAATCGGCATGATTTAAATTTGTTTTTATTAAGTTTTTTTTTGTATTTAGATTGCTTAAATCTGATTTTATTAGATTTAAATTTTTTCCACCTTGACAAGCAATTTCAAAATCTTTTTGATTATAACCATGAATTTTTGTAACTATTGTAATTGTTAGTAGCACTAAAAATAATCTTGATTTCATAAGAAATTCTTTCTTTAAAATAAGCCTTCGTCAAGACTTCCCCTTTCGCTCTTCGAGCTTCGGAGGACAGATCGGCTTACATATAAAATAATTTAGACACCCCATGAATACATGAAGATTAAACAAGATTTAAATAAAGTCAAAAATAGAGGTATATTCTAATAAATATCTTGGAAAAATTAATTTTATAAAGGGATATTACCATGTTTTTTCTTGGGTAGAAGTTCTACTTTATCTTTAGAAATTATTAAAGATGAGATTAGATGTTTTCTTGTTTTGTTTGGTTCAATTATTGAATCGATATATCCATATTCAGCTGCTTGGAAAGGATTTAAATATTTTTCTTCATATTTTTGTTCTAATTCTTTTTGTAATTTTTCTTTTTCTTGTATATTTCCAATTTTATTTAATTCTTTTCCATTCAAAATTGCAATTGCTCCTTTTGCACCCATTACTGCTATTTGAGCAGTTGGCCATGCAAAATTAAAGTCTGAGGCAAGATGTTTACTACCCATAACAATGTAGGCGCCACCATAAGCTTTTCGTAAAACTACTGTAATTTTTGGTACTGTTGCTTGAGCATAAGCATATATTAATTTTGCACCATGTTTTATGATTCCATTATGTTCCTGGTCTATTCCTGGTAAAAATCCTGGAACATCTACCAAAGATATTATTGGAATTGAAAAGCTATCGCAAAATCGTATAAATCTTGCAGCTTTACAAGATGAATCTATATCTAATGTTCCAGCTTTTATTAAAGGTTGATTTGCAACAACCCCTATTACATAACCAGCAAGTTTTGCAAAACCGACGACAATGTTTTGTGCAAAATATTTGTGAATTTCAAAAAAACTGTTTTTATCAAAAATTCCATTTATTATATCTTTTATATCATAAGATTTATTTATTTTATCTGGAACTATTTTTTCAAGATTTATTTTTTCAGGTTCTTCGAAATAATTTTTTGATGTTTCTTCTTGACTTAAATAATTATTAGGAAGATATGAGAATAATGTTTTTACTTTAAAAAAACATTCTTGTTCATTTTGTGATTCGATATGAGATACACCAGAAAATTGATTATGAATTTTTGAACCACCAAGATTTTCTTTTGTAATTGTTTGATGTAAAACTTTAGAGATAACTACTGGACCAGTAACAAACATATGGCTTATTTTCTCAGTTGTAAAAATGAAATCTGTAAGAGCAGGTGAATATGTTGCTCCAGCTGCACATGGACCTAAAATTACAGATATTTGAGGAATTATTCCTGAATAGCGAACGTTTCTTAAAAATATTTCTCCTACACCTTTTAAACCATGAATTCCTTCTTCAATTCTTGCTCCACCAGAGTCTATTAGACCTATAATTGGACAACCAATCTTGGCTGCCATATCCATGATTTTGCAAATTTTTTTTGCATGATGTTTTCCTATAGATCCTCCTCTTATCGTAAAATCTTGAGCATAAATTGCAACTTTTTTACCATCAATTTTTCCAAAACCTGTAATTACTCCATCGGTATAATTTTTATTTGATGAAAAAGGTGAAGTTACAAGTTGATCAATTTGTTCAAAGCTTTCTGCATCTAATAACATATTCAATCTTTGGGTTGCAGTATATTTTCCAGATTGTTTTTGGCGTTTAATTCTTTCTTGACCACCACCTTGTAGCGCTTTTAATTTTTTGTTTTTATATATCTCTATAATATTCATCAATTTTCGATTGTAATTAAAGTAGTGATTTGATTTATTATGTGTTGTATTACTGGAAGACATAAAACTTGTACGGTTTTTGCAATTGCTTTTTTTCTGTGTTTGGTGTTTAAAAATGATCCAAGGTCTACTTTTTTTGATTGAAGATAGGTTCTTAAAAAATCGAGAGGTATTTTTTCTGCAGCATTATAAATGTTTAAATATTTATAAATTCCTTTTTTATTTTTGTCTAATTTATAAAAAGTTCCTAGAATGGCAATATCGTTTGCTATTCTGAAAGAAGTTGTTTCTGGAGTTTGAAACCATCTTACCATGGTTAGTTTGCATAATAGTTTTACAAAAAGATCAGAGGTTAATTTTATATAATTTTGTTTTTGATCTTTATTTTTTGAATTTTTTATAATAAATGCTACTGTTGGTGGCACAAGAAGTTCGATTATTTTTTGTTTAAAATTATTTTTTTGTTTTGTAAAAAGTTCATCTATTATCAGATCAGAATATATTTTTCCTAATTCATAATAATCTATAAGAGGCATTTGATATTCATTATTGTTTTTGTTTTTTTCTTTTAACAAAGTCCATAATGTTTCTACTAATGATTTTAAAATGGTTCGTTCTGTTGTTGTTAAATAAGAGGTTTGTTTTTCATTATCATCTTTATTATCTTTGATTATTTTTAAAGGTTGAGTTTTTTGTTTTATATCAGATATTTCGGATAGTTTTAATTCTGTATCTTGATTTGCATTGATAAACTTTACCAAAATGAATGGTAATATAAAAAATAATATTAATTTCTGTTTAAATTTTGAATGTTTTAAGAACATGTAACAACTTTCCTTATTTATATAAAATTTTAAATAGATGTTTGTTAAAAACAAATTATAACATAGCATATTGTAACTTCAACAGGGGTTTACTTTCTAATTTAATTAACATTTTGTATTTTTTAAGCCACGTGTTAAATTTAAGTTTTAAATAAAAGGAACAAAAAGAGGAGTGGGAAATGAAACAACAGATTGATCATGAAAAATCTGGTAAGGATTTTGGAGCAAGTTGTATTGCTTGGTTCAAGCTTGCAGACCTTATTACAAGGAGAGAAAAAGAGAAAGCATTAAATCTTTATCGTTTATTATCGCATTCGTTTGAAGACAAGGCATATGCTTTACAATTGGAGGCTGACATGCTTTGGTCGCTTGAAGATAACCTTTCCCTTAAAAAATATGTACAAGCAGCTTTTTTGTATGAAAAAGAGAATAGATTTATATGTGCTTTTGCAGTTTATCAACATCTTTTAACATTAAAGCCACAAAACTTTGATTATTTATCAAAATTGCTTAACTTGTGTTTTCTTTTATCTTGGGAAGAAAAGTTTGAAAAAAATTATAATATTTTATTGGAGCATCTTGATAATGGATTTATAACTCAAGATCAAGTATTTGTTGTTTCATCTAAATTGATTAATTATCTTTGTGATGTGGACTTTCATAAAAGAGCCGTTAGTGATCAAGAGGAATTAAAATATAGTTTAAGTAAAGAAGAAAGAAAGAAATTTAAATGGGTTTTAAAATCTTTGGCATTTATTTTGAAAAAAAAGAATAATAAATTGTACGAAAGAATAAAAGATTATTGTTCAGAAAAAAATCTGAATTTTAATTCCTAAATCTTCAATCATTTTTAGATTTTGTTGTTGGTAGGTAATTTTTTTGCTAGTTTGTATTTTTAATTTTTCCCCGTTTTCAATAAAAGCAATTTCTAATGGAACTTTTTGTCCACTATTATTTTTTAAAAAAATCTCTGATTTCAATTTTTCTAAAAAATCATCAGTTATTTCATTTGGCAATTCAATATTTAATTTTTCTGGCTTAGCTTTTTCAAAAAGTAGATCGATAGGAATAAGTAAATTTGCTTTTATTTTACATTTTGTAGTTGAGGTTGAATCTAGAACTCCTTTTATGATAAAAATATCGTATTTGTCTAGCCATTCTTCTACTACTTTAAAAAGACGAGGAAATATTACACATTCGCCTACGTTATGTATATCTTCAAATTGAGCGAATGCCATTTTAGCACCTTTTTTAGTGGTAATTATTTTATGTTTTTGTAAAAGACCTTTACAAAAAACTGTTGGTTCTTTTATTGAATCAAGATGTTTTATTTTTTCTAAAGCTTTGGCAAAAGTTAAAGACGGAATCCAATTTAAAATTGGGTAATTTTTTAATGGATGTGAACTTAGATAAAAGCCTGCGACTTCTTTTTCTTTTTCAAGTTTTTCTTTTATTGACCATTCTTCAAGAGGTTGGAATGTATAAAATTGATTTTCTTTTTGTTGTGATTCTTTTGAACCAAGGCTGAACATGTTTATTTGGCCTGTTAAAACTTGCTGTTTTTCATCGTGTGCAATTTTTAATATCTTTTCTAACTCTGTTGCTTTTTGAGCTCTGTTTCCAGGCATTAAGTCCATTGCACCTGAATAAATTAAACTTTCTATAACTCTTTTATTTGCTGTTCGCAAATCAACTCTTTTGCAAAAATCTAAAATATCTATAAACGGCTTTTTTCCCCGTTCTTCAAAAATGTTTTCAAGAGCTGAAAGCCCAATATTTTTTATACCTTTTAGGCCGAACAATATTGAATTATTTTTAGCTGAAAATTCTATTTCTGATTTATTTATATCGGGTGGAATTGTTTTTAAACCCATATCGCTAATTTCTTGTAAATAAAAAGTTAATTGATCTGGGTTGTTTGTTTCAAAAGATACGAGCGCTGCCATAAATTCTGAAGGAAAGTTAGCTTTTAGATATGCAGTTTGATAGGCAATAATTGCATATGCAGTGGAGTGTGATTTATTAAATCCATAACCTGCAAAATATGCCATAAGATCAAAAAGTTTTTCAGATTTTTTACGATCAAATCCTTTTTCGGTTGCTTTTTTTATAAAAAGCTCCTTTTGTTGTGTCATTACATCAATTTTTTTCTTACCCATGGCTTTGCGCAAAATATCTGCTTCACCTAATGAATATCCTGCAATTGTTGAGGCAATTTTCATTACTTGTTCCTGATAAACAATAACACCATAAGTTGGAGCAAGAATTGGTTCTAATTCATCAAAAATATATGTTGTTTTTTTTCTACCATGTTTTCTTTCTATAAAATCGTCTACCATTCCAGAACCTAGAGGTCCGGGTCTGTAAAGTGCATTTACAGCAATCAAATCTTCAAGATTTTCTGGAACAAGTTTTCTTAAAACATCTTTAATTCCATCCGATTCAAATTGAAATACACCATTTGTTTTTCCTGCTTTTAAAAGTTCAAAAGTTTTTTTATCAAGAAGGTCTAATTTATCTAAATTTATTTCAACATTATGATTTTTTTTAATTGTCTCAAGAGTTCTTTGAATTACGGTAAGATTTTTGAGTCCTAAAAAATCCATTTTTAAAAAACCAATGCTTTCTAGTTCTGTCATTGCATATTGTGTTACTAATTCATCGGTTTTTGATGGAATGTATAAAGGAAGTACTTCATGCAAAGGTTCTGGAGAAATTACAACTCCGGCAGCATGTTTGGATGCATGACGAGTAAGCCCTTCTAATTTGAAACATATATCTATCAGATGTTTTACTTTAGGATTACTATCTATAAATTCTTGTAGTTTTGGTTCTTGTTCAATGGCTTCTTTGAGTGTTATTTTTGGTTGATTTGGAATAAGGTCTGTAAGAGCATTTGAATCCTGAAATGGAAAACCAAGAGCTCTTGCTACATCTTTTATTACACCTTTTGCCATCATTGAGCCAAAAGTTATAATTTGACAAACACAATCATGACCATATTTATCTTTTACATAGTTGATAACTTTTTCTCTTTGTTCTATGCAAAAATCTATGTCTATATCTGGCATACTTATGCGTTCAGGATTTAAAAATCGTTCAAAAAGTAAATTATATTTTATTGGATCAACATTTGAAATTTGCATAGCCCAAGAAACTAATGAGCCGGCTACAGAGCCTCTTCCTGGTCCAACAGGAATATTTTGTTGTTTTGCCCATCTTATAAAATCACTGACTACCAAAAAATATCCAACAAAACCCATTTTTGTAATTAGAGCCATTTCTTCTTCAAGCCGTTTGTCGTATATTTGATATTGATCTACTGGAATTAAACTATTTTCTTTTATATTTTTAAGACCATCAGTACATAATTTTTTAAAATAACTTTCTTGGGAGTATTCTTTTGGTGTTGGACATTGCGGAAAAAAAAGTTTTCCAAATTCAAATTCGAATTCACAACTATCTGCAATAGTTCCAGTATTCCAGACAGCTTCTTGATTTTCTTTAAAATAATCTAGAATCTCTTTTGTTGTTTTTACACTTAAATCAAATTTTTCAAGACTCATTCTATCCGGATCATCCATATGTTTTTTTGTTTGTATTGCAAGAAGAACTTCGTGTGCATACTTATCTTCTTTTTTAAGATAATGCGAATCACATGTTGCGATAGATTTAATGTTTGTTTTTTTTGAAAGATCTAAAAGTTTTTCATTTAATATTTTTTGTTCTTTTATTTCATGTGGTTGTAATTCTATAAAGAAACGATCTTTACCAAATACATCTAAAAACCATTCTGCTCTTTCTTTTGCTTTATCATAATTTTCATTTTTTAATAATCTTGGAATATGACCACTTCCACATCCTGTAGTTGCAATTAGACCTTCTGAATGTTTTTTTAAAATGTTGTAATCAATTCGTGGTTTAAAATAAAAACCTTTTTGATAAGAAAAAGAAATTAATTTGCACAGATTTTTATATCCAATTTTATTTTGAACGATGAGTAAAATGTGAAAATATTTTTCTTTTATATCTCTAATCTTTGCATCAGGAATAAAATACATCTCTATTCCAAGGATGGGCTTTATTCCTGCTTTTTTGGCTAGTTGAAAGAATTTTATTGCACCAAAAATATTTCCATGATCAGAGATTCCGATGGCTTCCCATTCTTGTTCTTTTGCAAAATTTATTAGCTGTGGAAGTTTTATTGCCCCATCTAATAAAGAAAACTCTGTATGTAAATGAAGATGTACAAATTTATTCATTTTTTTGTATACATGAAATGTTAGGTAAAATTAAGATAAATTTTTTTTAGATTCAAAGTTTATATGAAAAATAATAAAAAGTTTAGAATTTTAATTTTATTGCGTAGAAATTTCAATTGTTTCTTTTTTCTTAAGAAAGCAATCCATTAATTGGTCTGGGTAGTTGCCCAAATTCCATTTCTATTTCATTGTTTGGATTATCTTTGGGAACATTTATAGCTTTATAAAAAAAATGATTTTGTTTTTTTCATATATAAGAAGCTATGTTTTTTAATATATAGTTATATTTTTAATATAATTTAACACAAACGTTTGATCAACCGCCTTTGTTTTGTCAATCTGGAAATGTTTTAATGCATTTAATCGTGGATGATTTATACTTGTATTTTTGATTAAAAACTTTTTTATGAAAGGAGATTGTAATGGATGGATATCTAATTTTTTTATATGGAGTAGCATTGCTTGTAAGCTTTTTAGCTTTATGGGGTTCATCAAGTTTATCTGTAAGATATTCAATTGAAACAGCCGGAAAGTTTAGATTAACAACCCTTTTTGTTGGATTTGTTTTGATTGCAATTTCAACTGGTTTTCCAGAACTATCGGTTGTGATAACTTCTCTTTTTAAGGGAGTGCAGGGTATTTCTGCGGGAGATATTTTAGGATCAAATGTTTGTGATGTATCTTTGGTTTTAGGATTACCTATTTTGATTTATGGAAAAATTCTTATAAAGCCAGAAGAAAATAAAGATGCTGGGCCAATGTTTTTTGTTGCAATTCTTGCAATGTTGCTAGTTTTTCTTTTGGGGACACTGGTTCGAACGACAGGTTTATTTTTGATACTGATTTATTTTATTGCTTTGTGGGGGCTTTGGAGAAATAGAACAAAAGAAGAGTCTTTAGAAGAAGAAAGGGAGCATAAAAAGGTTGTTTTGGATGGAGATATTTTCTTGAAAACAAAATTTGGCATACTTTTAAAGTTATTAATAAGTCTGATTCTTGTTTTAGTTTCTTCTGAATTTGTAGTGAGATTTGCAATCAAGCTTACCAGCCTTTTACATTTATCTTTAGAGACAGTTGGTGCTACAATTCTTGCGGTAGGAACTTCTTTGCCAGAAGTTACATTGGGACTTCAAGCAGTCAAAAAGAAAGAATATTCTCTTGCATTAGGAAATTCATTAGGTTCAGTTTTAGAGCAAGGAACATTACTTTTGGGTATTTTGGCATTTGCCTCTGATAAACCAATAAATATTCACCCGTTGAGAGGCCTTGCGCCATTTATGTTTATATCATTTGCTATTTTAGGATTTGGGATTTTTAAAAGAAAATGTCTAAAACGATTAGAAGGTGGAATAATGATTTTGGTCTTTGCTGCTTTTATGTTTTATTATTTATTTTGGGTAAGATGAAAAAAGATATTTTTTGTTGAGCTTAAAATAAAATTTGTTATGATTTACATGCTTTTATTTTTCAATGAACCAATGAGTTTTTGAATAATTTTTTTAATTAAAATAAATTTATAAATAAAAAGGGAATTTTTATGAAATTACTAAAAAAATATTTTAATTTTTTGATTTTAATTATATTTGTGGTTAGTGTTTCGGAATGTGTATCGAAGAAAAAAAGAGGGGGTGAAGAAGAGGTTGTTGCTTCAGAAAAAACACCAAAAAGGGTATATATTAGTTCACAACATCTTCTTGAAAGTTCTTTCAAATTAGCAAACTTAATTTTTGCATCTGATTTTAGACCAACTTTTTTAATAGCTTTATGGCGTGGTGGTGCGCCAATAGGAATGGTTGTAGAAGAATATTTTTCTTATAAAAAATCTTTAATTAACAAGCATGTTACTGTTAGAACGAGTGCTTATGATAATGGTAAACTAAAAAATAATGTTGAAATATTTGATTTAGATTATGTTATTAGAACTATTAAAAACGAAGACAAATTATTGATAGTGGATGATATAATTGATTCAGGAAGTACAGTGAAAGCAATATTAGAGGAAATAAAAAAACGATGTGGAAGCAATACCCCAAATGATATTAAAGTTGCTACAGTTTATTATAAACCTAAAAAATCATTAATAATTCCTGATTATTATTTATATGAAACCGATTATTGGATAGTTTTTCCTCATTCAGTAGAAGGTATGACGATACCCGAGATTGATGAAGTCAAAGGTTCATGCATTGCTCAGCTTTTAAAATAAATTTGTTGAGACAAAAATTTTGAGTTTTTAATTATGAGAAAATTTGTTTATTTAATCCCACCCGAGAATTTTTCTCCAAAAGTTGAAGTTGTTATATATTTTTGTCAGATAGAGGATAAGATTTTATTGTTATAAAGAAATGAAGATAAAATGTTGGGAGGTACTTGGGTTTTGCCTGGAGGAAAGATAGATTTCCAGGATAAAATGAATATATTTCGTTAGTATATCCAAATATAATTGTTTAACCTAAGTTGTAACTTTGAGTAAACTTTAGAAAAAGAAAAGTCGCGCTCATCCTGAGCTTGTCGAAGGATACAGCGTTTCATTCTTCGATACTTCGATAATACTCAGCACTAGAATGAGCGCATTGCAAATTTATTTGAATTTTCGTATAAGTTCTTATCAGATATAGAACAAAAATGATTAAATTTTTATAAAAAATCCTCAAATTTTGCCCAAAATTGACAAATTTTAAATTTTAGTTAATATTTAAATATCATCAATCTTTGATATTACAGTTAATTTTTATGTTCAATATTGATGATGTTGATGGTTATTTTTTTTTGGCTGTAACAATGCCAAGGAGGAATGATCATGTTATCAAAAATATTTCGTTTTTTGTGGGGCGACCTTACAAAAGAAGATCTTTGTAAATTTGGGCTTCTTTCTGGAGCTTTATTCTTTATTGTTGGATCATATTGGATGCTACGTACAATGAAAAATGCCATTTTTATAAAAATGGTAGGGAGTATGTATCTACCTTATGCGAAAATGTTTTCTGTTGTTTTTCTAATATGTCTTATTATCTTTTATGCAAAACTTGTAGACTGGCTAAAAAAACATAAGTTGATTTATGTTATGGCGTCTGCGTATGCAATAATTTTTATTGTGATCTCATTTTTATTGCAGCATCCAACAATAGGTTTAGCTAATACTGTAATAAGTAAATATCGCTTATTGGCTTGGATTTCTTATTTTGTTATTGAAAGTTTTGGATCTTTGGTTGTTGCACTTTTTTGGTCTTTTGTTGCAAGTAGTGTACATCAAAAAGAGGCAAAAAAAGGTTATCCAGTAATTTTGTTTGGTGCACAATTTGGTTCTGTTCTTGGAAACATTGTTGATTTGCAAGCATCAAAAACGGGATTACCGTGGCTATTTTTTGTTGCAGGATGTTGTGTATTTATTGTTCCATTAATAATTAAGTTTTTCATGAAAAAATATTCACATAAAATGCCTGCAAAAACAGAAGAAAGAAAAGCAACTGGCCCAATTGAAGGATTGAGACTTTTAATTTCGAGACCATACCTGTTGGGAATTTTAGCAGTTTCAACTCTTTATGAAATTATGGCAACAATTTTAGATTATCAAATGAATTCTTTAGTTGATAAAACTTATCATACAGTAGAACAGGCAACAGAATTTTTAGCAACCTATGGACTTTCTGCAAATATTCTTGCATTAACTTTTTTATTTATTGGAACAAGTATTTTTATAAGACGATTGGGTTTAACTTTTTGCTTAGTTGCATTTCCTTGTATAATCGCGCTTGCTGTTTGTTTGACATGGATACATCCTGTTTTATGGACATTTTTTGGTGCTATGATTGCAATAAAAGGTTTTACTTATTCACTTAATAATCCGGCAAAAGAAATTATGTATCTTCCAACAAGTAAAGATGTAAAATTTAAAGCAAAGAGTTGGATTGATGTTTTTGGAGCTCGTTCTGCAAAAGGAACAGGTTCTTTAGTGACCGCATCTTTTCCTGTCCTTTCTCAATTATTAGTTTACGGTTCTTTAATTTCTTTAGGAGTTATTGGTTTTTGGATAGTAATTGCAATTTACGTTGGAACAACTAATAAAAAGCTTGTTGCGCAAAATCAAATCATTAGTTAATTTAATTGGCGGGCAAAACAGTCCGCCAATTGAGTTTGATTCAATGATAAATCTTTGTTCATCATATGTATATTATGCAAAAGATATAGATCAAAAAAAAGAGCCTTGGATTTTATCCAAGGCTCTTTTTTTATTTTACTATTTTTTATACAAATTTTATTTCATTTGCTTTTTTCTCGTATAATTCATCTGCGTTTTTTATAAAACTATCAGTGATTTTTTGTAGCAAATCATTTAATCTTTTTGCAAAATCTTCAGATATTCCGCGAGCTTTTTCTGCATCTCTAAGTTGATTGTGAAAATCTTTTCTTATATTTCTAACACCAATGCGACATTCTTCTGTTTTTTTGCCTAAAATTTTTTTTAAATCTTCTCGTCTGGCTTCACTCATTTGAGGAAGTTGTAATCTTATTATTTTACCGTCATTTACAGGAGTAATTCCAACATCCGATGCTAGAATTGCTTTTTCAATATCACCTATGATGCTTTTATCCCAAGGTTGAATTGTGATGAGCCTTGCTTCGGGTGAACTTAATGTAGCAAGTTCTCTTAATGACATCATTTGACCGTAACATTCCACTTTTAAATTTTCTACAAGAG
Organism: Candidatus Babeliales bacterium; assembly: GCA_023133515.1. Lineage (GTDB taxonomy): Bacteria > Babelota > Babeliae > Babelales > UASB340 > JAGLWI01. Next base: position 26,141 of record JAGLWI010000005.1, on the reverse strand, counting down.
CTGTGGAGGCTCTTCCTGTTCTGATTGCAGAGAGTTCTTTTTCAAAATGTTTGATTGGTTTTTCCATTTCTTTTTTGGCTGATTCTTCAAAATCCTTGATGTTTCCTTCTGCAAAAACTACCCGTTCCATAAAATTATCCTCTGTTTAAGTTTTTATTTAACTAGCTCAAGCTGTTGTCTAGGTATACTTTAAAATGTAAAAAGATGCGCTAAAATGTAAAAAGATGCGCTCATCCTGAGCTTGTCGAAGGATGCAGCGCTGTATTCTTCGACAAGTTTAGGATGAGCGTGCACTTTATTTTAAGAGTTACTCATTTCAAAGTAGCAGCTTGTTTAAACAATAACGCTTCCAAAGTTTGCGTCTTTACTTGCTTTTATTAATGAATTCTCTTCAAATATATTAAAAATTCTAATTTTTAAATTGTGTTGTTTTGCAAGAGTTATAGCAGTTAAATCCATAAATTTCAAATCTTTTTCTATTACTTGATTATAGTTAAGTTTTTTCAAGAGTTTTGCATCTTTTTGTTCAACCGGATCTGCTGTGAATATTCCTTCTACTTTTGTTCCTTTCCAAAATTCAGTTGCTCCGATTTGTAATGCTCGTATTACAGATGTTGTATCTGTTGTAAAGAATGGATTTGAAGTTCCTCCTGAAAATATTAATATTTTATTTTCTTTAAGGGCCTTATCTAATTTGTCTTGTTTAATTATTTCTGCTATTTGTGGACAATGAATTGCGCTAAAAAGTATTGAATCAATTTCTTGCGTTGTTAAGAGATCGTGGAATAAAAGACCATTTATAATTGTTGCAATCATTCCAGCATTATGAGCAGTAGTAATTTTTATTTCTAGTTTTTTACTTGCTTGTTCACCTCTAAAAATGTTTCCTGCACCAATAACTATTCCTACTCTGTAATCTTTTTTTAGTTCTTTTAATTGTTTGGCTATGTTGTATAAATATTTTTTATCATCTTTTTTTTCTTGATTTGTAAGTGAAAAGAAAAGTTCTCCACTTAATTTTATGATGATTGTTTTCATTATTTTCCTATAGACATTCTTTTAAAATTTTTAATCTCTATTTTTAAACCTGTATCTTTTGATATCTGATTGATATGATTTTTTACAGTTAATTTATCATTTTTTATGAATTTTTGATTTAAGAGACAAGTTTGTTCATAGAATTTGTTCATCTTTCCTTCGGTAATTTTGTCAATTATGTTTTCTGGTTTCCCTTGTTCAAGAAGTTGTTCTTTGATTAGTGATCGTTCTTTTTCTAGTACTTTTTCATCTAATTGTGATGGATTAATACACAAAGGATTTGTAACAGCAACTTGCATGCAGATATCAAGAGCCAACTGTTTTATTTTTTTTATATTTTGTTCAACAGCTTGATCAGTTTCAAGTTCAAGTAGGACTCCAAGATTTGCACCGGGATGAATGTAAAAATTTATTATACCGAATTTTTTTATCTGAAATCTTTTAAATTCTTTTATTTCAATTTTTTCTCTAATTTTTGCAATCAATTCATTTAACTTATCTTCAACTGTCATTTTTTCATCTGATACAATTTTTTGTTTGAGAAGACAGTTTTCTCCTTCACCTATACATTCTGGGGTTGCTTGTAATATGTGATTGCATACATTTAGTGCAAAATCTTTCATATCTTTTGTATTTGCAGAAAAATCTGTTTCGCATCCTATTTTTACTAAAGCTCCAGATTTTGAATCTTTGTTTAAGCAAGCTTCTATATTGCCATGATTGGTTTCTTTATCTGCTCGTTTTTGCGCAACATCAGCACCTTTTTTTCTTAGTATTTCGATGGCTTTTTCTATATCTCCTTCTGATTCAATTAGTGCATTTTTGCAATCCATCATACCAATATGTGTTTTTTCTCTTAATTGTTTTATTAATTCCATTGTGATTTTTGTCATCAAATTTACTCCTGTATATTAATTTTTAGTTTATTTTTAATAAAATTTACTATTTATATTATAGTTTACTTGCATGTTGTTATTAAAAATTGTCTTTAATATTTTTCTTATTGTAATTAACGCCAATTTGTATATATCTAGCATGCCAAAACTTGTCGATTTTACAAGAATTATGTAGTCTATTTTGACAATTTTGTTTTAAAAAATTAAGCTTAAGATGTTTAGTTTAAATTTTGAATAAGTATCATTGAGTTAACGGTAGGTTTTTATTGGACTTTTTTCAAAGTGTTCTAATGTTTGTGCTTTTTCAATAATCAATATAATAAAAAAATTAAATTTTTTTGTTTTTTAAATGTATTAGTAAATTTTGATGTAAATGTTGGGAGTATAAAATTATGCCAGTACCAAAAAGAAAAGTTTCAAAATCTAGACGTGATAAAAGATCAGCTAATAAAGGCTTGGTATTTTCAACACTATCTAATTGTCAAACATGTGGCAATCCTGTTTTACCACATCAAGTTTGCAAAGAGTGTGGGCATTATAAAGGAGTAAAGGTTATTCGAACAAAATCTGAACGTATGTATGAACGTAATCAAACAAGACAAACTAAGGTTGAGCAGGGTGCTGGAGCACAAAAAGATGTTCCTGCGAGTTCTAAAGAATAAAAAACTAAAATTCAATAAGGCTTTTTATGATAGCGGTAGATGCAATGGGGGGCGATCATGCTCCAGAGCAGGTTGTTTTAGGAGCATTGCTTGCTGCAAAGGCTGGAGTTTGGGTAGTTTTATTTGGTTCAAAAGATCGAATTTTTTTTCTTTTAAATCAATATGATTCTTCTTGGCAAAAATATAACATTTTAATTTCTAATACTAATCAACAGATTGGTATGGGAGAGGATCCAGTTAAATCTTTTAAAAAAAAGATGGATTCATCACTTGTACAAGCAGTACAAAGTGTTAAACAAGAAAAATGCAAGGCTGTTGTAAGCGCTGGAAATTCTGGTGCTTTAATGGTTGCTTCAGTTTTTATTTTAGGTTGCCAAAAGGGAATTGAAAGACCTGCTATAATTGGTACGTTGTATACAGGAAAAAAAGAGATATTAATTTTGGATCTTGGTGCTAACGTTAATTGTAGGCCATCTAATTTGGTTCAATTTGCGCATATGGCAGATTCTTATGCAAGAAGAATTTTAGGGATTAAACGACCTAAAGTTTCAATTCTTTCCAATGGACACGAAGAAGGAAAAGGTTCGATTTTGGTAAAAAAAACATTTGATATTTTAAAGGAAGAATCTAATTTGAATTTTATTGGTAACATTGAACCTTACGGAATTTTTGATAATAGAACAGATATCGTTGTAACTGACGGGTTTTCTGGTAACATATTACTTAAAACTTTAGAGTCAGTAATAAAAACTTTTAACATAAAAAATTATACGATAGCGAATCATGGAGCTTTGTTGATAGGAATTAATGGTTGTGTTGTTGTTGTCCATGGCAATTCTGATTCTCAAGTTATAAAGAATGCCATTTTATTTGCACATCAAAATTTAATTAATAAGGAGATCTTTTATGGAATTTGCGAAAAATCCTTTGCTAGTGTGGCTACGTAGAGCATATAATTATGCATTAAGTCACAAGAAAGAGTTTTTTATTGGGATATTGTTGGTTATAACATTAATTTTTTTGTTTATTGGTTATGGTTATTACAAGTCTCGAATTCAACGAAAAGCACACAAATCATTTGTGAAGGCTTTAAAATATTTCAACATGCCTATTCGTAAGGATGAAGAAAGCAAAGAACTTGATTTTAATAAAAGTTTTTTTGCATCAGAAAAAGAAAAATGGATTAAAGTTGAGAAAGTTTTTGCGAAAGGATATCAAGATAATAAAAGGGCTGGAATAGCATCTATGTTTCTTGTTTATCAATCTGAAGCTCTTTTAAATCTTGGGAAAATAATTCAGGCAATTGATATTTTAAAAAAAGCTTTGGGTATAATGGATAAATCATCTGTAAGTTATTCTTATTATAATGTGAAATTAGCGTTAATGCATATTGATAGCAATGAAAAAGAGTTGAAAGAAAAAGGTATTGAAAGTTTGAAACAGATTGTGTTGGATCAAAATAGTCCTGCGCATGATATGGTTTTATATCGTTTAGGTGAATATTTTTGGCATGAAAAAAATTTTGATGAGACAAGAAATTATTGGAATCAATTGATTTTAAAATATGGTAAGACAGCAAAAAAACCTTCTTGGTGGGTAGAGCTTGCAAAGCCAAAATTAAAACTTATCAGTAGTAAATAAAAACATAAAAATGTAATAAAACAAGGGCCATAAAGTGGCCCTTGTTTTCTATCTGTAAACTTTTAGAAAAAAGTGAAAATAGGTTTGTTAAAAATTGAGAAAAGTGAATAAAAGTAATAAAAATTTGCATTTTGACGGGTTTGTTTTATAATTGAAATTAGCCTCATTGGTGGTTATTACAGCTAGTAATTTATTATTTTTGTTCTTTGAATTAATTATTTATCCTCATTAATTTATTGGATTTTTTATGGCAGATTTTAAAAATGAAGTAAGAGTTCGTTTTGCTCCATCTCCAACAGGTCATTTGCATGTTGGAAGTGTGCGTGTAGCTATTTTTAATTGGTTGTTTGCAAGACATAATAATGGAAAATATTTGGTACGTATTGAGGACACTGATCAGGTAAGATCTAAAAAGGAATATGTTGAATTTCAGCTTAAATCATTAAAGTGGTTGGGATTATTATCAGATGAATCAGTATTGTATCAATTATCTCGCATTGAAGAGCACAAAAAAATTGCAAAAGATTTTTTAGAAAAAGGATTAGCTTATCCGTGTTTTTGCCAGCCATCTGCAGTTGCTGCTGAGCCAAAAAAAGTTGAAGAATTTTATGTTGAGCAAGAGCAGTGTAATTGTAAAGATAAAAAATATTCTGAGCAGGATTTGCAAAAACCTTATGCTATAAGATTTCGTGTTCCGAGAGATCAAAAAAGAATTGAGTTTGAAGATGTAATACGTGGAAAAATTAGTGTTGATATAGATCAGATAAATGATTTTATAATTTTAAGACAAGATGGTATTCCGACATACAATTTTGTTGTTGTATTAGATGATATTTTTATGAAAATCTCTCATGTTATACGTGGAGAGGATCATATTTCTAATACACCGAAACAGATTTTTATTTATAAAGCATTGAATGAAAAATTACCAGTTTTTGCTCATCTGCCTTTAATTCTTGGTCCATCTGGACATAGATTGAGTAAGCGTGATGCGGCAGTGAGTGTTGATGAATATAGAGTACAAGGATTTTTGCCTGATGCTCTTTTTAATTATTTAGTACGTCTTGGTTGGTCTCATGGTGATCAAGAGATTTTTACAAAAGATGAAATGATAAAACATTTTTCTTTGGATAATGTTGGTAAAAAGGGTGCAATCTTTGACATTAAAAAACTTGAATGGCTGAATGGGGTTTATATTAGAAAATTAGACTTTGAAGGATTTATAAAGGCCGTAGAAAATATTGAGAATAATTATAAAGAAGAGTTGATAAAGTTTTGGGAAAAAGAACAGTTAGAAGAACTTTTTACTCAATATGGAGCAAGAGCGATAAGAATTTTAAATATGGTTCAAGATATAATTTCTTTTGCAAAGTCGCCAAAGGTTTTGGATTTAAATTTGATAAAAAAATGGTTATCAAAGAAAAGTATAGGTTTGATGCAATCTTATGAAAATAATATTTCTTCTCTTAAAAAATTTGATGGTTCGATCCTTCGACAGGCTCAGGATGATCGACACGCCTACGGCGCACTCACCACGAGTGAATTAAATAAGATTGCAAAAGATGTTTGTAAAGAAGTTGATATGAAATTGGTTGCATTGGCTCAACCTTTAAGATTGGCGCTTACTGGGAAAATTATGAGCCCAGGAGTTTTTGAATTGATGACTATTTTAGGTAAAGAAAAATCCTTGGAAAGGATAAGTTTTTTAATAAAGATGTTACAGGAAAATTTAGATTTATTTAAATAAGTTAGGAGTTATCGATGAAAATAGGAATGATTTTTCCTGGTCAAGGATCACAATTCTTGGGAATGGGAAAAGAATTTTATGATGATGAACGTATAGTTCAAGAGCATTTTGAGCAAGCATCAAAATGTTTGGATCAAAATTTTGTACGTCTTTGTTTTGCATCATCAGAAAAAGAATTGTGTGAAACAATAAATGCGCAAACGGCTATTTTTCTTATTAGTGCTTCAATATACTCTATTTTAAATGAAAAATATGGAATTGTTCCTGATATTGTAGCAGGCCATAGTTCTGGGGAATATTCTGCTATTTATGCAGCAAAAGGAATTACATTTCCTGATGCGTTATATCTTTTAAAAAAACGTTCTTTATTTATGGATGAGGCTACGAAATCTCAGAATGGTGGAATGTTGGCCGTTATAGGATTAAGTGAAAATAATCTACGTGAGATTTGCAGCAAATATGATGATGTTTCTGGAGTTGAACGTGTTGCACAGATTGTAAATTTTAATTCTTCCAAACAATTTGTTATTTCTGGAACATTTCCTGAACTTGAGAAGATAAAATTAGATGTTAAATCTGCTAAAGGTAAGGCGATACCATTAAATGTTGCAGGGGCTTTTCATTCAAGGCTGATGTTAGAGCCTGCAAAAAAGTTTGATGATTATATGTTGAAGGTTGACTTTAAAGATCTTTTAATTCCTTTCGTAAATAATGTGCAAGCAAAAGTTATTTTAAATCATGATCAAGTAAAAACATCATTGGTAAAGCAGCTTAGTGCTCCTATTTTATGGTGGCAATCGATGAAAGAATTTAAAGATTGTGATATTATTATTCAGTTGGGTCCATTGGATAAATTGGCAAAAATGTTGCAAAGAGAATGGCCAGATAAAAAAATTGTTTCAATAAATATTCCTGAAGATATAAAAAATCTTTTAACTTTTCTTGGAAGAGAAAAAGATTTTGAAGAAGTTAAACAAGAGTCTTTAGAAGTTGATGAAATTACAGAAGAAGTTGCATAAAAATGTTCTTATTACGGGTGGTTTGCAGGGAATTGGCAAAGCAATTGCTCTGACTTTAAAAAAAAGAGGAGATTGTGTTTTTGTTTTTGATCATGTTGCAAAAGAGGATAAAAGAGTAGAAGAATTAAAAAATTTCGGAATTTATTATTTTCTTGTAGATATTTCTGATACAAAATCAATAGATCATGGATTTTTTCAACTTTTTGATATTTTAAAAAATGATTCATTAGATATTCTTGTTAATAATGCTGGAATTACTCGTGATTCACTTGCGATAAGAATGGATGAAAAAAATTGGGATGATGTTTTTGATGTCAATCTTAAAGGGGCATTTTTTTGTTGCAAATTTGCGATAAAGCGTATGATGCGTCAATCTAAAAGTTATATTATTAATATTAGTTCTATTGTTGGAAAAACTGGAAATGTTGGGCAGATAAACTATGCCGCCAGCAAGGCTGGTTTGATTTCTATTACAAAAACTTTGGCGGCTGAGTATGGAAAAAGAAATATTTTAGTTAATGCTATAGCGCCAGGTTTTATTCAGACAGATATGACTAAAAAATTAGATGAAAATATTAAGAATGCAATTTTGCAAAGAATAAGTTTGAAAAGATTTGGTGAACCGAATGAAGTAGCTTATCTTGTTGAATTTTTGACAGGTGGAAAGGCTGATTATATTACCGGATCTGTTATTGATTTGAATGGTGGATTGTTTTAACGTGAGTTTGATAATTAAAATATACCATTTATAAAGCAAAAACTCCTATTTTCCGTTTGTCCCACCTGTCCACCATAGCCTTGGCGACGGTGGAAGTGATTTTTTCGGAGAAAAAATTGTATCGAGGGATAAATTTCTGGAAAAAAATAAAACTTTCTATATTATTAAAAATTCTTTAACCTAATTTATTATATTAAAAGGTTTTTTATTATAGGAGACTTGATACATGGCATTTTCAAAAGAAGATACTTTACAAAAGGTTGTAAACATAATTTCAGAAAAATTGAATATGCCGAAAGAGAATGTAAAGGCGGAGGCCTCGTTTCAGGATCTTGGGGCGGATTCTTTGGATATAGTTGAAATTATAATGAGTTTTGAAGAAACTTTTGGAATTGAGATAAAAGATGAGAATGCAGAAAAAATAAAGATAGTTCAAGAAGCGGTTGATCTTATTCATGAGTCAAGGACAAAATAAGTTTTTCATTATTAAAATTTTATATATAAATGTCACATAAAAGAAGAGTTGTTATTACAGGAATTGGTCTTGTAACCCCTCTTGGTAATAATACTTTAGATACGTGGAATAATCTTATTGAAGGTCATTCTGGGCTTTCTATTTTTGATCATCATACTATTACCAATTATCCGTACAAGGTTTTTGGAAGAGTAACAGATGATCAAGAACTTATTGATAAAATAATTCCTTCTAATAAAAAACGCAAAACCGATCGTTTTATTCATTTGGCAATGTTGGCTGCTGATCAGGCGATCAGGGATTCTGGCTTTGATCAAAACAATCCCAAAATAAGGGATAGATTTGGAACGTGTATTGGTGTTGGAATTGGAGGAGTTTCATCTATAAATCAGGCATCTGTAGAGTTAGAAAAAAGTGGCGTTAAAAGGGTTTCACCATTTTTAATACCAAAAGCTATCATCAATCAGGCAGGTGCGCAACTTTCTATGATGTGGAATTTGCAAGGTCCTATGAGTTCTATTGTAAATGCTTGTTCTTCAAGTGGTGATGCGGTTGGATTTTCTTTTAGAATGATTCGAGACGGTTATGTTGATCAAATGCTTACAGGGGGATCAGAGAGTTGTATTATTCCTTTAGCTATAGGAGCTTTTGGTAACATGAGATCTCTTTCTTCATGGAATGGTGATCCAAAAGGTGCTTGTAGACCTTTTGATAGGGATCGATCTGGTTTTGTGATGAGTGAAGGTGCTGGATTATTGGTTCTTGAAAGAATGGACTTTGCAAAAGATCGTGGTGCAAATATCTATGCAGAATTAGTAGGTTATGGTTCTACTTCTGATGCATATCATATAACTGCTATGCATCCTGAGGGTCGTGGTGCTGTAAAATCAATTCGGAATGCTCTTTATGATGCTAAAATAGATTGCTCAAGAGTAGGTTATATAAATGCACATGGTACTTCAACTGTTATGAATGATTTGATTGAAACATTGGCTATAAAAAAAGTTTTTGGAAAAAATGTTGAAAAAAATAATCCAAAAAGATCTGTTATAAGTTCTACAAAATCTATGACTGGTCATATGTTAGGGGCGGCAGGAGGAACGGAAATTTCTTTTACGGCTCTTGCACTTAAAAACCAGATTTTTCCTCCAACAATCAACCTTGAAAATCCTGATCCACAATGTGATTTAGATTATATTCCACATAATTCACGTGAGTTTTCTTGTAATTACGCTATTTCCAATTCTTTTGGATTTGGTGGAGGAAATTCAGTTCTTGTTTTAAAAAAAGTTTAAACTTAATTTATATTCGATCATTTCAAGAATTATAGAAACGATTATTTTTTTTGCTTCTAATTCGTTTATATTCAATTTTTTATTTTTCAAAAATTGATTATGAATATTTGTGAAATTATTATGAAATATTTCTGGTGTATTTATTTTATTTTTAGGCCAATTTTTTATAAAATTTTCTAGATTTTTGAGATTTGTTTTTTCTTTTACTTTTAATAATTGTTTCATTACAAAATAAGTGACGATAGATAAAGTTATAAAGATGATTCTATTAATATTTTGATATCCGTTTGATATGTGTTTTTTGTGTGAAGAATAATTTGGAGAAGATGAGTTAAGGTGCCTCTTTGTTATATTTTTAAGAATATTATCGTTTTTTTTAAATGTGAATGGGATAAAAATAAAATGATCTATTGTTTTACAAATTAAAATACTTGTTGCTATAGGAATGGTTATCATTAGTATGGTTTTTATTAATTTTTGAGTAAAAGCTGGTTTTTTATTATTTGATAACAGTGCATTTTCTAAGAATGTACATTTTTCTAATTCGCTTTTTGTTTCTTTTTGAATAGCATTGTGTGTTTGGTTTTGGCTTAGTGAAAAAGATTTGGTGTAATTTGTTAAAGATGCAATAAATAATATTTGCCAACAAATTGTTTTAAGAAAAAGTTTTGTCATTTTAAACGATTAAAATTGAATGCATTATAACAACTCTAAATACTTTTAGTTGGCAAGAGTATAGTCTTAAAGCGTATTTAGTTCAAGGAAAAATAAAGATTAGTTAATTATTCTTTAGAACTTATTCTGTATTTAAATTTGATGTTTAAAATAATGCGCTCATCCTGAGCTTGTCGAAGGATACAGCGCTTCATTCTTCGATACTTCGATAATACTCAGCACTAGAATGAGCGCCATTGCAAATTTGTTTTAATTTTCGTATAAGTTTTTAAATTATCTATTCTAAAGCTGTTATTATTAAATTGATGTCTTTTTGAAAGTTTTCTTTTTCTAGCTTTGTTAATTGAGCACTTTCTATTAGTTCGATTATTTCATTTAATTCAATTTTTATACCATATTCATTTAGGCTTTGTTTTTCTTTTTGGCTTAGTTTCCAAATATTTGACATTAGTTCTTTAAGAGAAAGAATTCTGCGTTTTATTGCCTGTTTAATTTGAGTATTAGATTCATCATTGTATTTTAATTTTTTTGTTTTATTTTCTTTTTCCTTTGTTTTTGATTTTTCAAGTTTATTTGGCATATCTCTAATCATTTTTGCATATTGTTTCCATAACCTAAATTCTATAATTAGATCAGTAATTTCAAACATAAGTTGTTCAGCTTTTTTAGGATCTTTGGAAGAATTAAATTCATTAATCTTTTCTTTTATTGTTTGTTTAACTTGTTTTATTACAGAAGGATCTATTGCTTGTTTTGGAGTAGTGGGTTGAATGGTTTTTTTAACTTGTTTTTTTGGAGTAGTTTTTTTAACTTGAGTTTTAGGAGTAACCGGTTGAACAAATAATTTTTCTTTTTCGATTTTATTTTCTTTTATTATTATTGGATTTATTCTTTTTGGTTTTATATTTTGCTGAATTATATTATTTAGAATTTGATATGCATATTCATTACAGAAAGGATTTATATTCTTTTCATTATTAGTAGAAGTTAAAATTTGAAGTGAGAATTGTTTATTAAATTGATCAGCTATTTTTTTAAGTATGTATGGTGCGTTTTCATTTGTAATATTAACATTTTTATAATTAGAATATAGTTGAAGACTAGCATAATTTTTAAATCTTTCTATATTTTTAGAAATATTTAAAATGTAAATTTCGAAACTTTCTTTTATAGCATCTGGTCCAAAATTCTTTATGATATCAAAATTATTAATAAGAATATTGCAGTAACTTTTTGTGTTTTGCAATCCAAGAAGTATTACTTTATTAAATAAGTTATAAATGTAATTTTTGGCAGATAATATATCTTGATTAAAGTTAATCGTATTTGCAATTCTATCGATTTCTTGAATTATTTCACCTGGAATAAGTTTTTCTTGGCCTGTAAACCATTTGTATAACATATCTTCAATTGTTCCATTTTTGGCTACATATTTATTTTCCGATGTTCCGCAAGAATTTGTTTTAAAAATTATAGTTTGTCTGTTTTCTTTTCTAATTCCATAGCCAACCCAGTGTCCACCTTGATTGTATATAATGGCATGAGGAATTCCATTTTTTCGAAATTCTTCGATTCCTTTTATAAGTTCACAAGGAACAGCAACGTTTGATTTTATAGCGTTGAAATGTTTTGGACTATCGATAATAGTTATGTGTTCTTTGTTGTTTAGAGTTGGAAGAACGAATTTATGCATTTCATTACCATTTATATTGGTTTTTGTACCATTATATTTTTTTATGTTTTTCTTCCAATTTATTAATTTTTGATTAAATAAGTTTCTATCTAATAATATTTTTCTTGCTTCGTTTAAAGAGTTGTTTTGAGCCATACAGCTTGCTCCCCAAGTAGCATAAAAACCACAGTCTGCACTTTGTTGTGAAAGAGATTGCAATCTGTGAACTTGAACCTGGGAATATGTATTAGTAAAAGAAAAAGCGGATATTGCTAAAAATATCCAAGTAAATGTTTTGAAAAATACATTTCTAATGTTTTTTATCATTTTGATAACCTCCGTTTTTTATCCCTAATTTTTAATTTTTTAAATTATTTTATAACTAATTTTAATTAACTTATTACTAGTATGATTTTAGGCAGAAAATTGTCAAATAGTATATATATTTTGAGATAAAAAACATAAAAAAATTAAGCAACGCGCTCATCCTGAGCTTGTCGAAGGATACAGCGCTTCATCCTTCGACAAGCTCAGGATGAGCGCATTGCAAATTTATTTGAATTTTCGTATAAGTTCTAAATATAAAAAATGATAAAAAACAACGTTTTTTAAAAAGTTATCCCCATTTTTGTCCAAATTTGCCAGTTTTCTAAGGCATATTTTTCGGCAAATTCATAACTACATCCAAATCCAAGCATTATAGGACGTTTTAACTTTAAACATAGGTACCCTAAACTACCATAGATTTTATGAGTTACTAAAGACGGAGTTGAGGCTGCTTGAATATCCAAATCTTGCTCATAAATCAATTTTTCTGCTCCACCATCTACACCTGCCGCAACAGGATTATCGCTTAGTTCAAAAGACTTGTTTCCTTCCAATATTTGTTCTGGATGTAAAATTCCATATTTTCCGTCAAACCAGTGGTCTTTTGAAGATACGGATTCTTTATTTTTCCAGAAAAAATTGTATCCAACATCAATAATAAGGCCTGAATGATTATAAGAAAAGCCCAAAATGGTATCAATTTGGCTTCCTGGTGTAACATTAATATTTCTTGTAAGGATATTTGCGGCAGGTATGAATTTTGTTTGATTTCGAATGCTTCCTATTTTTCCTATTAAATAATATTGACTGTATGGTAGCCCTTTTAATTTGAGAGTTCTTTTTTCTGTGCTTTGAAAAAGATATTTGTAATTTAAGGCAAAGTTTAACTTTAGGTTTTTGGATTTATGTTTCCACATGGTTGCATTGGAATTAATTCCTGCATTTAATGACCAATGGTTTCCACCACCAACTATTGATTCGAAAACATAAAAACCACTTGGTTCTTCACCTGTTGGGAAAGAGAATCCTAAATTTATTGATGCCTTATATCGATTGTTATTTAAAACATTATATCCAAATATGATATCAATATCAGCAACATCTACAGCAGTGTAATCGTAATCATGTGGAATTTTTGCATGTGTAAGTGATTCTTGAGCGCTGTTGTGAGCTTGACCACTTATTATTCCAGCGCTATCAAAGTCGATGTCTATTTTGCCTTTGAAATAATCAAGAAAAGTATCTTTTGCGGTTCCTTCTTTGATTTTCAAGTTCATAGTATTTTTTAAAAAAATTATAGGTATTGCTACTTTTAGATAAAGATTTTCCATTACTCTTTCTAAATTTTGAAAGTAATCAAAACGAATTCCAGTTGCTTTTTGATGAGGATATATTTCTATTGTTGCAAGATTTACATTTCCTGCGGCTGTTGTTGCATCGTGAATTATGTATGTGCCACGTACATCTTCTTCTTGTCCAGAATGAAGATTGAAAGATATTTTGTTTTTAACACCAAAATATTTTCCAAGATCAGTTCCGTTTAAGGATTCTTGATAAAATGGAACTACTTGAAAATTGGTACCAAATTGTTCCTCTGTGTTTTGAGATAAAAATTCATTCCATGCTGTATATTCCATTGGTAAATTTACACCATGAGATCTTGGCAAAAAGAATGTTTTTTCTGTTGTGTGTGTTGCAAAGGCTGTATTTATACTGATAATTAAAATAAAAATAACTTTAAAAAATTTTTTCATAAATTTTGCTCCAAATGGCCCAAAGCTAACGTCCTTCGACCCTTCGACAAGCTCAGGGCTCAGGAGGGTCCATTGGGCTAACTAAGTGTTGCATTGCAAAAAGGCAAAGCTCTTTTGAATTTTATATTAATTTTATTAAGTATTATTTATATGTCAAATCACACATATTTGAGCTAAATTAATTTAATCCTAGTAATATTTCTAATCGTTTTTCAATTTGGTATAAAGTTTTTTGGTGAATTATGCCTAGAGATTTATCAATTAATCTTTTTTTAGAAATTGTTCTTACTTGATCACAGATTATAAATGATTTTAATTTAATTCCTCCTTCTGGAGGATTAATTTCTACGTACCAAGGAAGATTTTTATTTTTTGTTGTCATAGGAAGAATAACAACAAGTTCTGCTGGCCCATAATTAAATTGGTTAACTGATATTATTAGGCAAGGTCTTGATTTAGATTGTTCGTGGCCAACTATTGGATTTAAATTTGCAAACCAGATTTCTCCGCGAGAAGGCTTAAGCTTATTCATTATTAATTAATCCATCATTTGATGTATTTTCCCAGCTTTCTCGTTCTTTTAATTCTTCATTCCATTTTTTTTTATTTTTTTTTAATTTTTCATATGCTCTGTTTGCTTTGAGTAAAAAAAAATCTTTATATAACTTGTCGATAGCTATTTCAACTAATGTAACTTTGGATTTTCCTGTAGATTTTTGTAGTGCAGTTAAATTTGTGCTTGTTTCTTCGCTGATTCTTACCATTTTTGACATATTTTCTCCATAGACTTAACAGGTATACTTTTTTGTATACTTATTAGGTAACAATTAAAAATGAGTTTGTCAATGTTTAGCTTTTAGTTTCACGTTTTTATAAAATCTTAGGTTATAATGATTTAGAGCCTATAGACTGTTTTTCTTTATAAAAACTCCTTGTAATTTCGAGGTTCAAGTTCGATTTTACAAGGATAATTTTATTTTTTCAAGCCCAAAACTTACGTCCTTTGACATAGCCCAAAGCTTACGTCCTTCGACGTAGCTCAGGAGGGTCCTTTGGGCTAACTCAGTATTGCACCCTAACGGGTGCTCAAAGATGTGTTATAACAATTTTCTTTTAAAATAATCACCATAAGAAATCCTATTTCGTTTTAGCAAAAGCATAAGCTCATCTTCAAATGTTAATACGGCATGATGTTGTTCCTGTTTTGCAATATAATTTTTTATTTTTGGTAATAGTTTTTTATCAACAGTAAAAACTGAATAACCTCCTTGCCACAAAAACTCTGAAATAAAATTATCTCTCATAAAACGAGAAGAATTTGCCTTTATACAACAAACTACATCAGAAACTTTATAATTGGGAAATAATTGAAAAAGAACATGTATATGATCTGAGGTCCCATTGATTGCAAGCGGAATCCATTCTTTTGTTACAATTATTTTTCCAATAAAATCATATAATTTTGATTTAAATTCACATTTAATATACGGCTTACGATTTTTGGTTGACCAAATAATATGATAAAACATACTTGAATACGTGTGATTCGACATTTAAACAATACCTAACAAAATTAATGTAAAATTCAAAAGAGCTTTGCCTTTTGGCAATGCGACACTGAGTTAGCCCAAAGCGTAAGCTTTGGGATTTTGGGCAATAAAAAAGGGCCGGAAATTTTCCGACCCTAATTTTTTTAATTAATCTTTTTCTACCGCTCGTCCTGAGCGAAGAGCCGAAGGCTCGTAGTCGAAGGATTAATTAAAATGCAATACCGACTTTGCCCCAGACACCCCAGTTGTCAATTCCATCATCACTGGCAAATTCGTAATGTCCTGCAAGACCTAGCATCAATGGATATTCCCATTCCTTAAAGATATATCCAACGCCACCATATATTTTGTGTGTAATTTGTGAAGGTGTTGCAGCTTTTGATACGTCAATTCCCCATGTAGGGATGGCTGCAGTTAAATTTGTTTGATCATTCAAATAAGCTTCTGCACCACCAGCATCACCAACAGCAGCAGCAGTTGCTGAGTATTCAAAGTTCTGAGCGTTATTCATTGTTTGGTTTATGTGTGCAATTCCGTATTGATTATTGGTCCATGTGCCTTTTAATTTTACGTCCTCAGCATCTTTCCAGAATAGATTGTAACCAAGATCAATTGTAAATCCACCGTTGTTATATGCAAAGGCAAGAATTGCATCAAGTTGACTTCCTGGTTCAACATCAAGATCTCTTGTTAATACATTTGCTGCAGGGATTAATGTTTGGACAGCACGGTTTGTACCAACTTGTCCTAAGAGATAATATTGTCCCCAGTCTTTACCATCAATTCCAATAGTTCTTTTTTCTGTGCTTTCAAAAAGATATCTATAATTTAATGCAGCAGTCATTTTTATGTTTTGATCTTCATCTTCCCAAAGTTTTGCTCCGAAATCTAAACCACCACCAAGGGCCCAGTGATCGCCATTACCTACAACTGGTTCCCAAAGCCACACCCCATCAGCTGAATCACCTGTAGGAATTGTTAAACCAATATTTAATGCAAGATTATATTTTTCTTTGTCTAATACTTTGTAACCAAGGACAAAATCAATATCTGCAATACTGAAGGAGCTTTGTTGACCATCTATTTTCGCATATTTTAATGTTTGTTGAGAACCCATGTGAGCTACTGCGGATATAGGGGCAGGTTGGTCGGTTGGAACATCAAGAGTTCCTTTGAAGTAATGTTCAAATTGGGATTTTACTACAGCGGCTGTTGCGACTGCGGCTATATTTGCATTTGCTCCTGCATTTGCTCCTGTAATATTAAGTTGTAGATCATTTTCTACATGTATAATAGGAAGAGCTATTTTGAAATAAAGTCCTTTGAGTATTTTTCTTAAATCTTGATAGTAATCAATTCTGACACCATAAGCTGTTTGTTCAGGATCGAACTTCATTGTTGCTAGCTGAACTGCATTTGCTGCGACAGGAGCTACGCCGGTAACACCAGCCAAACACGCTGCAGTACCACCATCATGTATTATGTATGTTCCTCGAAGATCTGTTGCATTTACTGTATTTAGCAAGAAGTTATGTTTATTTAGAATTCCAAAATATTTTCCAAGATCATCACCGTCTGTTGAATCCATGTAGAAAGGGGTTACTTGAAAGTGGGCTCCGAAGCGATCTTCGTCTTTTGTTTGAAGTAGTTCATTCCATGTTGTGTATTCCATTGCCAAGTTTACACCGTGTGGTCTTGGCAAAAAGAATGTTTTATTGGTTGCGGCACGAACTCCGGTTGCAACAAGCGCTAAGATGAGTATGCCTTTTAAGAGTTTTTTCATAATTGCTTTCTCCGTCAAGTTTAGTCGTTTTATCTTAAAATTTAAATTTAACGACCCTTGTTGTACTTTTTACATTACGCTTACCAAACCTGAATTTTATTTTTAACACCAGAATCACTCTTGTTGTGTTTTGGTATGGCGAGTGGTTTAGGATGTTTTTTTATTTTTTCAGATTTAGCTTTTTCGTTTTCCTCCATTTGATTTTGTATAAAAACCAGATGTTTAATAATGAATGTCAAAGATGCAAAACACATGTTGTGTAAAAATACCTACCTAAATAAAAATTTAAATAGCTAACGTTTTTTTTGTTAGAATTATCTTGTATTAAGGGGAAAAATTAAGATTTTTATTACGTTTATTTTACCTCCTTTCTTAATTTGTGGCTTTTAACCAAATGATAGACATGATTTACAATTCCTACCTAATGTTTGTGTCAATTTAAAAGTAGCTCGAACAGCTGCATATTAAATATTTAGTTTGAGTATGTCAAGCTTTTCGTGTTAATGTTAACTTGTCTTTAAAACTATATCAAGAGTTTTTTTATATTAATATATTTGGGGATTGTGTTTGTGGTAGCTGTATTACGAAATTTAAAAGAAAGATGTATATTAAAAAAATCTTTTAAAGTCGGTATTTTTTTTTAAAACTTAAAGTTGGGGTTTAGTTTTTTTGTATTAATAAATTTTGTGGAATATCATTATTTTGTTTGAAAAAAAATTTACACGTTTGATGATGCGAAAATTGTTAACATAAGATTTAGTAGGGTTTTTATATGGATTGGATGATTTTTATAGTATTTTTACAAATTGTTGGTGAATCTTTTCCGATAAGCAGTTCTGGTCATGTTGTAATTTTAGAAAAATTTTTAGTACAAAAATTTGGAATAACTATTTTAAAGACGAAGTTTTTTGATCATTTTTTGCATGGTCCAACAATTTTAATTTTAATGGTTTTATTTTATAAAGAATGGTTTTTTCCTTTAAAAAATTTGTTTTGTAGTAATCATAAAAAAAGATTACTTAAAATTTTCCTAAAAATTGTTGGTTATCTTTTTATTACAACTTTTATTGGTACAGTTTTTTGGTTTTTAGTGAAAAATAAAATTGGAAAACAGTGTTGGTTTTATAGTAATTGGACATTGCTTGGTGGTTTGATTATTACAGCAATTTTGTTGTTATTATTGTTTTTGAAAGAAAAAGAAAAATGCGCGCTCATCCTGAGCTTGTCGAAGGATCAAGCGCGCTGCACTCTTCGACAAGCTCAGGATGAGCGCGCAGTGAGGCATTTTTCTAGCAATTATTCAAAATTAACATTAAAAAAAGTTTTGATTTTAAGCTTTGTTCAAGCTTTTGCTCTTTTGCCTGGAATTTCTAGATTTGCTTCTGTTTATGTTGCATCGCGCTTATTAAAAATAAGTCCACGGAGAGCTTTTCAGTTTACTTTTTTGATGCAATTTCCTATAATTTTGCCTGGATTTTTTTTAGGTTTGGTTGATATGATAAAGACGCCAGGATGGAAAAAAATATTTAGTTGGCAGGTAAATCTTACGTTTTTAATTTCAACGGTTGTTGCTTTTTTTGCTTTGTATTGTATAAAAAAGCTTGCATATAAAAAAAAGTTGGGATTGATATTTTTTTATATGATGTTTCCAATTGGTTTTCTTTTGTATTTGATTTTTATTTGAAGAAAAGGGTAAAATTAAAACAATTGAGATTATGGTTATCCTTTTTAATTGGGAGAAAAAATGTTTTTTAAAAAAAATACAAGTAGGTTGAATTTATCAAGACCAAAAAGTAATGTTTTTACTTACAAAAGAGAGATTATTGGTATTTTTCTTATTACTCTTTTTACAATTTTAGCATTATCATTATTTTCTTATCATCCAACAGATCAATCTTGGTTTTATTATTCAAGTGAACCTGCAAGTGTTAAAAATTGGATTGGGAGTGTGGGTGCGTATGTTTCTGCCTTTTTTTTCTATCTTTTTGGGAGTTCAGCTTATATTTGTATTTTTATTTTGTTATTTCTAGCGTTTATTATTATTTTTAGAAGAAATTTTCGACAAGAGTATGACAGAATTCTTGCTATTGTTTTGCTTTTGTTAACATTTTCTACTCTTTTTAGAGCATTTTTCTTAGATTTTACCAACAGCTATCCAGGTGGACTTTTGGGAGATAGTTTATACAAAATTTTTATTTCTTTTTTTGGTTCTTTGGGAACTAAAATTTTACTTTTTGCCATTGTTTGGGTAGGTGTTGTAATATTTTGTCGTGTTTCAATTTTTAAAGCTTTAAAGAAAACATTAGTGTTTTTATACAAAGTAATAAAAATTGTTTTTGTTTTTATTTTTCGATTTTTAAAATTATTATTTTTAAAATTTTGGCATTGGATATTGTGCAAACTTTCTTTATTGTGGTTAAAGTTGCGCAGAAAAAAGAAAATCGATGTTGATGGATCAGGTGGAAGCAGTGTGGGTGGAGAATATAAAAAAGATGAAAATAATGAAAAACAAAAACAATTTTCTACCAACAACAATCCTTTTTGGAAGTCTATGAAGGATATTGCGCAGCAAGTTAACAATGATTTGGATGATAATGTTTACAATTATTCTAAAGGCGAAGTTGCGGTTTTTGATGATATTGAAAGAAAAGATTATTTAGAAACAGAAAATTTAATGCAACTATCAAAAAGATTCTATGAAAAGCCAGTTTTTACTCAATCTTATTATCAAAATTTGGGGGAATATAAAATTCCATTTTTACCAAATTCTTGTATTAATAAGAATATTTTTGCTCAAGATTCATTTATAAATGAGCTTTGTGAACATATAAAATTGTCTAAAGATCAACAACAACGAGGCCGTATTAAAAAACATATCGCAAAAATAAAATATAACCTTCCTAATGTAAATATTTTTGAGGATACACAGCCTAAAAATGTTTCTGATAATCATATGGAGGAAGAGAGTAGGATTAGGGCTGAAAAGTTGGAAGAAAAGTTGGAACATTTTGGAATACAGGGAAAAGTAGTTGCGATAAGACCTGGGCCTGTGATTACTCTTTTTGAATATAAACCAGATATTGGTAGTAAGATTAGTAAAATTATTTCATTAGAAGACGATTTGGCTATGGCACTTCAGGCTATTAGCATTAGAATTGTTGCTCCAATTCCAGGAAGAAGTGTTGTTGGTTTTGAAATTTCTAATCAAACTCGTCATAATGTTTATCTTTCTGATGTTTTATTAAGTAAAGAATATGAAGGATTTGAAGGGAATTTATCTTTAACTTTAGGTGTTGATATTGTGGGAAGACCAGTTGTTGAAGATCTTGTTTCTATGCCACATCTTTTGGTTGCAGGGTCAACAGGTGCAGGAAAATCTGTTGGTTTGAATGTAATGTTGATTAGTCTTTTATGTAAAATGCGGCCCGATCAACTTAAACTTATTTTGATAGATCCAAAAAGATTAGAATTTGCACCGTGGGCAGATATTCCACATCTTTTATTTCCAATTGTTACAAATCCAAGAAAAGCTGCTCCAATTTTAAAATGGCTTGTTCAGCAGATGGAGGATCGTTATGACAAGATGGCACAAGCAGGAGTAAGAAATATTGTTGAATATCAAAAACTTTATAAAAAACAAATTAAAAAAGGCATTGGAGACAAAGGTGAATATGAGAACATGCCATTTATAATTTTGATGATTGATGAACTTGCAGATTTGATGATGGTTGCAGGAAAGGATATTGAAACGCAGATTGCAAGAATTGCACAAATGGCACGAGCTGCTGGAATTCACATGATTGTTGCAACGCAAAGACCTTCAGTTGATGTTGTAACAGGAATTATAAAAGTTAATTTTCCGAGTAGAATATCATATAGGGTATCATCAAAAATTGATTCAAGAACAATTGTTGATTCTCAAGGTGCAGAAAAACTTTTAGGTAAAGGTGATTTATTATATATGAATTCGGTTTCATCAGATTTGAAACGTATACATGGAGCATTTGTTTCGGATAAAGAAATAGGGATGCTTACAAAACATTTAAAAGAACAGGGAGAGCCTTGCTATCTTGATTTGCATGAGACTTTAAGAAATATGAGCAGAAAAGAGTTGGAAAATTTTGAAGATGAGCTTTATCCGCAAATACTTGAATTTTTAAAAGGACGCGATGAAATTTCTATTTCAATGCTTCAAAGATATTATAGAATTGGTTTTAATAGATCCGCAAAAATTATTGAACGATTAGAGTTTGATGGAGTTATTGCTCCTGCGCAGGGAAGTAAGCCAAGAAGAGTTATAATTGAGTGATCCCTCGATACGATTCTTTCAAAGAAAGAATCACTCGGGACGAATGGTGGAGATGAAATTTTTTTTATATTTTGTTTTGCATAGTTTGTCAAAATAAATAGTTTAGATAATTGTACTGGAGATTATTAAATGTCATTTAGTAGGTATTTTCTAAAAGTAGCTTTACCAACGGCTGTTTTTAAAGTAGGAAATAGTTCTCATAAAATAGATACAGATAATTTTTTTGAAAATAATTTTATTAGTGGATTTTGTATTGATAGTAGAAAAATAAAACAAGGCGAGATTTTTTTGGCCTTAGAAGGTGAGAATGTTGATGGTCATGATTTTGTGGAAGATGCGATAAAAAATGGTGCGATAGGCATAATTATAAATCAAGAAAAAGAATGGATTTTACAAAAAATTAAAAAAGATGTTTTGAGTGGAAAACTTATAATAATTGTAAAAAATACTTTAAATGCATTGATTCAACTTGCAAAAGTTTGGCGATCACGTTTTTGTTATCCTGTTGTTGGTATTACAGGTTCTGTTGGGAAAACAACAACAAAAGAGATTGTTTCGCATATTTTTAAGATTGTAAATTTTACTGCTTATGTTTCTTATAAAAATCAGAATTCTCTTATTGGTTTATGTCTTAATATTTTGAATATGAGAAAAGATCACAAAGTAGCTGTTTTTGAGGTTGGAATAAGTAAGATTGGTGAAATGGAGGTTAAGGCTGATATTTTAAGGCCTACAATTGCTTTGATAACTTGCATTGCTCATTCCCATACTTATGGACTTGGAAAACTTTTGGATATTGCAAATCAAAAAAATCAGATTTTTAAATATTTTAATTCTTGTGATATTGGAATAATAAATGGAGACCAACCAATTCTTTCTAATAATAATTATAATTATCCCACAATTAGTTTTGGTATGAAAATTAAAAATCATTTGCGAGCTGGAAAGATTAGAATTGAATATGAAAAAAATGGAAATGATTTACATACAAATTTTATGTTAAAAATTTATAATCAAAAAATTTCATTAAGATTAAAAGGAAATCATGAGGGTCTAATTTATAATTCTCTTGCAGCGAGTTCGATTGCATATTTATTGGGAATTAGTGTAAATGATATTATAAAAGGTTTGCAGACATTTTCTGGTGTTGAAAGTAGGTTTGAGAAAAAGATTGCATCTTGTGGAAATGGAACAATTATAAATGATTGTTATAATGCAAATCCTAAAAGTATGAAGGCTGCAATTTTTGCTTTTTCGCGAATTAAGTGTTCTGGTGTTAAAATAGCTGTTCTTGGAGATATGTTGGAACTTGGAGAAAGAGAAGTTTTTTGGCATAGGCAAGTTGGAAGAGTTTTAAGAAAAGTTTTAGATCTTGATTTCTTGATCTTAGTGGGAAATTTGGCTAAGCATATTGCAAAAACAGCTCCAATGAAGATAAATATTATTTTTGTTTCCGATTGGATTGATGCAGAAAAAGTTGTTCGTGATATTTTAAAAAAATATCCAAAAAATCATTCTTTTGTTTTAGCGAAATCTTCTAAAGCGATGAATCTCAATAAAATGGTTGAACAATTAAGTAATTAGATCATTTTTTCACTTAATTTTATCTTTCTTGTCTCAAGTTTAAAAAATATATAACATGAATTATAAGGAGAGTAGGTTAATTTTATTGGTTTTTATCATGTAAGCTGAAGCCTCTTGGTCATCGTAGCCGAAGCTACTTCGGTGGAGTAGGTAAGGGAAAAGCGAAGTTGGCTGGCGAAGGTTTATAAGGTAGAAGGATAACATAATCATTATACAAGGTTGAAAGGGCATTGTAATGAAATTCAATAAAAATAACCGGAATGATTTTTTAAACGATGATCATCGTTTAACATCTTATCTTTCAGATTTGCTTCATAAAGTTTTACGGTATCATGACGTTGATGGATTACCACAAATGGTTCTTCATGAAATTGGGCATAAAAATGGGTTTGGTTTAAAAAGAGCTACTTATCTTGTTGATAATCCAGATTTTAATCATTTGCTAGGAGTTGCTGGGTATTGCAATAAAGAATGTTGTTATCATAAAGATGATTTATGGAAAAATCCGTGTTCTTTTGTTGGTGATATGAAAGATGCAGAATATCATAATAATGTTAAAAGTTTTTTGCATGATAGTTTGAGAAAAAAAGAAATTGATTTGAAAAATCCAAAAGACATAAAAGAACTTGGTAATGATCTGGGAATTGATGGTCCAAGGTTTTTTTCATGGAATATGAAACACGGTAACCATGGTCTTTTAATTTTTGAAAATCCAGAAAAACCTCTTGATGAATGGAAAGAGAAGTTATTTTCAAATATTGCAGCTTTGCTTAGTTTTTGTGGTATTTAAATTTTGTAGTTTGTTTATTTTTAGATAATTTTTCTACTGCGCATAGTTTTGCACAGTTTTTTATTTTTCCATATTGAGGCGAATAAAAGCCTTTCTTCAGTTCAAATTCTAAAGTTGATTTAATTGTTAAAATATTTTTTTTTTCATGTTTTAAAAGCCAAGAATTTTTATTTATTTTTGTAACAATAATTTTGGGATGGAAAATAAATATCCATTCAGAATTTTGTTTTAAATATGCTCTTTTTTCTATTTTCCACCAGTCTATTATTTCTAAAATATTTTCTCTTTTGAAGAATATAATTTTTCTATTTTGGATGAGGCCTTTTTTTTTGTACTCAGTATTAAAATTTTGAATGGAAATAAATTCATTTGTTTCTTTTATTTGTGCGTTGTTTGTTTGTGTTTTCCTATTGAGTTGAAATAGGTTAGAAAATGGCTGTTCAAATCCCTCGATACAATTTTTGCTAACGCAAAAATCACTTCCACCGTCGCCAAGGCTATGGCGGACAGGTAGGACGAACGGCCAGAAGTTTTTTTTAATTAGCCGTTCGTGGTGAGTGGCGCGCGTAGCGCGGTGTATCGAACCATTTGAACGGCGTTCATTGTTTTTCAAATAAAAACTGTTATGGCTGTATTTTGATCTAAAATAATTTCTCCATTTTGAATTTGAAGTATAAAGATAACTGCCTGGATCGATCAAAACTGGAATTTTTCCAACGCTAAATGTTATTGAAAGTTGATCTTGATGAAAGTGTCCAGAAGGTTGATTTTCACAAAATGTTGGATGACGAAATGTTATATGCCATTTTTTGTTTTTAATTATTGTCAAACCAAAGTCGGAATAATGATTTACGACTTTGGTTTTATTTATAAGTTTTTGTAGTTGATTTTTATGTTTTATTCCCAATAAAATTTTACCGCTATCATTATCACCTATTTGAATAAATTCTTTTTCATTAGCCGACTCCGCCAAAGTAGCCTTGGCTACGACGGCTGGATAAAAAGAATCATGTAAAAAATTGATCATGTTTTGGAATTTTTTCTCAAAATCATCATGAAATTTTATTCCACACAAAAGTTTGAAATGAAGAAATATTTCTGTAATA
The DNA here is from genome assembly GCA_023133515.1 of Candidatus Babeliales bacterium. Classification (GTDB taxonomy): domain Bacteria; phylum Babelota; class Babeliae; order Babelales; family UASB340; genus JAGLWI01. The sequence goes on along the minus strand of JAGLWI010000005.1, from coordinate 1,100 downwards.
AGTTTGTGATAGGCAGTTGAACCTTCGTAAGATGATCCATCTGGTAAAATTTGTTTATCAAATTGCTGTAATAGTTTTTTAAAAGTTTTATGTTTTTCTTTTTCGAATTCTCTTAAATCATCAAAAAAGAAGCATAAATAAAAGTAACCAATAAGGTCTGCAAGATAATGATTATTTGGTTTATCAGATGTTTCCCAGTTATTTTGTAGATATTCTGTATGATCATATAATGAGCAGATAAGCTTTTGCCAAAAATCTAGTGAAATTTCTTTTGAATCTTTGAAAAAATAAAATCCCCAAATAAAATTTATAGCTCTTATGGAAACTTCCATAGGACAAAGCCAGTTTACTCCAAGTAGATATGGATTTTGCTTCATCCATGAATTAACCTGATTTAAAAAAGTTAAAGCATAAATTGGTTTTTGTATGAGTTTGTAAGCATATCCTAAATAAAAAGTTTGATTGAACCGCGATAATTCCCATGGAATTTTTATATCCGGATAATATTCATGAAATTTTAAATTTTTTGGAAAATCTATTTTTAAATTTTGATAAAAATCTAAGCTGTTTTCCCATCCTTCGATACACCGCACAAAGTGCGGCACTTGGGATGAACGGGGCGACCTGTCCACTGACTTGTCTATTGAAAAATCTTTACACCATTTAATTTTATTTTTTTTAAAACATATGTTTCCTGAACCTAAAATATTAAAACAGTTTTTTGTAGAGTTTTCTGCATGCTTAAAAACATCTTTTTTTGAAGGTAAAAAACTTTGAAAATCTTTGTGATTGAATATTTTGTCTATAAATTTTTTTTCTTTAATGTCTTTAAAGTAATTTTTAAAATTTGCTGAAATATCATGTTTTTTTGATATTTGGTTCCAATTGTGATTGGCCTTAAAAGACAATGCTTTTTTTTGCCATTTTAGTTTATATAATTTTTTATTTATTCTTGATTGAGTTCTTTTTATAGTTCCTATAAGTCCTAGTTGATATATTCTTTTAGGAATGTATAAAATTTTTTTAATCATATCATTTTGTTTGGTTTATACGAAAATTCAAATACTTTTGTAACGGCGCTCATCCTGAGCTTGTCGAAG
>JAGLWI010000004.1 GCA_023133515.1 Candidatus Babeliales bacterium | reverse complement strand
CGACAAGCTCAGGATGAGCGCATTTATAAGTTTATTTCAATTTTAATACAAGCTTTTAATTTTTTACAAGTGCTGTGGCAGCTGGCATTTCTTTAAGTGGATTTTCAGTTGCTAAATACATCAAAGTTGCTCCACCTCCTGTTGATAAAAATTTAAATTTATCTTGTAAATTAAAAAGATGTATTGCGGCAATGCAATCACCACCACCTGCTACTGAATATGTATTAGATTGAGCGATTGCTTCTAAAATTTTTTTACTTCCTTTTTCAAATTCTGGTTTTGTATAAATTCCCATAGAACCGTTTGTAAAAATAGTTTTTGATTTTTTTATTTCATTGCAAAAATTTTCTATTGTTTTTGGGCCTATATCAACACATATTCCATCAGTTGGTATATCTTTTGTTTTAAAATAATTTGTTGTGATATTTTTCGAATTTATTTCTTTAATGTTTTTTATATTTTGTACAACAAGATGGTCTTCTGGAAGCAAAATATTTACATTTTTATTTTTAGCTTCATTTAAAAAATTTTTTGAAAAATTTATGTATTCGTTTTCTACAATAGAGTTTCCAACTTCAAAATCTTGTGATTTTAAAAATGTATATGCAATAGCTCCACCAATAATTATGTATGAAGGACGATTATTTACAGATTGTTTTAAAAAGTTTTCCAAAACTGGTATTTTGCTTTTTATTTTATTTCCACCCAATATGATGGCAAACGGTTGTTCAATATTTTCTTTTAATTTATTTAAAGCTTTTATTTCTTTTTCAACTAAAAGTCCAAATGATCGTTTATTAGTTTCAAATTTTTTTGGTAACAATGTTACGGAACAGTCATTTCTATGTATTAGAGCAAAAGCATCGTTTACATAAATGTCTGAAAGGTTTTTTAATAAATTTGCAAATTCTTCTCTTTCTTTTTCTTCTCCTTTTTCACCTTTAAAAAATCGCATATTTTCTAGCAATAAAATTTCATCAAAATTTGATTGACTAAATATTTTTGCTTTTTCAAGATCTTGTTCAAATTTTATTTTAAAACCATGACGTTCAAACCAGCTTACAAGAATATTTGTTGAAAGATTTTTATTTAAAACTTCAGGTTTAGGTCTACCTATGTGAGTTGCAAGAATAACTTTTCCTCCTTTTTGTTGAATATATTTTATTGATGGAAGAGAATTTTTTAATCGATAATCTTGAAGAATATTTTTATCTTTTAATGGAACGTTAAGGTCGGTTCTTAAAAAAACTCTTTTACCTTTTATTATTTGATCTTTTATTGAAGATATATACATAAAACTCCTTTTTTATTTACATAATTTTCTTTTTTTTATAGAGTTTAACAACTTTGTAAAAAATATGGCATAAAATATTGAGAGTTTTATTGGTTTTTAGTTTGGGGTTTATCTTAATTTTTAATTTTTCGAAAGGGTTTTTTGTGGGAAAGAGAAATATTGTTTTTAGTTTTTTGTGTGTTGCATTTTTTCCATTTTGCAGTGCATTGGGTGTAGAGACGGCAGGTATTGTCGATAGTGACCCTCCTTTGATTCAAGCTGTTAAAAGAAATGATATTGATGGGGTTAAAAAATTGTTAGAAGAAGGCGTTAATCCTGATTTGCGTGATAAAGAAAATGATAATGCTTTGAATTGGGCTGCTTATTTGGGGAATTTAGAGGTAGTTAAAGAAATTATGGCAAGTATATCAGATGATAATATTGAATTTATCGATAGTATAGGAAAGTACGGACATACCCCATTAATGGATGCAATACGTAAGAATTATGTTGATGTTTCTTTATTTCTTTTAAAAAAGCGTGCTGAGGTAAACATTAAAGATAATTATGGATGGACTGCATTACATCATGCAGTTGTCAAGGGACATAGTAAAATAATTTTAGCGTTAATAAAGCGTGATGCAAATATTGGTGCTAAAACTAATAATTCACAAACTCCTTTGATTTTAGCTGTGCGTTCAAAAAAATATGGAGCGATGAAAATACTTTTAGATCCCTCAAGATACCCTTTTGGGATTGGTGTTAAAATTGAACACGAAGATAGATGGGGATATGGTGCTTTATATTATGCTAGAAGAAATGGTTTTATAAAAGGAGTACGTTTATTGTTTGGGCATGGCGCTAAAAATAATTATTCATGGTTGAGTATTACTTCCTCAATTAAAAAATGGTTTCCATGTTTAAAATCAAGTGAATTATTAGAAAAAGTGTTTGAATGTATTTTTCGACCAACTTATCGAACTGAATAAGTTGGTAGTGGAATTGGCTAGTAACGATTTAGCTTGTATCTTTTCAATTTGTATGATTTTGTTTGAATTGATGTAAAATGTTGAGATTTTTTCGCAGTTATTTTGGTTTGGGGTTTATCTTAATTTTTAATTTTTCGAAAGGGTTTTTTGTGAAAAGAATTAAACAATTTTTTGTTTGTATAATGTTTGGTTTGTTTGGAGTTAGTGCTTTTTGCGTTGTATATAAAACAAAGATTGCGGATGGAGATCCTGACTTGGTTAAGGCGGTTAAAAGAAATCATATTGCTCAAGTGAGAAGATTGTTAGAAGAAGGTGTTAATCCAGATCAGTTGGATAAAGAAAATTATACAGCGTTGCATTGGGCAGCATCTTTAGGGAATATAAAAGCTGCTAATATAATTTTGGATTCAGTTTCTGATTGTTTTTCTTTTGTAGATAAACGAGGAGGAAAAAGGAGATTTACTTCGTTGATGAGTGCTATTAGTAATGGGCAGGAAGAGATGGTTTTTTTGCTTTTAAAAAATAATGCTGATGTAAAAGTTGCAGGTGATGGTAAATGGACGGCATTACATGTGGCTGCAGCAAAAGGAAATGTTGAAATAATTAAATCTCTTTTGAAATCTGGAGCTAAGCTAAATGCTAAAGATAAAGATTTAAATACGCCATTGATTATTGCGGCAATGAACAAAAGGTATGGGGCTATGAAAGTTCTTTTGAATCCACCATACCCTTGTTTAAAGAGGGTAAAGATTAATCATAAAAATTGTATTTACATGACCGCATTAGATTATGCCAAAGAAAAAGAGTTTGAAAACGGGATGAACTTGTTGCTTTCATACGGTGCGAAAAATAAGTACAGATTTATGGATCTTGTTTCAGACATTAAAAAATTGATTTGTTGGTCAAAAAAGATGGTTTAATGCTGTAAAATTCATATTACATTTTATTTTTATGAACCGAAGTTTTAACGAGGGTTTATTAGAAATGGTTTTATAAAACGTTTTTTGAATGTATTTTACGAAAAAAATGGATTTTTGTATCAGATCTTTTCATTTTGTATGATTTTGTTTGGATTAGTAATTGTTTTTTTCATATAGTCACAATTGGTGGCTTTTTACAAATATGAATATTTTGTGTATTGTTTTAATAGTAAAGTATTTTATGATGGAGTGAATTTAATAGATATTTAATATTAAATATCAGTGATATTAAACATCAATATTAGGAGGTTATCACATATGAATATTTTTCAAAACATAACGAAATTCATTGTGTTTTTATTTTTAATTAATACTGCATTTTTTGATTATTCTTTTACAATGAAAAATGTTTTTGATTCAGAAGATAGTTATGGTTCAGAAGATTCTGATGATATTTTAGAGCCATTTAGAAGGAGTAATGAAGAAGGTCAAGGCGAAGTTAGCCCAGATGGAGATCAAGAGCATTCTCCTAGTTTTAATGAGAGACTTATGAAGCGTTTACAGGAATTTTGGGGAAATGCCTGGTGTGATTGTCCAGAACTGGTTGCAGATGTTAAAGACCAGTGTGCAAAAACTGGCGTTGTAGTTTGTTCAGGTACAGCTTCTTGTTGTTGTTTATTTTGTTTATGGCAGTATGCATATGTTTTAATGGGCGCAGGATGCTTTAGTGCTTTTTGTGGAACATTAGGATTGTTAGGTGCAGGAAGTGGTGTATACTGGGCAAATTTTTTCAAGGGATTGAAACGAAAGAAAAGTGAATCTGTAAAACAAACAGAGGCATTAAAAGATATTGTTAAGGTTTTAAAAGATAAGAAAAATTAAATAATTAAAATAATAAAAACTGGAGGTTATTATGGTTAAGGTACGGTTTTTATGGAGTTTTGTTTTGCTGTCATTTTTTATCAATATGGGAGTAAAATCTGACTATGGTGAAACAATTAAAGATAAAGCTCCAAACAAAAAGAGTGTTTTTGAGGGTTTGATCCGAAAAAAACTGACTGATATTCAAACTTCTTTTTATGAGCAGTTAAACAAAGATGGAAGTGAAGAACAAGGGAATTATGTTGTTTTAGAAGATTTATTAAAAACTATTGCTGAAATTGAAGGAAAACTTCCAAAAAAGGGGGTTCTTGATAAAGCTGGTAAAAAGATAAAATCTATTTTTACACAGTCGGAACAGTCTGTTGACGAAAAGATTAGCAACACTTTTGAAAAATTTGTGGCAGATTTTCTTTCTGGTATGGAAAGACAAGGAGAAAAAGTTCCTAATATTATGATAAAAAAAGAAGATCTCGATGCACTTTCTTTTTATTTAATGGAATATTTTAAAATTGTAGCTGAGAATTCTTGGCAAAATTATATTTATTCAGGAATGAACGGACTTTCTTCTTCAGCTTATTATTCGTTTAATATTCTAAGATATTTTTTTCATCCATTTTATTATGCAATGTACCCTGCATTTAAGGTGTTGGATTTTGTAATTGGTATAGAGCTTATTAAAAAGATTATCAGAACTGTTGCAGCAATACTTATTTTAAAAGTTGCATATACGAAAGTTCCTTTAGCTAGATGGGCTATGGATGAGATGATGTTTATTGCAAAAGGACTTATGAGATATGGGCTTGAATTTGCAATAAGTATCATAAAAGAGGCCTTGATTGATACAAATGGAACTTCTGAGGATTCAATAATTCAGATGCTACGCAAAATTGTATGGCCTTTCAGAAAAACTGTTGAGGCTAGCGTAACGTAATTTATTCCTGCCTTAAAACTTGAGCAATATTAATCCTTTTAGTCCGTTTCGCAGGAATCCATGTTGCAAGAAAGCCAAGAAGCATTGTTGCTAAAAAGACTATAACAAAAAGTTCTGGTTCCATTCTTGCAGGAAGATATGAAATATAATAAACATCTGGAAGTTGAATGAACGGATATTTTTCAAGAATATAACCTGCAATTGCAGCCAAACCTAATCCGCTAATTGTAGCTAAAAATGTAATCTTGAGCCCAATTCTTAAAAAAATTGATCTTATTTTTTTATTTGAAAGTCCCATAGATTTTAATATTGCAATATCTCTTCTTTTTTGTTGAATATACATAAAAAGAAGGGAGATCATTGTCATACAGGCAACTAGAGTTATTAGTGTTAATATGAAAAACATTGCATATTTTTCTAACTTTAAAGATGAGACTAATGCTGGATAAAGATCTTTCCATGATCGTACATGTAGAGTTGGCAATCTGTGTTGAATTTTTTTAAGAGTGAGTGTTTGTGGATCTTGAGTTGGTAAAAATTTCAATAACATTTGTTTTAGATATTTTTTTTCTATAAGTTTTTTAAATGAAAATTTGGAAATTCCATCTGTTAATTTTAAGCTTATCTGATCAACACCTTGCTTTTCATCAAAAAGTTGTTTTAAATAATCTAGTGAGCAAAATGCAAAGTTGTTATCATATTCTTCAAGTCCAACTTTAAATATTCCAGAAACTATAACTTTTTTCTTTTTTAAAAGAATTTTTTTCTTTCCTCCTGCTTCAGGAATTAAAATTATTATTTCGTCGCCAATTTTTATTTTGTAATTTTGTGCTGTCTTTGTACCAATGATCATTTGATTATTTCGTAGTAGATTTTTTAAAAGTTCAGCTTGAGCTTTTTCTCCTTTTTTTAAAGGCAGAGGAAGACGTATTTTTTGAGCGATAGTTGTAACTTTGCTTTCTTGATTTGGTTCAATTCCTTTTATAAAAAGAACAGATTTTTGTTTGCCTTTATTTATTAAAATTTGTCTTGTGCTGCTAGCGCTAATTGCTTTTATCTGATTTTTAAATTCTTTTAATAAAACATTTTTTATACTTTTGTCGTCTATAAGATGACCAGGGCTATAAATGATTGCTTGTGAGCTTATTCCTTGCATTTTTTCACTAATTGTTTTTTCAAATCCGTTGGTGATTATAAGTGATAACATTAGGCTGAAGGTGCCAATCAGAATTCCAAGAAAGCAGACTAACATCATTAATGATATGTTTCTGTCTTTTTTTTTAAATTTAAAATATTTTCTGCATAAGATTGAAGATATATTTTCCATTGTTTTTCCGTTTCTCTTTTTATTTGTTTTTAAAATTTATTCTGAGATTGTTGGTTTTTTATATCGATATAAAGATGAATTAGCGCTCATCCTGATATGAACTAGCGCTCATCCTGAGCTTGTCGAAGGATGTAGTGCGTCATTATTTTTTATTCGATAAATTTATAATTTCTTGCCAATCTCCTTTTATTAAAGCTTTTTTCTTTTTACGTGACCAACCCTTAATTTGTCTTTCTGCTCTAAATGCTCCTTCTCTCGTAGGAAATCTTTGCGCATACACAACTTTAATTGGTAATCTTTTAGAGGTATAATTATCATATAGTTTATTATTGTGAGCATGAATTCTAACCTCAATATTATCTGTATGACCAGTATAATATGAGCCATCTTTGCATTTAAGAATGTAAATTACTTATTTCAAGGCGGTAACTTGATTTACAATATTATTTATTTTCAATTTTATCTATTTTAGTTAAATTACATAAGTTAGTATATTATAAAGTTACGAATTATACGAACGTTAGGATTAAGAAGACAATATGATATTTAATAAAAAGTTAGGAGGGATCAATATGTTAGGCAAAAAGGTTATTATTGGTTTTTATATTCTTTTAATTTTATTTTTACTTCCATCATGCATTAAATATTACAAATTGGAAAAAGATGAATTTCCTCAAGGAAAAGATCTTGAAGATAAGAGAGAAATTGTTGATGCCAATTTAAGAAGGGTTGCTGTTTATGATCAGTTTGCAACAAAAGCAATATTTGATGTTTTGTGGCTTTCAAATGATACACGAGAAGCATATGTTGATATAAATTGCAAAAAAAATGGTAAAGATGATCAAGAAAAAAGGGCTTTATTGAGACGACAGCTTGAGGAAAATAAACATTGGAATAGTTTTTATGTTCTTGCTGATGTTCGTGATAAAATAAATATTTCTTTAACGGACAAAAATTCTATATGGTCTTTATATGTGGTTGGTAAAGATGAAGATAGGGTAAGACCGATTAGTATAAAAGAGGTTGATTTGGAACCTGAATATCAATTTCTATTTGGTCCTATTTTTAATTTTTTAAAGCGAATTTATTTAGTAAAATTTCCTGCAGCTTCTTTAGACGGAAAACGTTATATAAAAAAAGATGGGGAATTTAAACTGATTTTCAGTTCTGCAGGAAAGCAAAATGAAGCTTGTTGGGGCAGAATTTCTGATAAAAAAAAGAAAAAGGAAAAGATATTAAAAAATGAAGATTACTATTGGATCTGATCATAGAGGATATGATCTTAAAGAAAAAATAAAAAATAATTTTATCAAAATTGAATGGATCGATGTTGGAATAAATTCAAAAACAAGAGTGGATTATCCAATTTTTTCAAAAAAGGTTTGTAAAAATATTTTGGATGGCATTGTTGATCAAGGAATATTGATTTGTGGTTCTGGAATTGGTATGAGCATTTCGGCGAATAGATTTCGTGGAATTTATGCTGCTTTATGTTGGAATGCAAAGGTTGCAGCAGCCGCAAAAGAACATGACAAAGCCAACATTTTGGTTCTTTCATCGGATTTTGTTTCGCAAAATGATACATTTGAAATTGTTAAAAGCTGGATTGAGTCGAAGTTTCAAGGGGGTCAGCATCTGGATCGTTTAAAATTGATTGATGAAGAATGAAATCTTAATGATGCTGTTTGACTGATATTTCCTTATATCTTATAATGAAAAAACGTGAAAATATTAACTTATTTCAATTAATTCATATAGACAAGAGGAAGTAAAATAAATACATCAAATCATTTTAAGATAATTCTTTCTACTGGATTGGCGATGTTTTCTATGTTTTTTGGCGCTGGAAATGTTGTATTTCCTTTGGGTTTAGGTCGTGTTGCAGGAAACATGAATTTTTATGCAATTTTAGGTCTTTTACTATCTGCAGTTTTAATTCCATTTACAGGTGTTATCGCAATGTTCTTGTTTGAAGGTGACTATCAATCTTTTTTTGTTAGGATAGGAAAAATTCCTGGATTTTTTGTGACTGCTTTTTTGATGTGTATAATTGGTCCTTTTGTTGCTATTCCAAGATGTATTACTCTTTCATATTCAACACTAAAACTTTATTTTCCTTCAACATCACTTGTTTTTTTTAGTATTACAGCATGTGTTATAATTTTTATTCTCACAAGAAAAAGAAGAAAGATATTAGATATTTTAGGTTATGTTTTGGCTCCAATTCTTGTATTAAGTTTAGTAATTTTGGTTGTAAAAGGGCTTATAATACATCCTGAATCTATTCAAACCGATCATACAAGATTAGGAATATTTTATTATGGTTTAAAAGAAGGTTATTTTACAATGGATCTTTTTGCCGCCTTCTTTTTTTCTGTTGTGATTTTAATTGGCCTTAAAAAGTCACTTGGAGCAAGTTTTGATACAAAAACAGTGCAGGGGAAAAAGGAATTGCTTAGCATTACTCTTAAATCTACTTTAGTTGGTGCAGGATTGATTGGGTTAATATATTCTGGTTTTAGTTTTGTTTCTTCTTTTTATGGTAGTGAACTTTATGGTGTTCAAAAAGATACAATTTTGAGTGTTTTGGCAGATAAAATTTTAGGACCAATTGGTGGAATTATTGCTAATACTTGTGTGATGCTTGCTTGTCTTACAACTGCAATGACTTTAGTAGCAGTTTTTTCTGAATTTATTCAGAATCAGATTTTTAAAAAGAGATTCAATTATATTTCATGTTTGCTTATTACTTTGATTTTTTCATTTGTTTTTTCTAATCTAGGCTTTATGGGAATTTTGAAAATGAGTGCTCCTATTTTACATATTTGCTATCCTGTTTTAATTCTTTTAACCGTTTTAAATGTTGGGCATAGAATGTTTGGATTTAAATTTGTAAAGATTCCCGTTTTAGTTGCGTTTATTATTTCTTTTATTGTTTATTTTATTTGAGTGTTTAATTAAATGAGTAATAAAGAAAAGAAAAAAAATCCTTATCAAGATACTTTAAATCTTCAAAAAACAGATTTTTCAATACGAGCAAATGCTTCAAAAAAAGAACCAGAAATTTTGCAACGGTGGGAAAAAGAAAATCTTTTTTTAAAAAGTTTTTCCAAAAATCGTGATGATGGTCAAAAGTTTGTTTTGCATGACGGTCCACCTTATGCAAATGGTCATATTCACTTAGGTACTGTTTTAAACAAAGTATTAAAAGATATTGTTACAAAATCCAAAAGAATGTTAGGATTTTGGGTTCCAATAAAACCAGGTTGGGATTGTCACGGATTACCTATAGAATTAAAAGTTGAAGAGGAAGTTGGAAAAGAAAAAATAGATAAGGTAGCTTTTAAAAAATCATGTAGGGAATACGCCTCAAAATGGATTGATATACAACGTAAAGAATTTAAAAATCTTGGTGTTGTAATGGATTGGGATCATCCATATATAACTATGAATTCTGAATATGAAAGTGATATTTTAAAAGCTTTTGCAAAATTTGTTGAAGGTGGCTATATAGATCGTAAAGGTAAAACGGTTCCTTGGTGTGCTTCGTGTCAGACTGTTTTAGCTGCGGCTGAGATTGAATACAAGGAACGTAAAGATCCATCTATTTATGTTTTATTTCCTTTTGATGATCAAGATAGCAAAAAACTTTTTTCAGAAGTTTTGAAAAAAAATCAAAATCTTAAAATAAATCTTTTAGTTTGGACAACAACGCCGTGGACTTTACCATTAAACAGAGCAGTTTTATTACATGATAAATCAAAATATATTTTGCTTAAAGGAGAAGGAAATATAGCATTTGTTGTTGGGAAAGATCTTGCTGATCAAATTTGTTCAATTTTAAAAATAGAAAAAAATATTTTATGTGAATTTGATTCAAGTTTTTTTAATGGAATAAAAGTTGATCATCCGTTTGTTGAAAATTTAAAAATTCCTATTTTATTAGATAATTCTGTTTTACTTAATGAAGGTACTGCGTGTGTTCATTGTGCTCCGGGTTGTGGACCTCAGGACTATGTTTTGGCTGTAAAAAAAGGACTTGAGATCTTTTCTCCACTTTCAGCAGATGGGAAATATACTAAAGGAATTAAGCCAAAAGAATTGGAAGAAATGAAGATTTCTGATGGTCAGATTTGGGTTTTAAGAAAATTAAATGAAGTTTCAAAGTTGTTGCACAAAACTTCAATAAGACATTCATATCCACATTGTTGGAGATGTCGTAATGGTTTGATGTTTAGAGCTACTGATCAGTGGTTTTGTAATTTGCAAAAAAATGGATTGGTAGAAAAAACATTAAATGAGATAGAAAATATAAACTTTGTTCCTGATTGGGGAAAAGCACGATTAAATGCTTTTGTTAGTAATAGAACTGAATGGTGTATTTCTAGACAAAGAGTTTGGGGTGTTCCAATTACAGCTCTTTTGTGTAAAAAATGTGGATGGGCATTTTTAAATTCTGATTTTATAATTAACGTTGCACAAAAAGTTGCCAAAGAGGGTATAGAATTTTGGGATAAATTAACTTTTGAAAAGATGGTTGAATTTAAATTCATTTCTAAAAATTTTAAATGTAAAGAATGTAGTGCAGAGTTAAATGAATTTGAAAAAGAAACTGATATTTTGGATGTTTGGTTTGATTCCGGAGTTAGTCATTATGCTGTTTTGGCGAAAGATGAAGCAAATCTTTCACTACCAGCCGATATTTATTTAGAAGGATCTGATCAACATAGGGGTTGGTTTCAAAGTTCGTTGCTAAGCTCGATGATTTTGAATAAAAAAACCTGTGCAAAAACGATTTTGACGCATGGTTTTTGTGTTGACGAAAAAGGATATAAAATGTCAAAGTCATTGGGTAATGTGATTGCTCCAGACGACATAATAAAAAATTATAGCAGAGATATTTTAAGATGTTGGGTTGCAAGCTCAGATTATAAAGATGATGTTTCAATCTCTGAGAATATTTTAAAAAACGTTTCAGAGGTTTATCGCAAAATTAGAAATACTTGTCGTTTTATGATATCTAATCTTTATGATTTTGATATAAAAAAAGATGCTGTAAATTTTGAAAATCTTTTATACATTGATCAGTACGCGTTTGCAAATCTTTATGAGTTGAACAATAAAATTTTACAAAATTATTCTGATTATGATTTTCCTGCAATATTTCATTCTTTGAATAGTTATTGTGCAAATGATCTTAGTTCAGTTTATCTTGATATCTGCAAAGATCGATTGTATATCGAAAAGGCCGACAGTCTTTTGCGAAGATCGGCTCAAACTGTTATCTACCACATTCTTGATACTGTTACAAGATTGATGGCACCTATGCTCTCATTTTTATCTGAAGAAGTTTCTGATTTTTATCAAAAAGATAAAAATGAATCAATACATTTTCAATCTTTTAGTGATGTTGCAAATATTTGGGAAATTTTGGGCAAAAAGAGACAGTCTTCTCTTGAGTTAGCATTAGAAACAAGAGGGGTAAAAAGTTCTTATGCAGCTACATATCAAATGTATATGCACGGTGTTTGGAATTTATTGGAGCAGGTAAGACAAGTTGTTTTAAAATCTATAGAAAGTAAAAGAGAAAAAGGCATAGTAAAACATTCTCTTGAATCAAAAGTTAAACTTTATATTAATAAAGAATCTTCTCAAAAAAATCTTTTAAATAAATTTATTGATGAATTACGAGAAAAAGAAGATATTAATAGATTTTTTAAAGATTGGTTTATTGTTTCGCAATTTGAGTTTATAACTGATGAATCTAAAGCTGAAAAAACTGAATTTGATTGGATAAAAGTTAATGTTGAGCGCGCAGATGGAGATAAATGTCCAAGATGTTGGCAGTGGGAAATAACAGATAATTCTGAAAAGCTTTGTAAAAGGTGTATGTTGGTTTTAGAGAAGTAAATAAATATGAATACAAAATGGTTTTTTTCAATTTTAATTTTTTCCTTTTAACAAAAAAGAAAATTAAACAATGCGCTCATTCTGAGCTTGTCGAAGAATATAGCGCTTCATTCTTCGACAAGCTCAGAATGAGCGCCATTATAAATTTGTTTGAATTTTCGTATAAGCTCTAAGAAAAAAATATCAGAGTTTGTATCTTTTTTTGGAAATAAATGCTTCTTAATTATTCTAAACGTGACTCAATTTTTTTATGTTGAGATATTTGTTTTTTCAAAAGACGAATACGTTTATCAATCGCATCTTTAATTTTTTCTTTTATTTTGACAGTTATATTTTCTGTTTTTTTAATTTGTGCAGCATTTTCTATTTCTTGTAAGAATAATTTTTTCCATGTGTTTTTAATATTAACATTAGGAGGCATAGTAACTATTCTTCCATCCATGTTTCCTCTTAATATTCCTAATGTTGTTGGTATTATTGCTCTTTCAGTTGTTGTAATAGTTGCTGGAAGTTGAGTATTTTGTACAAAAAATTCTCTTATTTCTTTATACTTTTCAGAAATTTTTAGAATATTTTCAAGTGCTTTATTAATTTTTTCTTTAGATTCTGCCAATGATGGTGGATTTAAAAGAGCCGATATATTTTTGGATAATTTATCAAGACTATTTTTTTCTGGATCATATTTTGTTAATGGTTCAGATGATATTTTTTCTAAAAGAATATTTTCATATTTTGAAATCTCAGTGCCAATTTTTTCTTCTTTTAAATATATTATTTTTAGAGCACCTTGTTGTTCTGTTTCATTTGTTGGATATTTTGCAAGTCGAATTCCTGCTGGGATAAATTTATCTAAAGCTGCATTCAATTTTGAACTAATTTCTTTTTTTAAACGATCTTTTTGTTTTTCGTGAAGTTCTGATTCTTTGCTTTCAATCAGATCTAGGTTTTTTGAAATTTTACTTAAAAGTTGTGTGTTTGCGATTTTTTGATAACTGTTTTCATCATCTGCTTTATATATTTTTAATACTTCGTTGATTGCATCTAAAATTTCTTGGGATAGATTTTTGACTATTGTGAATGTATTTTTTTTATCTTTCGCCATGATTCGAGATTTTTCTTTCTCATCTGCAGTTTCTGATGTAGGCTTTGTTTCAACTTTTTTTCCTTCTATCCCTTTTTCTTTTATTGCAGTAGAATATGGACTTGAAGTGCGCCTATACCTGTCTGAAACACCTTTATTATCTCTAGGTCCTGGCCACCAAGGTCCTCCTCCATTAAACGGTGATTCAAAATGTGGATAATGATGAGGAGGAATATATTTTTCTCCTCTTCTTTTAGCTTCTTCTATTTCACGTTTTCTTTTTTTTTCTTTTTTTTTTATTATTTCTGTTACTTGAGTGCTTTTAGTAATTTTTTCAAGTTCCTCTGAAATTTTTGAAAGATTTTGTTCAAAAAGTTTTTTGATGTCTTTTTTTAATTTGTTATATTTTTTATTCTTTTTTTCCTTGGTGTCTTTTTTAGCCATTGCTTGTAATTTTTCGATTTCTTCTTTTTCTCGGATTTCTTCTGGTGTTAATTCTTCTTCTGTTGCTGGTTTTAAACTATTTTCAATATCTTCGATTTTTTCAATTGCATTTATTATATTTTTTCTGACTTCATTAAAGATTGGTAAGAAGAAAACTTTTCTATAAAGTTTTTTGCTATCGATTGTTCCTTTTGCAGTTTTTATTGTGTTTGAAATCTTTTTTAAAGGTTTTTTTAATGTTTCTACTTTTTCTTTGAATTTTATTCCAAAATAAAAGTTGTCGATCTTTTTTTCTAAAGTATCTATTTTTGTTACCAAATTATTCATAAAAAAATCATATGCTTGAAGTTTTTCTTTGGGTAGCTTATCTACAATTTTTTTTCCTTTTTCAGGTTTTGCTGGATTTAAAAAATTATCTTTGATTGTGAATTTTTTTTCTTCTTTCGTTTTATCTTTTTTTATTTTTTTCTTCTTAGCTTTTTTCTTAGGTTTTTTCTTTTTGGCTTTTGGCTTTTCTAGTTCTTTTTTCTCTTTTTTTATATCTTCTTCTTTTATTGAACCAAAAACCTCTTCTAATTCTTTGACCATTTTTTGAAATTCTTCACTTTTCATTATTTCTTCAATATTTTCTGGTGGTGGTGGAAAGCTTGGAAATGGAGTTATTGGCATATGGTTAGTAGGAGATATTTTTGAAATAAAAAATAAAGATAATAAAGTTGTTTTAAAAAAATTATTAATAATTTTTTTTGTATTTTTCATAGTTTTCTCTCTTTTTAATTTAAATGTTGGTTTTTATTCTTTTTTTGTTGCCATACTAATTCAAACATTTTTTATTGTTATAACATGCACAATATACAAGTTTACAGTATGATAATCGAAGATTTTTAATTTTGGTTGATAGTGATGAGAATTAAAGGCAGTTTTTTACTTGTAGAGATTTTGTTAGCATTGTCTTTTTTTGTGATCTCAATCACAGCAATTTGTTGGTTACATGTTGAATCTATCAAAGTTCATGATTTTGCTGTAAAGCGCATGTTATCTTTAAATATTATAACAAATTGCATAGAAAAAATAAAAAGCACAAAAAAAATTGACCTTTTTGAAAAAAATAAAGATTTTTCAATAAATATTGAGCATTTGGATGCAAAAACAAACGAAAAATTGGACTTTTTAGGACCAAAATTTGTAAAAATTACTGTTACATTTAAATATTTTAATAATAAAACTTTTAAATTGGATTTAATTGGAACATGTTGAAATTGAAAGCATTCAGTCTTATAGAACTTCTAATTTATCTTTTAATCTTTTCTTTTCTTTCGCTGGCTATTTTTAGTTTTTTTACAAGTACTCAAAAATATCTTGTTTTTTCAAATTCAAAAAATGAAAAAGTTATAAGGGCAAACATTACTTTAGACCTTTTTAAAAGAGATTTAATTTGTGCAAGCAGGAATTTTTTTGATTGGAGTTTTGATGAGAATAAAGACGTAGTTTTTAAAAAAATTATGCTGGATAAAAAAAGAAATGAGAATGAAGTTTGTGTTGGTTGGAAATTTAATGATGATGGTGCTGTAAGAATTGAGGGTGACTATGATTTTAAAAATAAAAAATGGAAACATAAAAATGTGAGCAGGGCGAATTATAATATGAATAAAATTAATATTGATTTAAAATTTGATAAGAATAGAAGATTTGTTGAAATGGTAGAGTTGAAATTTGAGGGTCAAGCAAAACATTTTATTTGTTTGAGGAATAGGGGATTAAATTGAGGTTAAGAAAAGGCTCAGCGCTTTTATTGGTAGTTGCTTTGACTTCAATATTAAGTTTAATTGTGCTTGGTTCTTGGTATAAATCTTCTTTGTTTCTTGATCTTGCTTTACAACGTGAAAAATTTTATAAAAATTTTTATTTAACCGAGAGTCTTTTGAATTATGGGTGTAGCCTTGCAAAACAGAATTTTGAAAATTATTTAAAAGAACCGAAAATTATTGATCTGAGTAGTTTTATAAAGATTATTTATAATAATAATGATATGAATAATTTGAAATCGATGCTAATAATACAAAAGTTTAAAAAAGCCCAAGCGCTTTTTATTAGCGTTGTTTTGCAGGATGGTAAAAACGAGTTGTGTCGTTTGAGTTGTAAAATTTTTAAAGATAATGAAGTTTCAAAAAATAAAAAATCATTTATTATTCAAAATTTTACTATCGGCAATCTTATTTAATATTTCATTCTTTTTTCCAGATCAATTTGGTTTTTTAATTATATTTTCTTTTTTCCTTTTATTTATGAGTCGTGAGAAAATTTCAAAATTGCCAAGCTTTAAAAGGTGTTATCATGGGGCGCTTTGGGGTTTGGTTGTTTTTTTAATCCATTTTATCTGGTTGTATGAGCTTTTGGTTTCAAAGTCAAACGCAACTTTTTTACAAGCAACTTTAATTTATTTTTTTGTTATATTTTATGCTTTTATTTTAAGTTCTCTCTGGTTTCTGATTTTTAGATGGTTTGGATTTATAATAAGTACAATTTTTTTCTACTTTTTTTTACAAAATTATTCTTTGTGGTTTTTGGGAAGGGTGGAAGGTTATCCATTTTTAAATCCATTTATTCCATTGGCAAAGTATAAATGGTTTTTATATTTGTATAGTTTGATTTTTTGTTTTTCATTGCCACAGCAGTACAATTTTAAAAAAAATGATTTTAAATTTTTTTACTTAAAGCCAACTTTTAATTCTTTTGACAAAAAAGGCAAAAAAATTAGTGCCAGTATTTTGGGACAAAATATTTATCATGAACTTTGTAAACTTGATCTAGAAAAATATTCTTCTGAATGTAAAAATTTAATCATTGTTTCTCCTGAAACTTTTTATCCATTTTGCTTGAATAAAAATTTAGAACACGTAAAATTGTGGGGTTGTGCATTACCGGATAACGCGCATTTTCTTTTGGGGTCTCAAAGAATAGTTTTAGAGTGTGATAGTACAAAAATTTTTCAAACTGTTTATTGGTTAAATAAAGGTCGTATAAAAAATTTTTATGACAAAAAACATTGTGTTCCATTTACAGAAAAACTTCCTTCAAGATGGAAATATTTTAAATGGGCTTGTAATATGTTTTTAAAAGAGAAGGGTGAATTTGATTCTGGATGTGATAAAGAAGGTGTGGATTTTTTTGAGATCTCAGATGATATGGTTATTATTCCACAAATTTGCTCTGATATATTTTTTACAAAAATTGTATTTGAAAAAAATTATAAATTCAAAAATAAAATACTTTGTTTTTTTGTAAATGATAGCTGGTTTTTAGGTTATTTTAAAAAAATTATGGAGAATTTGGGTCAAATTAAATCAATTGAATATGGCATTCCATTGATTTATATTTCTCATGAAAAATGTATTTTATAATATATCAATTATTGTGTTTGAATTTAAGATTAAATTTTTTGGAACATCAGGGAGTGTTAATTTATTATTAAAAATAAATAGAAATTTTAAATTAGTAAGATTTTCCATTTCAGGCGGTAGAGATGTTAATTTATTATGAGCGATATCTAGACTTGTTAGTTTGGTAAGCTTTCCTATTTCAGATGGTATCGATGTTAATTGGTTTTCAGAAAGGGTTAGTTTTTGTAAATTAATTAGATTTCCTATTTTATTTGTCAAAGATTTTATGGAATTACTATTAATAGCTAGCTCTTGTAGGTTAGTAAGATTTAATATTTCATAGGATAGACTTTTTAATTGATTAGAAGAAAGATTTAGATTTGTTAGCTTGGTAAGTTTTCCTATTTCATGTGGTATATATGTTAATTTATTACAAGAAAGATATAGATTATTTAGATTTGGACAGAGAATAGGAAGTAATGTAATAATGTAATTTATTAGTTTTTTAT
>JAGLWI010000003.1 GCA_023133515.1 Candidatus Babeliales bacterium | reverse complement strand
TTTAGCTTTTAGAGATAAAGGAAAAACCTTAGAATTTGAAATATATTTAAAATCACATTCTGGAAGAACTTTTGCTAAAAAGAGGTTCTGGTAAAAATAATTCAAATTGTTGCAATTACTCTTAACTTTCGCCAAAGCTTCAGTTGGCAAGCCATCTTTCGCTAAAAAGAAATTATTAGTTAGAACCATTAACTTTGATACAAATGGCGAAAGTTGTCCTCCGTAGCTTTAGCGTAGGGGGACTGGCACAGCCATCTTTTTAATGGAATAAAATATTAAATAACCTATTCTTTTTTTAAACTTGCAATAAGAATATCACGTAGAAAAGGAGATAACTCAATAGAATCTCCCTCTTTTGGAAGATTCCACAAGCTATACACACCACTGATAGAACACATTAATCCCATATTTGCTAAAGCATATGTAACTGCTAAAAAAGTTCCTAAAATTAAATACCTAAAAATAGAGTCTCCTGGAAGTTCAAAGTTCCAGGGTTTATTCATCCAGTCTTGAGCACCTATATTTATTTGATTCTTTATTTCATCTAAAAACTCTTTATCTAATAAATCAAATTGCTTTCTATCTAAATTCATATGTTTAATCATATGATATTTCAAAGAATTTCTAACTATGTACTGATTTATTTTATAAATAATTGCTGCTCCACCCAAAAATCCTAAACCTTTAACAAGTCGAATTAATGCCTGTTTTTTTAATTTAGCAACGTCCTCACTGGTAAATACTATTTTTTCTTTTTCTTCGGATTTCTAAGTCTGTAGTTTTGTAAAAGTAGGTAAAAAAAGAAAAGAAACAAAAATAAAAAAAAATATTGTTTTATTCATTAAAAAACTTTCGAATTAGATACAGTTAAAACATTATGAAGGACATGAAGATTCTATAACTTTTCTTCTTTTACAAGAACTGGTTCACTGTCAGTAAGCACCTCAAATACACCATCTTGTGTAGAAAAAAGAAAACAAATAGAAACACTTTGATCTAATCACAATTATCTCCTTACTATAAAACTATTGATTTAATTACTATGATATTTTTCGCAAATTTCTATAGTCAAAAAATAGTAGTTTTATATAAGAAAGTATTATTAAAAATGGCGATAGAATAAATAATTTAAAAGACACGTGATTCATAAAGAACTCCTTATGAAAAAATTAATAGTGTTTTAAAACATTATTTTATTTTTAAAATTACGAAATATAGTATCAACAAAAATGTGAATGTAAACTGTTAATTTTTATTGGAATTTAGGGAAAAAATTGTTTGTTAGATTGAGAGATATAAATGAAAAAAAATATTAATTTTCTTTACTTAAATAAATACGATTAATGATTTTTAATGCCATATGCTTTGGAAGTAAAAGCAAAAAAGAGACAATTTTTTTTGAAGAAGAACAAATTAAATTTGTAATTTTATTTCCCAACTCATCATAATATTTTTGTCTTTTTTCTTCTTCTTTTTTCTTTTCTTCAATCATTGCAAATAAAATAACTTTTTGATTTTCTGTCAAACCTTTTACATCTTTAAAATTAGTATAAGCATCAACTTTTACGCCTTCTAAATTTGCTCCAGTTAAATCCGCACATTCGAAGTTGGTACTACACAAATCTGCATATCTAAGGCTAGAATTTGATAAATTAGAATGTGATAAATTAGAATAATACAAATTGATATAGTCTAAATTTGCATAATGTAGGTCTGAATAATGTAGGTCTGAATAATGTAAATCTGCATATCTTAATTTTGCAAAACTTAATTTTGCAAAACTTAATTTTACAAAACTTAAATTAGCATGGTTAAGATTTGAATTATTTAAATATCTATTTCCTGATTTTGCCTTTTCTAAATCTTTTAAATTATAAGAGTATAAGAAAGAAATTGAAATTATTAATAATAAAAAAAACAAATAATTTTTTTTGTTTATAAATTGATTCATGTTAAGATTTCCCTTGCATTGTTATGTATGTTACGATTTTTGAAAGAAACCTTAACATAAATATTTTTTAACGTGAATATTTATAAATATATGCTAATTTAAGCTTTTACAAAAATGATTCCACCAGGAAATCTAGGAAGACTTAAAATAGGTAAAAATTTTATAAATGTTTTTATAGTGTTTGGAGCACCTTTTAATGCTTCAATGGAAGATAAAAATATTTTTTTTGTTACAATAGGTGATATATTAATTACTTTTTGCAATCCAATAATAGAAATAGAAGTTACTTTAGAAATAGATTTACCTGTCCAATTTGTTCCTTTTGAAATTAATGAAATTGTTGATTCAGCAGTGGAACTACCTCCTTGAGATATTAATTCTTCTAAATACTTAGTAACTGCTTTAAACCCAAACCATAATATACCAATTTTTGCTAAGGTTTTTGGATTACTCAAAATTTTATTTGTGGCTTTATCAATTACAACGTCAGAAACATTTCCCAACGAATTAATACTTTTATCAACAATTTCTTTTACAAATTTTTCATCAACAATCTCTCTTGTTCCTTTTGCCACTCCAGTAAGAACGTCCTTTGTAAGCGTTGCAGCCCCTTGAGTCATCTCTGAAGAAAAATACTGTGTAATCTTAGAAAGCCAGTTTGGTGTAAAAAATTTGCAGTAAAGAGAAACTGCCGGTACTGCTATCAACACAGCAGTTATAAAAAATTTCTTAGAAATAATCTTATCACTTTTATCTGCTACAAACTTAAGTTGCTCAAAAAGAAAATGTGATATATTTTTGATTTTATTAAGAATTTGATATTGAATTTTTTCAGAGATTTTCTTTGTTGGATTTTTTGCTTTCTCAGCTTCTGCTTTTTTAAAGATGCTTTCTAATTCAGAAACCTTACTTTTAAGTTCATTAAGAGATTGTTGAGAAACGTCTTTGTTTACGATTGAATTTTTTTTACATTGAACCAAACCAAGAGAAACAAATGATAACAAAATTATTGAAAATGTTATTCTTCTCATTTTCATATCCCCCATATTTTAGATATTTTTCAAATAAACCTCAGCCTTATTATTATTTTACTCCTGATTTTCACACTTTCAAAATGGGCATCAGTTTTGTCCTAATTGGATTTTACGACTGTATAACAAATACTTTCTTGCCTGTATGAATTAAACGTTGCTAAAACCGTCTTAATGTGTTGCAAAGTAAAATCAAATTCAATAAGTTTGTTGCGAAATACGCCGTCGCATAAAGCTATGGCGCACAGGCAGCGTCAACTAAGGGCCGCCAGTCTTCGCTTCACATAGTGAAGCTTCGCCTGGCACAGCCATCTTTTTAATGGAATAAATATTAAATAGTAAAGAGATCGAAGACTGTCCGGCGTAGCTCAAAGAGCGTAGACAGACTCTTTTGTTAATTATTTTACAAAATCATTCATTGCACAATCATTATGTACTATGTATATCTTATACAATCTATAAAAAATCCTTCTTTTTAATAAAATAAAAGGCTCTTGACTAGAATATGATTTAAAAATATTCTGGGAACATGCTAAGAAACGTTAAAATAAGCAAACAAAAAGTAAAAAAACTTTTCTTTATTTTCTTCTCAAGTTTTTCTACAATCTTCTTTATATCTACATCTTATTTTAGTTTTTTCTGGACTTTCTGGGCTTTGAACTTCTAAGGTTGCTTCTGCTTATAATTTTAATAATTTTTTTATGACGTAAATGGAAGTTGATTTCCAGGAACAAAGATTGTTTGATCTCTTCCCGGTCCAACCGAAAGAATACTCACATAAACTCCAGACAACTCTTCTATTCTTCTTATGTAAGCTTTCATATTATCAGGAAGATTTTCGTATGAAGTTATGTCGGTAGTTTTGGTTTGCCAACCTGGAACTTCTTCATAGACTGGAATAACAAGAGAAAGATCAGGACACTCACCAGGAATTACATCATAAATTTTTCCATTGTATTCATAACTAGTACAAATTTTAATTATTTCCAAATCATCCAAAATATCTAACTTCATAAAAGCAATAGAATTTGCACCATTAAATATTACTGATGTTTTTATAAGAGGGATATCAATCCAACCTATGCGTCTTTTTCTTCCAGTTGTAGTACCAAGCTCTCGTCCTTTTTTATAATCTAAAAATATTTCTTCTTCTGATACCTCTGTTGGAAACGGGCCATTACCTACCCTTGTAGTATAAGCCTTTACAATACCAAGAGTGTGTTTAATTTTTGTTGGACCCACAGCACATCCTGAACAAATACCACTTGCAATAGTGGATGAAGAGGTAACAAATGGATATGTTCCATAAGTAATATCTAGCAATGTTCCCTGCGCCCCTTCAAACAATACTTTTTTTCCTTCATAAATTCCCTTGTTAATTCTAAACTCAGTGTCACCTAAAATATATGGTCTCAATTGCTTAGCTATATATATCAACTTTTTATAAATGGCTTCAAAATCCATACCATCGTGGCCATATATTTTTTCAAATTGATTATTTACAAGTTTCAGGTTTAATTCGAGGCTCTTCTTTAGCCGTTCAGGATTTATAAAATCAACAACTCGTATTCCAATCCTATTTATCTTGTCTGCATAACAAGGACCTATCCCCCGTCCCGTTGTTCCTATAGCACTTTTTCCTTTACTTTTTTCAATATCTCTATCTAGTTGTCCATGGTATGGCATTATGATATGAGCATACGAAGAAATAAATAATCGACCGATAACTTTAATTCCACGACTTTCAAGACTGGAAATTTCTTTTAATAATACTTCAGGATCTATTACAACCCCACCACCGATATAACATTTAGTTTGTTCATTAACAATTCCAGAAGGAATTAAATGTAATTTATATTCTTCGTTTCCAACAACAACCGTATGTCCTGCATTGTTTCCACCTTGCGCTCTAACAATCATATCTGCACCTTGTGATAATAAATCAACTATTTTTCCCTTTCCTTCATCACCCCACTGAATCCCAACACATAAAATAGTTTTTTGTGTTGGTTGTAATTTTGCACTAACCAGGAATAGAAAAAAGAAAACAATACCTGTATAAAATTTTTTTGAATACATTCTACAATCCTTTTCGTTAGAAAAACATTTATAAAACACAAAACATAATCAAAAAATGTAACAGTTCAGAAAAAAATTGATAGTGTACAATTAATATAAAATCTAAATTAGAATTTGTAGATTAAAATTAGAATAAATCGCTTTAATATTTTCTAAACGCACCCTATTTCAACTTTTTTATTCCAAAACGCGTCAACTAAGGGCCGCCAACTTTCGCCAAGGCTTCAGTTGGCAAGCCATCTTTCGCTAAAAAGGAATTATTAGTTAGAACCGTTAACTTTGATACAAATGGCGAAAGTTGTCCTCCGCAGCTTTAGCGTAGGGGAACTGTCACAGCCATCTTTTTAATAGAATAAAATATTAAATAACCTATTCTTTTTTTAGACTTGCAATAAGAATATCACGTAGAAAAGGAGATAACTCAATAGAATCTCCCTCTTTTGGAAGATTCCACAAGCTATACACACCACTGATAGTACTCATTAATCCCACACTTGCCAAAGCATATGTAACTGCTAAAAAAGTTCCTAAAATTAAATACCTAAAAATAGAGTCTCCTGGAAGTTCAAAGTTCCAGGGTTTATTCATCCAGTCTTGAGCACCTATATTTATTTGATTCTTTATTTCATCTAAAAACTCTTTATCTAATAGATCAAATTGCTTTCTATCTAAACTCATATGTTTGATCATATGATATTTCAAAGAATTTCTAACTATGTACTGATTTATTTTATAAATAATTGCTGCTCCACCCAAAAATCCTAAACCTTTAACAAGTCGAGTTAATGCCTGTTTTTTTAATTTAGCAACGTCCTCACTGGTAAATACTATTTTTTCTTTTTCTTCGGATTTCTGAGTCTGTAGTTTTGTAAAAGTAGGAAAAACAAGAAAAGAAACAAAAATAAAAAAAAATATTGTTTTATTCATTAAAAAACTTTCTAATTAGATGCAGTTAAAACATTATGAAGGACATGAAGATTCTATAACTTTTCTTCTTTTACAAGAACTGGTTCACTGTCAGTAAGCACCTCAAATACACCATCTTGTGTAGAAAAAA
This sequence comes from Candidatus Babeliales bacterium, assembly GCA_023133515.1. GTDB lineage: Bacteria > Babelota > Babeliae > Babelales > UASB340 > JAGLWI01. Next base: position 143,702 of record JAGLWI010000003.1, on the reverse strand, counting down.
GAAAATGGATAACTTCTTCTGATTCCCAAGCAACTCCACCTTCACGCATTATGATTTCTTGTTTAAGTTTTGAGTTTTCTATGATGAAGTTTCCAGTTGCGCAAAAATTAAATGTTTCTCCCTTTTTAAATTCAACATTTTTAAACACTGACAATATTGATCCTTCGTCAGTAAAGCGAAAAGCCTCTATGCGTCCTTTAAATAAAAATGTTATTGGTTCATCTTTTCCGTCATAAAAGGTAGCAAATAGACCATTAGCTCCTTTATAACAAAAATCACCAACTTCATGTTCTTTAGTAAGGGGCGCTGGATTCCACCAGCGCCAGATTTCTTTTTTATTCATAACGTATCTTTATTTTTTCAACGGTTCCCTTTTTCTGAAGTTCAAGAGTTGCTTTTTCTTCTGTTTTTTTTTTGCTCGTGAAATTTATGTTTATCTGATGTACTATCTAAAGCAGTAACACAATCCCCTGGCTTTAAATCTTTAACTTTACAATATTTGTTTGGTGAAATCATAATGACGTTATCCGAAAATAAGCCTGAAAATAAAAATGTTGTTTGAAAAACTATAAAAAAAGAAAACAAATAGAAACACTTTGATCTAATCACAATTATCTCCTTACTATAAAACTATTGGTTTAATTACTATGATATTTTTCACAAATTTCTATAGTCAAAAAATAGTAGTTTTATATAAGAAAGTATTATTAAAAATGGCGATAGAATAAATAATTTAAAAGACACGTGGTTCATAAAGAACTCCTTATGAAAAAATTAATAGTGTTTTAAAACATTATTCTATTTTTAAAATTACGAAATATAGTATCAACAAAAATGTAAATGTAAACTGTTAATTTTTATTGGAATTTAGGGAAAAAATTGTTTGTTAGATTGAGAGATATGAATGAAGAAAAGTATTAATTCTCTTGGTTAGAATAAATTCGATTAATGATTTTTAATACCATATGCTTTGGAAGTAAAAGCAAAAAAGAGACAATTTTTTTTGAAGAAGAACAAATTAAATTTGTAATTTTATTTCCCAACTCATCATAATATTTTTGTCTTTTTTCTTCTTCTTTTTTCTTTTCTTCAATCATTGCAAATAAAATAACTTTTTGATTTTCTGTCAAACCTTTCACGTTTTTAAAGTTTGTGTAAGCATCAACTTTTACGTCTTCTAAATTTGCTCCAGTTAAATCAGCACCTTCGAAGTTGGTATTACACAAATTTGCATAAGATAAATTTGCATAGAATAAATTTGCATAAGATAAATCTGCATAAGATAAATCTGCATAGAATAAATTTGCATAAGATAAATTTGCATTAAATAAATTTGCATTAAACAAATTTTTTCCAAATAATAATCTATTTCCTGATTTTGCTTTTTCAAAATCTTTTTGATTATAAAAATGCAAAGGGATGCAAGAATATAAAAGTGTGCTTGAAAATAGCAATGTCAAAAAAAATAAATTAAATTTTTTATTTATAAATATATTCATGCTAAAAACTCCTTTTTATTGTATCTATAATTATACTTTTTCTGGAAAAAGTTAACATAAATATATTCTGTCGTAAATATGTAAAAAACATTATCGTTTTATGCCTCTACAAAAACAATTCCACCTGGAAATCTAGGAAGACTTAAAAGTGGGAGTAATGTTGACCATATTTTAATAGTAGCGTGAGAATTTTTTAATATATCTATAGAGATAAAGGTAAGTTTTTTTGTTAGGTATGATGATAAACCAAATGCTTTTTGTAATCCAGTAACAGAACCAGAAGCAACTTTTGAGACTCCATATCCTGTCAAGCTAACTCCTTTTGCAAGCAAGAAGACGGTTCCTTCACCAAGTTTGACACCACCTTTTACGGCTACTGTGGTTAAAAAGGACAAACCGCCGATAAAAACACCATATGCTCCTGCAACCTTCACCACGCCCTTTGGTTGTTTTGAAATTTGTTCTATTGTGGTATCAATGATTTTTTCGGCAATATTTTGACCTTTATTAATTACAATTTCAGTAATTTCAGGTGTTTTCTCAATAACAGCATCAGCTATATTTTTTGTAACATCACTTCCTCCGCTCAAAAAAACTCCTGCAATTTTGTTTATTATTTTTCCTAGAAAATTGATACCAAAAAGTTTACTACAAACGAACATTAATGGTCCAAGAAAAAGCATTGTTGCAATAAAAGCTTTTTTAGAAATAATTTTATCAGATTTATCTAAAACAAATTTAAATTGCTCAAAAAGAAAATGTGATATATTTTTTATTTTTTCAAGAATTTGATATTGAATTTTTTCAGAAATTTTCTTTGTTGGATTTTTTATTTTCTCAGCTTCAGCCTTTTTTACAAGACTCTTTAATTCAGAAACTTTATTTTTAAGTTCATTAAAAGATTGTTGAGAAAAATCTTTGGCTACAATTGGATTTTTTTTACATTGAATTAAATTAAAAGAAATAAATGATAACAAAATGATTGAAAATGCTATTCTTCTTGTTATTCGTAGCCTTAGCGTAGTATGACTCATTTTCATATCCCCCATATTTAGATATTTTTCAAATAACCCTCAGCCTTACTATTATTTTACTCCTGTTTTTTATGAATTAAAAAGGGGTGTATTTTTCGCCCTAATTGGACTTTACGACTGTATAACAGGTATTTTCTTGCCTGTCTGAATTAAACGTTGCTAAAACAGTTTTGATGTGATGCAAACTAAAGTCAAACTCAACCACTTTGTTGCGAAATACGCCTCCACATAAAGCTATGGCGCACAGGCAGCGTCAACTAAGGGCCGTCATAAGTGACAATCCGAACAATCTAGTATTAAGTCGAAGAATTTTTGTACGTCTTAGAGCACTTTTTCGTTCTCGATTCTTAAGTTCGAAAGTACCAATTTTATAAGTTGTCATTTTTCCTCAACTTCCGAACTTTTAAAATATTCATATGCCCGATTACTTAGTTCTAGCAGATATCTTACCATCCCATCTTTTTCACCATAATCATAAGCTCCTTTTACTTTCCCTATGGCACTAGAAAGATTGTAGATATAATCTGCCGCATTATCTGTGCTGTTATTTAGAAGTTTGTTGATCTTATAAAACCAACACAAATCTACACAATAAATTCTATTTCATATCTAAAATAATTTCTTTCACTCTAGAAAGAACAAAACCTAAGCTTTTCATTCGTACTCCAATAAATTTTAAATTTAAATTTTGTTCTTTAAGCTTTTCCTGAATACTTTCGATAAAAACTCCAGGCACAAATGTTTTTTCATCCCCTTGTTTACCCGTATAACAATAATCAATTGCGCAAGATGGAGATCCATTTACACACAAAAAGCCTCCAATCTTATAATTATCATCTAAATAAAGCTTATAACGTTTAACAACTTTCTCTGCTTCAATATTACATAATTTTTTATATTCGGAGTTATTATAATGTTCCTTCCCACAGGCCTTCCTTTTTAATCCTTCATAACAAATTTCAGGACAAGAAACAATTGTTAAACCCACTCCATTATTAACTAGTAGATTTATTAGATCTGCAACAGGACCCTCGCCTTTCATATTACCAACACCATAAGCCCTAATATTTTGATTAACTAAACATTCACTTATAAAAAAAATTTTTTTTGATCTAATTATTGTCATCAATTATTTCCCTAAAAAATATTTTATATTAAAAGCGTCGATTCTTTTAAAAATTCATCTATAAATTTATACGTTTTTTTTCTTTTAGATCTAATATATTTTCTAATATTTTTACTGGTAGATGTAGAAAAAGTATTCCCAAATAAACATTCTGGCTCAATGCTTTTGGTAGATAAATTATATCTGGATAAAATATTTTTAACATCCTTCTTTTCCTGCACAATAAAATATAAAGGACTTTTATAAACAACATTATATTTTTTATATATTTTCTTTATTTCATCTATAAAACTTTGATCCTGTTCCGGAAAATGGTTTTGTCTCTTTACAAAACCATCAATAACAATATTAATATTATTTTCTTTTGCATATATAACGGCAAAAGCATGCATAGACATTTTACATCCAACGCAAAGTAAATTTGTTTTATATTGCAAAATATCTTCTTCAATATCAATTAATGAAATTTCTTTAAATAAATATCGAACAGAAATAATTTTATGTATAAATGTTGTCTTTGGAAAAACTCTTCTGAATTCATCTAACTTTATTTTAGACATCTCTAAATTATACTGTGCACCATTATCAAATGTTAATAAATGTACAATATCATATTTTCTTGCTCCACACATGCCAACCAAAGCACTTGAATCTAAACCACCTGAATATAAAACAACAATCTCTTTTTTTTCATTTTTAAAATTTTTCTCTGAAATTTTGGTTTCTGCAGAACCAACTTTTTGAGTCGATTCAATATTTTCCATTGCATTCAAACTAAAAAAGTAAAAACCAATAAATAATGAACCTAACAAGATTTTCTTAATTAATTTCATGTTAACCTCCACTGAAAAATAATAGATAAACAAATCATGTAAATTTACTTTTCGCATTTACATGAAACTAATAACCTTAATTATTTTAACAAATATAAATTACTTGCACGAATGGTATAAATTGGTTATTTTTGCGATTTTTATAGGCTTATCGCCAACTAAAAGTTTCTATTTGAATGGTTCAAAACTCCAATCATAAAAACATTTCAAAACTAGAAAACACTGTTTGAATATGGTGAAAACTAAAATCGAATTTAATAACTTTGTTGCGAAATACGCCTTCGCATAAAGCTATGGCGCACAGGCAGCGTCAACTAAGGGCCGTCATAAGTGACAATCCGAACAATTTAGTATTAAGTCGAAGAATTTTTGTACGTCTTAGAGCACTTTTTCGTTCTCGATTCTTAAGTTCGAAAGTACCAATTTTATAAGTTGTCATTTTTCCTCAACTTCCGAACTTTTAAAATATTCATATGCCCGATTACTTAGTTCTAGCAGATATCTTACCATCCCATCTTTTTCACCATAATCATAAGCTCCTTTTACTTTCCCTATGGCACTAGAAAAACTGTAGATATAATCTGTCGCACTTTTAATAAACAAGAGGGTTTTTTAAATATATAGACGAACAAAAGATATTATATCCTCATTTTTGATATCAATATTTGAAAGCGTAATATGATAATTGCCAAACAATTTTGCCCAAAATATCCCTAACTTACCACTCCAATCAGACTGTTTGGATAAAACTTCTACGTCCTTGACCTTAATCCCGATGCCTTCTACAGTCCCAAACATTGGATATGAAGTAAATTCCTCAATATTTTTCCAAGGAATAAAATTGTAATGTTTAATCCATATTCCATTTCGATCAAGAATCGCTGCAGGACCCTTGTATTGCATAGAAAAAAGGCCATATATTATACCAAATGTAAATAAACCAATCCCAAAATAAAGAACAGCTTTTATAACAAAAGAAATCAAAAAACTAAGAAAGGAAACACCTGGAAAAAAAATAATGTTTGATCGAGAAAAATAAAACAACCCAACTGTCATCACTATAATCATTACTGACATTACAATTAACGCCAGAAAAGAATTTTTTTTTTCAAAATGGATAACTAGTTGGGCTGTTTTATTCATATATAAACCTAATTAGCAGAATTAATCATTATATTTTATGGAAGAAATGGCAATGCAGTTAAGAAAATTCCTACTGCTGTTGATGCACTCTCAACAGCTGCTTCAGTTGCAATTCCAGCCCCCGCTTTTTTCAGCATGTTTTCTAAGTCAGAAACTTTATTTTTAAGTTTATTAAAAAATTGTTGAGAAATGTCTTTAGCTATACTTGGATCTTTTTTACATTGAACCAAACTAAAAGAAACAATTGATAACAAAATGATTGAAAATGCTATTCTTCTCATTTTCATATCCCCCCATATTTTAGATATTTTTTAAATAAACCTCAACCTTATTATTATTTTACTCATGATTTTCACACTTTCAAAAGGGGGTATCAGTTTTGTCCTAATGGGACTTTGCGACTGTATAACAAATATCTTCTGGCCTGTCTGTATTAAATGTTGCTAAAATCGTTTTGATATATTGTAAACTAAAATCAAATTCTATCACTTTGTTATATAAACCTAAGAAAGCAATTTGATAATATCAAAGTTCGGTTGTTTTTCTGATAATGATGTTCTCTTAAGGTATATATCTAAGGCTGTTTGATTATCATCATTTTTCATACTAGTATCTGCACCAAATGTGACCAGCAACAACATGCCTTCTTCTCTCCCAAACTCCGTAGCTAAATGAAGAGGCGTTTCGTTAATATCATCCTTAACATTTACACTTGCCCCAAGGGATAAAAACTTTTCTATCGCCTCAATATTATTCATTCCTGCTGCAACATGTAGAGGTGTTTGTAGATAATCATCCTGTGTATCTATATTTGCTCCAAATTTCACAAGTGTTTCTATTAATTTTGTTCTATTTAACATTATTGCTAAATATAACGGGGTTTGCAAGTTTTCATTAAGAACTTCTGTATCACATCCTAATTTTAGCAATGTTTCCATCGCTTCTAAATTATTCAAAAGTATCGTCCAGTGTAAAGGTGTAAGCAGATCGTTGTTCTTTGAATTTTTATCTGCTCCCAAAGTTATAAATTGCTTTATCGCCTGTATATTATTGCATACTGCGACATAATGTAATGGCGTCATCCCTTCATTATCTCTTACGTTGATATCTGGATTATATTTTAAAATTTCTGTTAATGCATAATTATTATTGAAATATATTGCCCAATGTAAAAGACTCTGGTTGTTAGAATCAATACAATTAACATCTTCTCCTTTCTTCAAAAGTTTTTTAAGATTTTCAATATCATTTTGTTTTACTGTTTTGATAAGATCGGGATCATTTTCTAAAAAGACACCTGTTGCAATAGTATCCTTCTCTTTTACATTTTGATAAACATTATTTTCTATATTAATAACATCAGCATCAAATTTGTTAAGCAACAATATAATCTCTTCTCTACCAAGTTTAATAGCGAATTGAAGCGGTGTTACCAAATTATTACTTTGTATATGTACATCTGCTCTAAATTCCAACAGTGTTACCAAATTACTACTTTGTATATGTACATCTGCTCCAAATTCCAAAAGCTTTTTCGTTGCTTCTACATTGTTCATACACACTGCTAAATGAAGAGATGTTAGCAAATCATCATTTTGTGCATTTACGTCTACTCCAAACTCTAAAAGTTTTTCTATCATTTTTGTTCGATTCATTACTACTGCAAGATGCAATGGAGTATTATAATCATCATCAAAAGCATTTGGATCACATCCTAATTTTAGCAACATTTCCATTGCTTCTAAATTATTCAAAAGTATCGTCCAGTATAAAGATGTATATAGTTCATTATCCTTTATATTTTTATCTGCTCCCAAAGTTATAAGTTGCTTTATCGCCTGTATATTATTGTATACTACGGCATAATGTAATGGCGTCATCCCTTCATTATCTCTTACGTCTTTATTAGCTCCTCGTTTTATTAGTTCCTTGATTGCTTTAACATTATTATATTCTGCAGCCCTATGGAGTGGAGTTTCATTATCAAAATCCACACAATTTACATCTTCACCACTATTTAAAAGTTCGTTGAACAGAATCATGTCATTTTCTTCTATCGCTTTAATAAGAGCAGGATAAACTTCTGACAATCCACATGTCTTAGAAATGTCACTCCCTAAATCTTTTGTAAAAGAAACATTAGTCGAAAACAAAACCAAGAATATCGTAACATAAACATAATTTATTTTTTTCACAAAAACCCTTTCTTCTTTTGCGTTGAACTTATTCGATAAAAATAAATTTTATAAAATAATTGTGAGCATGTAAATAAAAAAACAAAAATTAATTTTATCCGTCCATTTAATAAAGACCCATGTTTATCAAAGTACAATCTAAAAAAATATTTTGTAATATCAAGCAAATCCTTTTTCGACTAATTACCAATTATCAAAAAAATAATTTATCCTTGACTATACAACTAAATCAAAAAAAGATTACAAAAACTTAACGAAGGAGGCTCCGTTTTTACTTCAACTTATCGACCATTGAAATTAATAATGTATTTAGCTTTTAACTAAAAGCCGTAAACTATGAAAATTCAACATTTATTTTTTCAGAAAATTGCTTTAAAAGCATGTTCTTAATTATTTCTTTTTGATATTCATCAAAAAATATTTTTACTCTTGTTTTTTTTGGCCACTTAACTTTATTTAAAAACTGACCTGTAATTTTTTTGTTTCCCCTAAGAAGTAGTTGTTTGAGTGAATATACTGGAACATTTTCCAATTTTTCATCTTCAATATTACAATCATCTAAACTTAATTGTTCAAGTTTTATTAATTTACCATTTAACGTTTTTAAAAATTTTCCAGAAATATATCTTCCTGTAACCTGCAGTTCTTTTAAGTTAGTGGTTGGTAGATCTTTTAAATATTCATCATTTATTGAACAATTGTCTATCCAAAGACCTTTAAGTTTTATAAGTTTCCCTTTTAACTCTCTCAAAAATTTTCCTGTTATATCAATATTGTAAGAAACATCAAGTTCCTCAAGATTAATAGTTGGTAAATAAGTTAAATATTTTTCTTTAATGGAACAATTATAAATATCCAATTTTTTTATTTTTGTGAGTTTATTTTTTATTGCAACAAAAAACTCTCCAGTAATTGCTTTGTTGTCAGAAATATCTAATTCTTCAAGGTGAGCCGTTGGAATATATTGTAGATAATTTTCCTTAATAGAACTCTCGTTAAACACAAGTATTCTGATATTATTAAATTTTCCTAAAAATTTTTTAAAAAAAGAGCCTTTTATATTGTGACAACGAGAAAAAAATAATTCAGTTATTTTTTCAAAATGTCTTAGCTGATTGCAATGATAATCTTTTATTTCTGTATTAGAAAAATCAAGATGTATTTCATTTACGTTTTTAGATTTATTAAAATCTTTTAAATGTTTTAAAAATTTATTAAACAGTTCATTTTTTCCAAATATTTTCCCAAAAAATTTTAATCCTAGAATGGTTTTGACCTCAAATGGTTTATTTGAAACTGTTATTTTAACAACTCCAGATTTTTCTTTTTCAGCTTTAAACCAATTTTCGGCATTTGTATAATTGTTTATAATGAAAAAACTTATTATAAGTAATATCAAAGAATTTTTTTTCATTTTTGCTCCACTTTCAAATTCGGTTAATTTTCATTAATGTTACTGATTGCATTCTTGTAATTATAAGTAAATGTTAAAATTAGCACAGAAATAAACATATTCAGAAATAAGCAAAGTAATTTTCTTTTAATACTCTTTTACTTTTTAAAAATCTTCCTTGGCCAACTTAAAGGATTTATTGCGCTTCCAATACCCTCTTTAACACCTTCTTTTATTCTCTTAGTTGCCTCTGTAACAGCATAATCATAAAGTCGATATCCACCATACCCAATAAGAACAATCGATATCAGAATAATAATCGATATTATTATCCTTTTTATGTATTTCTTCATTACTTCTCCTTTTTACAATATCATAAATTAAATTACTTCAACTTATAAATTCGATGCTTTCCAACTTTTATTATCATCCCAGTTTTCCACTCAATATTAGCTTTAAAATCTTTAATTTTTTTACCATCAATCAAAACAGCTCCATCATCTATCAATCTTTTGGCATCAGAAGTTGATGATACCGCCCCAAGAATTTTTAAAAACTGAACAATCCATAATGGATTTTGTGTATCCGTTGGTAACCCAATTTCTGTTGCAGCAGAATAATCTTTTTTTTGGAAAAGCGTTTCAAATTTTTGTTGTCCTTCCTGAGCTTCTTTTTCAGACCAAAATTTCTTTATAATTTCAAAAGCCATTTCTTTTTTAAGCTTCATTGGATGCAACGTTTCTTTTTTTATACATTTTTGCATCTTTTTAATATCTTCTTCTGATTTTTCTAGTAATAAAAAATAATATCTAAACATTAACTCATCAGAAATCGACATCAATTTTCCATAAGCAATATCACTTGACTCCCACAAACCAACATAATTTCCAAGGCTCTTGGACATCTTTTGTACACCATCAAGACCTTCCAAAATTGGTAATGTCATAATTATCTGTGGTTCTTGTCCAAATTGTTCTTGTAAAAATCTTCCCATTAAAAGATTAAATGTCTGATCGGTTCCACCCAATTCAATGTCAGCTTTTAATTCAACTGAATCATATCCCTGCATAACTGGATAAAATAATTCATGAAATCCTATAGCAATATTATTTTTTAATCTTTCATCAAAATCATCACGCTCAATCAAACGTGCAAGAGTAACTTTTGCACACAAGCGAATTAAATCTTCAAAAGATAATTTTGATAACCATTCTGAATTATATTTAACCGTAGTTTTTTTTATATCTAAAATTTTCCCAACTTGATCCAAATATGTTTTAGAATTTTTTTCAATATCTTCTGCCGATAATGGTGGACGAGTTTTGCTTCGTCCTGTTGGATCACCAATTTTTGCAGTAAAATCACCAATTAAAAAAATTATATCATGACCAAAATCTTGAAACTGTTTTAACTTACTCAAAACAACAGCATGACCAAGATGCAAATCCGGTGCTGTTGGATCTAAACCTAACTTTATTTTCAATTTTTTTTTGATTTTCAATTTTTTTTCAAGCTCATCCGCAGGCAAAACTTGAGATGTCCCCTTTTTTAATGTAAATAAAATTTTATTTAAATCATTATTCATAATTATTTCTTTTCAAATTAAAAAACCAACGATCTTATAAGATCACGAACATAAAAAATAAGCTTTATCAAAGTTATTCTCGTAAAAGGTATAATAAGTATCATAATTAAAAGAAAAAATGAATACCTATACAACCAAACAATAGCTTGAGGGAATTTTTTATAAAGAAGTGCAAAAATAAAATGACTCCCATCAAGTGGTGGAATTGGAAGCAAATTGAAAGTTCCTAACATAGCATTTATAGTAGCACTTACTTCAAAAACCTGCATAAAACTTGTAGTTATAGGAACAGAAAAACCTAATAAAGGAAAATATTTTAAAAGCAAAAAAGACACAAAAACTAAAATAAAATTTGCGAATGGACCAGCAAGAGCAGTAAGAACTGAATATATTCGTGGATGCTTAAAATTTTTAAGATTAAATGGCACAGGTTTTGCCCAACCTATCCTTACAAATATTAAAAATATGGTCCCCCAAAAATCAAGATGTGCAAAAGGATTTAACGTAAGCCTTCCAAGTTTTTTTGCAGTATCATCACCCAACAAATATGCAACAAGAGCATGAGAAAATTCATGAAACGAAAGAGCAATCAAAAAAGCCGGAAAAATTATGGCAACACTTGCCAAAAAATCAATAAATTCTTTGCTCAACATCTTTTATACTCTCCAAATTTAAAAAACTAAACTAAATAAAAAATTTTCTACAAATGTAATCAAAACATACAAAATTCTAAAAAATACCTGTCTTACTCCTGGAAGAAAAAATAAAGCTAAAAAAATATAAAAATAATATTCATACAACCATTCCATAACATAACTTAATGATTCAGGCAAAATCAACTCTAACAAACTTGAACCATCTAACGGTGGAATTGGAAGAAGATTAAAAACTCCAAGCATTACATTTACAGAAGCACTTACCTGAAAAATCTGTATTAAACTTTTTGCTATAGGTAGAGAAAACCACGAAATTGGAAAATGCTTTAAAAGTAAAAACGATAAAAAAGCCAAAATAAAATTTGAAAATGGACCTGCCATAGAAGTTAAAAATGAATATAATCTTGGATATTTAAAATTATCTAGATTAACAGGAACCGGTCTTGCCCATCCAAACCTTAAAAATATAAAAAAAGTTGTACCCCAAAAATCAAGGTGTGCTAACGGATTTAAAGTTAATCGTCCGTAATTTTTTGCAGTATCGTCACCCAACAAATATGCAATAAAAGCATGAGAAAATTCATGAAATGATATAGAAATCAAAAAAACAGGAATTATTGTTGCTATAATTGCTAAAAAATCTACAATTTCATTTATCACCATACATAAACTTTCTATTCTAAAAATTAAAATCAATAAAACTCTAAAAAGTATCTTTATTACTTCATTTTAGCAAAATTTTTTAAAAATCGTAAAAGGGGCAAATTTATTAATTTTTTATTCGACATCTTAGCTTTTTACATTTACAATTTGTTTGATAGTTTTTATTGACTTCAAACTTAAGCTATTTTCAAATAAAAAATATAGGAGAAAAATGAGTAGAAAAAAAAAGAATCTATCATCTAAAAGTGTAACTTATTCAAGTGATAGTTTTATAATTAAACATTCAAATAATAAATTGTCTTTTTTACAAAAAATCATACCTCCTTCTATTTTAGCAATTCTTACCGCAATTTTTTATTGGCCATCATTAAATTATCCTTTCCAATTTGACGACCTTGCAAATATAACAAAAAATTTTGGAATTCGCTTTGATATTCCATGGAAAAGTTTTTTTAGTTCAAGATGGATGTCTTTTTGGTTAAATAGAGTCAATTATCAATTTGGAGAATTCAATCCATTTATCTATCGATTAACAAATTTAATAATACATATTCTTACAGGATTAATATTATTCTTCTTAATACTAGAACTATGCAGATTTCTAAAAACTAAACCTTTTTTTTTAAATAATGCCTTAATTATTGCTTTTACAACCTCTGCATTATTTTTATTACATCCTGTTCAAACTCAAACAGTTTCTTATGTTATCCAAGCCAGAATGGAAGGACTTGCAACTCTTTTTATTCTAGCCACAATCCTTTTTTATGTAAAAATATTTAAAACCCAAAATATCTTTCTAAAAATTATTTTTTCAATGATGGCAATAACATCATGTTTACTATCAGGTGGAGCTAAAGAAATTTTTGTACTACTTCCTTTTTTAATTTTACTTGTAGACTGGTTTTTTATATCAGAAGGAAGGTGGGAAAATTTTAAAAAAAGATTCATTATATCTATTCTTTTTTTCTCAATATTTACAATAACAATTCTCTTCTTTTTAGGAAATTGGGGAATAGAAATGTTAAAAAGAATTTTTACATTCAGCATGCAAGTATCAAATAACAGAGGAAATATTTTAACTAAACATGCATACGATACAATAACTGCATCGTCATTTTTAATATCACAATTTAAAGTAGTTTTACACTATCTCTGGATGTTTATTTGGCCTTTTAATTTAAGCGTTGAATATGACTGGAAATTATCGGAAAGTTTTTTTTCAATAGATTCTTTTTTCCCTTTTTTAGCTTTAATTTCAATAACTTTTCTTGCTATGTTTAATACAATAAAAAAGAAAGGTTCTTTTTTCGCTTTCGGTATATTTTGGTTTTTAATAAGTATAGCTCCACGATCTTCAATTATGCCATCTCCAGAATTAATATGTGATTACAAAACATATCTTGCCTCTGTTGGATGGATTTTTATCATTGCTGTGTCACTCGTATATCTTATAAAACTTGCAATACATAATCTTAAACAAATTCCTACATTTCTAAATTCAGTTAATTACCAATTATCAATGATATCAATTTTAATGATAGGAATTGGACTCGGAACACTAAACAGAAATACTGTATGGAAATCTCCAGAAAATTTTTGGGGCGATATTGTAAAGAAAGCACCTCAAAAAGCTCGTGGACATAACAACTATGGTGTAGCCTTATCTGAAGCAGGCAAAGTAGATAAAGCAATTAAACATTATAAAAAAGCTATCTCCTTAGATAGATATTACGCTGATCCTTTAAGCAATATATCAGTTGCTTACTCTATGAAGGGAAATATAGATAAAGCCATAAGCGCCCTAAAAGGTGCAATAATTATTTTTCCAAATTATGCAGAAGCTCATAATAATTTAGGAACACTTCTATTAAAGAAAAAAATATATAATGAAGCAGAACAATGCCTAAATAAAGCCATAAAATTACGAGGACATTACGGAAAAGCATATTATAATTTGGGAAGATTATATATTGAAAAAAAGAACGAAGAAAAAGCATGGCAATACTTTAAAAAAGCAACTGAAGGAGATCTTGATAATCCACAAGGATTTTTTACATTAGCTCAAATGAGTATGAAATTGAAAAAATATGATGAAGCAATAAAATCATTCCACCAAATATTAAGACGTGGAGTAAATACCCCTCAAATAAGATTTAATCTAGCAAATGCATATTTTATGATCAACCAAATAAAAAAATCACGTCAAATCTACAATCAACTTTCACAAGAATATCCTCTTGAAAGCAAATATATTTATAATCTTGCAGAAACATATTTTTCTGAAAATAAATTTTCTAATGCTCTTGAACTTTTCCAGAAGGCTTTATCTCTTCCTCAACCAATAGCTCAATCACACTTTAGAATAACTGCATGTCTAGAAAAAATGAACAAAACTCAGGAAGCAACAGAATATCTCAATAAATTATTAAAAGTTGAAGCTCCTGATAAATTCAAACAAATGGTAAAAAATGAAATCGCCAAACTAAAAATTCAAAAAAAGGTAACTGATGGAAAAGGAAGCATGAAATTTAGTGAATTACAAAATATATTAAAACAAACAACCCCTGCCCAAAAAACCAAAACCGATAAACAATCATAAAACCTGTTAAAAAATTATGTAATTATGGAATATAAAAAACTTTTTTTATGGCAAAAAATCCTTCCACCAACAATTCTTTCTTTAATCACATTAATTTTTTACTATCCATCACTATGGTATGGTTTTTTATATGATGATCTACCAACAATAACAAAAAATATTCATGTACTAAAAGCTGGAAAAACAAATATTTTAAGCAGTGAATGGTTTACCAATAGTAGATGGATATCCAGATTTTTAAATAAATTTACCTATAAATATTGGCAAACAAATCCATTCGCATTTCGTATTATTAATCTTATAATTCATATTTCTATAGGAATATTCATCTTTTTTATTCTTTTAAAATTATTAGGTAATTTTTCCAAATCAAGTTTTATTAAAAAAAATTCATATATAATAAGCCTTATAACATCAGGGATTTTTCTACTGCATCCAACACAAACTCAAACTGTAACTTATATCACACAAATGCGCCTTGAAGGGCTAGTTGTATTCTTCACATTTGCTATTTTGTTATTATTCATTTACGCATCACTTACTTCAAAGCGATTATTAAAAATATTTTTATATTTATTTTCTTTCTCACTAGTACCTTTTGCAACATGCACTAAAGAAATAATTGTGGTTATGCCACTATTAATTTTATTAGTGGATTGGTTTTTTATCTCTCAAGGAAAATTTAAAAAACTATTTAAAAGAATAGGTTTACATATATTATTTTTTACTCTTTTATTTGGAACATATAAAATAATTAAATTTAAAATATTTCATGCTCTTCCAACAACAAATACAACTCTTGAAAGCGGAAGAGGAAATATTATAACTTCTTCTCCAACAGAAAAAATTACTCCACAAAATTTTGGAATTTCTCAATTTAAAGTTATTTTACATTATATAAAAATCTATTTTTGGCCATTTAATCTAAGTTTTGATTATGACATTAAATTATCAAGAAGTTTTTGGAATAGAGATGCATTCTTTCCATTTCTGCTAATATTTTTTATTCTTTCATTAGCGTTAATTGCTTTTATAAAAAATAAAACAAATATTTTTAGCTTTTGTGTTGCATGGTTTTTTATAAGCACGATACCAAGAACATCAATTATTCCAAGTGCAGAACTTGTTTGTGACTACAAAACATATCTTTCATCATTTGGAATAATATTTTTAATATCTATAATATTATTTTTTCTAATAAAAATGATATCGCAATTTTTTGTTGATTATTCAAAATCAAGAAAATACAAAATTTCTATTTATACTTCTCAATTTTTATTAGCATCTCTTATTATCATACTAAGTGGATATTCAACAAAAATTAGAAATAAAGTTTGGAGCAGCGATCTTGAATTTTGGACAGATGTAATAAAAAAAGCTCCAAATAAAGCACGCGCATATAATAATTACGCAGCAAGTTTATCTGAACGCGGAAGAAAGCAAGAAGCAATGGAAGCGTATAAAAAATCCTCAGAGTTAGATCCAACATATTCAGAACCTATAATAAATATGGCTTTTCATTACCAAGCACAAGGAAAAGACAAAGAAGCAATGAAATTATATAAAAAATCTCTCACACTAAAAGAAGCTCATCCTGAAATGTTTCACAATTTAGGAATATTACATCTTAATAAAAAAACATATGATGCCGCAGAAATATGTTTTAAATTGGCAATAAAATTTAGAGAATTTTATAGTAAAGCACATTTTAATTTAGGTCTTACTTACTATTATCAAAATAAATTAAATCAAGCATTTAATCACTTTTCAAAAGCACTTGATGGAGACTACCAAAATATCCATTATTACTTTTATCATGCAAAAGTTGCCGAATCATTAAAAAAGATTGATATAGCAATAAAAAGTTATGAAGAAGTAAAAAAAATCGACTCAAATTATAAATTAGTACAATTTACTTTGGGATCAATTTATTATGAAAAACACGATTATTTAAATGCAGCCAAAAATTTTGGATTTCTATACAAAAAAGATAAAACTAACAATGTTTATGCTTATAACTATGCTCAGTCACTTTTAAATATATCAGAATTTAAAAGGGCTCTTCCAATTTTTAATCAATGTGGAAAGGACGAAAATAAATATCCTCATGCAAATATTCACGCTGCAAAATGTCTTGCAAAAATTGGTAAAAAAAATGAAGCAATTAAAAGATTAACAAACACCATCAACAACACTAAAATCGAGTTTGTAAAAAGAACTAGCGCAAATCTTTTAAAGGAAATAATATAAATCATTCATAATAACAATTTCCTTCAGCATCTTTATACATAGGCAAAACAGTAATTTCATCAACATTCTCAAAGTCATCATTCTTGCGGCCAATTGGTATCATAGACAAATACTTAAATCCATTCTTTCCAAAATTTTTCATAAAATGTCTAGATTTTTTTACTCTATAATCATATATAATTATATTTTTTGGAATATTATTAAATTGTTGCGATTTATTAAAATTAAATGACCTTGTTTCCTCAAATATTTCATTGCCATCTAAAATTGTCCACAAAAAACCAAATATTAAACTAAAAACTGCAAAAGAATTTGAATCAAACTTATAATCTCTGTTATTTATACAATCAATAAAAATCTTTTGCCAAACACCCAAAGAAGAAATCCAGCTTGCAATTTCATCATCTTTTATATATGCAAAACCAACAGAAAAAACAGAATCTGATAATAAACTCCCATATTTTAAAAAATTATAAAAAAATCTTCTTTTTAAATTATTTTTATTTAAATTTTCATTATCTTCTTTAGAATTTATTTCTTCACTTATTTCTTCTTTTTTTGTATCACTTTCATTATCTAAATTTTTCAACTCAACCATTTTCGTAATAAAAGAAACCATATGATAGAAAACAAAAACAATCTCCAAAAAATGTATATTTTTTTCACGGTGATACATTTTTAATGCCGTATCAACAACATCAGTTGCTAAATACAAAGAATCAAAAATTAAAGATTTTTTAATATCATTTTTAAAATAAAAATAATCAGAAAGAACAACACACGGAAGCTTTGCCGCAGCTGCTATAACTTGAGATTTTTTAGCTAAATTTGCTCGTCCAAGCGATATCAAAAAAATACTACATAATAAGAGTGAAAATAAAAATTTTTTCCCAATTGACATTTTAATTAGTCCCTAACATTACTTAATTTGCTTTGTATGTTATACTTTTCGATATAAAAGAACCCAAAAGAAAGTAAGATTTTAAAAAAAAATTATATCATATCTAAAAAAAAATGGAATAATGATGGACAAACATTACAATCACGAAAATTTTGAACACGAAGCAAGAAAACTGTGGGAAAAAGAAAAAATTTATTATTTTGAAGAAAAATCCCAAAAGGAAATATTTAGCATCGACACTCCACCCCCAACAGTTTCTGGAACTCTTCATACTGGTCACATATTCTCATACACTCACACAGACATCATTGCTAGATACAAAAGAATGAAAAATTTCAATGTGTTTTATCCTATGGGTTTTGATGATAATGGTCTTCCAACAGAACGATTTGTTGAAAAAAAACATAAAATAAAAGCACATATGCTCAAACGCTCTGAATTTATAAAACTATGCCTCAAAGAAAGCCAACAGGCAGAAATAGATTTTGAAAACCTTTGGAAAACTTTAGCACTTTCTGTTGATTGGAGAAATACATATTCAACAATTTCAGATAAAGTTAGAAAAATTTCTCAATATTCATTTATAGAACTTTTCAAAAAAGACTTTATTTATAGGAAACAAGAACCTGCACTATACTGCACCACATGCCAAACATCCGTTTCTCAAGCAGAATTAGATTCTACCCAAATAAAAACAACATTCAATGATATTGAGTTTGAAAGTGAAGATGGAGAAAAACTAATTATCTCTACAACTCGCCCTGAACTTCTACCAGCATGCGTAGCAATTTTTTATCACCCAAATGACAAACGGTATAAAAATCTTGAAAATAAAAATGCTATAGTTCCTATATTCAACCAAAAAGTAAAAATTATATCAGATGAAAAGGTTGATCCTGAAAAAGGAACAGGTCTTGTTATGTGCTGCACATTTGGAGATCAAACAGATATATATTGGTATAAAAAATATAAATTACCATTCATTCAAGTTGTAGGATTAAATGGAAAATGGACAGATGCTAGTGGACCATTAAAAAATCTAAGAGTTCATGAAGCTCGTAAAAAAATAATTGAATTATTACTAGAAAATAAAAAATTAAAATCAGAAAAAAAAATAGAACATGCAGTAAATGTTCATGAAAGATGTAAACAGGAAATCGAATTTTTAATTCTACCACAATGGTTTGTAAAAATTCTTCAACACAAACAAAAATTTTTAGATGTTGCAGAAAAAATTGAATGGATCCCTCAATTTATGAAGACAAGATATATAGACTGGGTACAAAATTTAGGTTGGGATTGGTGTATCTCTCGCCAACGTTTCTATGGAATACCCTTTCCTGTATGGCATTGCATGGATTGCAAAAAGATTATTCTTGCAGATAATAAAGATCTTCCTATAGATCCTCAAGAACAAGAATATCCAGATAAAAAATGTCCACAATGTTCAAGCTCAAATATAAAACCAGATACTGATATTATGGATACATGGGCAACATCTTCGCTCTCTCCACAAATTAATGCAAACTGGCCACAAAATTTTAAATCTGTAACAATTCCTATGAGCATACGCCCACAAGCTCATGATATAATTCGAACATGGGCTTTTTATACAATCGTAAAATCTACGTATCACTTAGAAAAAATTCCATGGAAACAAATTGTAATCTCTGGTCATGTTCTTCATGGAAAAGAAAAAATATCAAAATCAAAAGGAAAAAAAGGAATTCCAACACCACAAGATTTATTAAAAAACTATTCTGCAGATGCAATAAGATATTGGGCTGCTCAAGGAAGATTGGGAACAGATACGGCATACAGTGAAAATCAGATTAGAACAGGCCAACGTCTTATTACAAAATTGTGGAATGCATTCAGATTCTGCAAAGATAATATTATTGAATACAAAAAAGATAAACTTGATTTAGAAAATTTTGACAACCTAAATAAATGGTTACTTCACAATTTCTCAAAAACCATAAAAGAATATACACAATATTTTGAAAATTATAATTATACTCAAGCTCTAGAAGTAGTTGAAAAATTTTTCTGGCACAATTTTTGTGATAATTATTTAGAACTTATAAAAGATCAAATCTTTAATCCAGACAATTACGATCTACAAACTAAACAGCAAACTCAATTCACAATTTATCAAATTGGTCTTGGAATTTTGAAATTATTTGGTCCAATCATGCCACATATTACAGAAACCTTATATCAAAAAATGTATAAAGAAAAAGAAAATCATATATCTCTTCACATAACACTTATAAATGAAAAACTTTATAATTATAATTTTGAAAAAAATGCACAATTTATTGATAAATTTATAGAAATTGTAACCATTTGTAGAAAACTTAAAACAGAAAAAAAACTTTCACTCAAAACAGAATTAGAATTGTTAACTATTTGTTCACCAAATCAAAAATTTTTAGATGATATAAAAAAGGAAGAAAAATTGCTTTTGGGAATATCAAAATCTAAAAAAATAATTTATATAAAAGAAAAAAAAGAAAAACAAGAACTCTTTGAAAAAGATGGAAAATTGGAAATGATTATTGGAGTGTAAACTATGATTCTTATAAAAAACACTCAAAGAAAAATTAAAATCGATGAAAAAAAAATAAAGAAAGATATTTTAAAAATGCTACGTTCTTTAAGTTATCAAAACTTCGATATCGGAATTTGGTTCACAACAAATCAAACAATTTGCAAATACAACAAAAAATACAGAAAAATAAATAAATCCACAGACATTCTTTCTTTTCCATATCATACAAATCTAAAACCAGGACAAAAAATAAAAGTTATATCGCCTGAAGACAAAAATCTTGGAGACATAATCATTTCATTAGAATATGTCAAAAAAAATATGGCTAAATCAAAAACCACTTTCTATTCTCAAATCAAAAAACTTCTAGCCCATGGCATTGCACATCTTTTAGGATATACCCATAAAACTAATATTATGTATAAGAAAATGATAGAGATAGAGAAAAAATTATTAAAAGTTCTAAATGATTAATCTAAAACTATTTTCCACCTGACATTTTACCAACAGGAAGCATTGAAAAAAGATATTTTAGATCATCGTCTCCAAACCGAATTCCTGTTCCCCAAAATGGTCCCGATGTATGCTTGCCAACCATGTCTGAAAATCCAAAAGCAGTATAAATATGTTTCATGAAAAATATTTTATTTAACCATTTTATATGTGGTCTACCTGCAACCATCTTATTTTTTCCCTTAAAATCAAAGGCTTCTAAAGATGTAACCCAATGAATCTTATTAGTTTGCATTGGAACGTAATAATCAACACCAACACCAAAACTATTCTCAAACATTCCAATTCTTAATGCAAGACGATCAAACCGTTTTCCAAACTGAAACCCAAAAAGAATTTGATCTTTCTTATTAACCTTTCTTTCAATTTTCGATGCAAACTCTAATCTATCATGAGCTTTCTGTGCACTCACAATATCTGCTGCATCATCACCATAAACCAATTGGTCTATATCAAGTTTATGTCCGTCTTCATCAAACCATTTCCTATGTTCTTCTTCACGATGAACAGTCCCTCTTTCATCACCAACAAGCTGAATCTTATAAAAATAATCTTGATAAGGACGAATTCTTATTTCCATATAACCTTTAGAATTCCAATCACGAGCAAGAAGAGTTTCTGAGTGCATATCAACATCAATAACTAAAGATTGAGCCTTACTGATATAATCTTTTAAACCACGAATAGTCTTTTTGAGATCTTCATATGTTTCATCTTCATTTATCAATCTACCGATAGTTCCTTTTCCTGTATTAATCTTCTCTACAACTTGCTCTGCCTCTCTAAAAGTCTCTCGTGCCTGGACTGCTGTATCATCAATAGTAGAAAATGCAGAACTTGCACTTTTACTAGCATCAGCAAATTTTGGAAGTGTTTTATCAGCAAAAGACAACGTCAATTTGTTAAAATCTTTTTTGATTGATGGAACCGCAATTCCTAAATGATGAGCAGTTTCTTTAAAATCCACAATTGTTTCATTAATATTTTCTTCATTCTTTTCCATAGTTTTATGTAAAAGTATAGAAAAATCTGCCATTCTATCTGAAGCTGTTGCAATACTGTTTAACGCTTGTTTCATATTAGTCTCACCTTCTCGTGTTGCAAAAACATTTTTAAGTGAATCAGCAAGATCTTGAACACTTGAAGCTATGTCTTTGAATTGATCAAGAAGATCACTAACTGTAGTTGGAGACTTTCCAGGTACAGAAAGAATACTTCCAGGAAGAAGAATTCCAGTTGAAGGATCTCCAGGCTCAATATCCATTGTCTTTGTACCAATTAAGCCTTCTTGAGAAATTACCGCATAAGCGTTTTTTGCAAGTTTAACAGTCTTGCTAACACGCATGATAACTTCAGCCTTACCATCTTCCAAAAGCGTAATGTCAGATACCCAACCAACATCAACACCAGCAATTTTTACAACAGCCTTGGCATCAAGGCCAGCAGCATCATCAAAATATGTTTTGTAAACATTATATTGAGCAGTATCCAAACGAAGCTCCCCAATATTGATACTCAAATAAATAAATATCCCAACAGCAACAATAATAAATATTCCAACACGTGTTTCTGTTCTCACATCAACACCCTATATATTTATAAGAACTTATATCCAATACATCCTTAAAATTTTGAAAATTTTTCTTATTTTTACTTTTTCCTTTTTTTTATCAATAGCTTTAGTTTTTTTCTTACTGTTATCAACATCACTTTTAACCTCCACCTCTTTTATAACAGTCAACAAAAGTTGCTCTACGCCATTTACTACTCCACAAGATAACACAGAATAGACGTTTGGCCCAAATTCTTTTGATAAAATTTTTCCAAGTCTATCAATTTTCTTTGATCTTGGTCCATAAATTGGTAACAAAAATTTCCAATTCTTTTTCCAATTTGAACCCCAATTTTTTTCATATACTTTTATCAGTTGTGAAAATTTATCTTTAAATCTTTTTGAATCATTTGCCATAGGACGTTGTTGACCAAAAACAGCTAATGTTGAATCAGACAAAAATAATAACTCCAATTCAGATTTTTCACTCCAAGTTGTAAAAAGATCTTGAAGAGCAATTCTAGTATTAGACTTTGATCCTCTAACTTGTAATGGCAATTTAGGAGGACGATAAAAAAGATCTAATTCCTCTAAACCTTTTATGTTTACTAATTGAGAAATATCATCTAATTTTCTTTTTCTATCTTTTAAAAATTCAGTAAGCCTTTTTAAAATTTCACCTTCCTTAAATCTTCCCTTCAAATAAAGACCACCTAAAAGAATCTTGTACTCATTTTTAAACTCACCTTTTTTAAAATCAAATGCCTGATTAATATTAATTTTGCCATTTTCACAACATATACAAAACTTGATCTGCCCATCAATTCCATCATACTTTTCTTTAAGATTAAAAATCTGCCATCTATTAATATTAGGCAACACACAAAATAAAAAATCTTTTAAAGCCTTTTTTTCTACTTCCTTTTGTTTTACTTCTTTAGTTTTTTCTTTTGAAGGTTGTATCAATGTAAGTTGTGATATTGCCAAATTCACACCACTAATAGCCAAAACACGTGCTTGTTCTTTTGCAATCGTATTACTATTAAAAAAAATTCCAACCCACGCATTACGAATTAATTGCTGCGTTAACAACGTTATTATTGAAAGTATTAAAAGAGTATATAGAAGAATAGAAGAATTTTTATTTTTTAACATATGACTCTTCATTTCTTTTTACTTTCTGCAACATTTTTCTCAACAAGATAAGAAAAAATAGGAATACTACATTCAAAAGAATGCTCATAACGTAATTCTTCATCCCAAAAATTAACTACTATTTCAACTTTTTGTGGAACAATACAACTTTTCCTTTTTTTCTCTTTTTCTTTTTTACTACTTTCTTTTTCTTCCTCATCCTTCCAAACAAAAGTTCTTACTTGCTCATATTCAACTTTCTCAGATTGACTCTCATCCGATTTTATTTTCAATTCAACACATTGCAAATAAAAATCCTTGATATTTTTTGCAACAAGGTAAGTGTGAATCAAGTCCTCTTTTTCTTTTTTAACCCCTTCTTCAAAAACTAAAAACTCTTCATTTTCAAGATTTAAAGTTTCTTTTCTAAAAAGATTATAGCTTACCTTCTCTCGTGTACTTGTTTCTTTATCCTTTATAAGTTTATAAGAAACTCGAATAAAACGTTGACAATTCTGTTCAAATACTAGTAGAGGATTAGTTGTAATAAAATTTATATTTTTAAAAAGCTCCCATCTTTTTCCTTTAACTCGACGCGTTTCATCTTCATAAATTTCAACTTTAAAAAAACTAATCTTTTCCTTTTTTTTCTTCTCTTTTTTAACTACCTCTTTGCCTGATTTTTGATTTTTTTTTACAGGCCCATTTTTCGATAATTTAGGAATGAAAGCACAAGTTAAATCTTTTTCCATCTGATCAACAAGCAAACATACTTTTCTGTTTAATGACATTAACTCTCTATTTTTTGAAATGTAACGAACAACATTTCGATAAACCTGTGTCATAGCAAAAATTATAAAAGTGGAAATGGAAATTGCGATTAAAACCTCAAGAAGAGTAAATGCTTTTTCTTTTCTCATTTTTATTTTTCATTCCTCTTCAAAATCCAAAACAAAACCCATAAAATTTAATTTTCTTGTCTGTGGACCACTCATCCATTCACCATGAGCATTCAAAATTTTAATGGTATCTGCAAAATTCTTTAATTCAGATCTTTTTGCAATATTTAAAACTTGAGATGAAATTTTTACTTCAGGCTCTTCTATACGATTTACAATGGGTCTATTTTTTAATCTAAAAAAATATTTTTTATCAATCGGAATTTTCAAATATGCATCATAAAAATCATCTTTAATCAAAAAAATTCTTTCTATTTTCTCACGCCCTTCCAAAACCCTAATCAGTGCTTTAAATTGAATACTAGATAATATTGTAACTGCAACAACTAGAATTGAAATAGCTAAAATAACTTCTAGAAGTGTGAATGCAAAACGATTATTCACCCTCCATCTCCTCAAAATCACGATAACTTAGAAATCCATTATAATATTCAAAAGTTCCCAAAAAGGGACGTATCTTAAACGTCCCTTTTTCTTCAACTTTATCAATTTTGCGTGTCATATGAATAATACAATCCTGAACTAAACCATTTGAAATAATATGACAATAAGCACTTCCTTTATTTTTTTCAAAAAGATTCTCTCTGCTTTTTTGATAAAACGCCACCATCTTTATTTGTGAAGGAAAAATATATTTTGTAGTAAGATACTCAGAATGTACTCGTTTATAAATTTTTTTTTCAGGTTTTTCTGCATCTCGCTCTTCACGTTCAACTTCAATAAAATCTTGACCTACTCTGCTTAACTTGAAAACAAGCCTATAAGTTTTTCTAGTTGCGATTGATTCTTGTCGTGCAAATGATATCAAATTATTCAATTCATCCAAAACTGCACGCCATTCAACTTCAGGTTTTTTTCTAAACATCCATGGAGTTATTAGCGCAGACATACTTACTATGATAGCTAAAACCAGAAGAATCTCTAGTAAAGTAAAAGACCGAGATGAGGACAATTGCACATCAAGCCCCTACATGTATCTCCGCATCATCTCCTGTGCCTCCTTCTTTTCCATCAGCACCAAAAGAAATAATTTCAAAATATTTATATCCTTCTTTATACCTTACGGGAGGCTTGTTGTATTCAAATTCATTACCCCATTTATCAAGAACATCTTCATCATCATCAAGATATGGTCCTCTCCATTTTCCATCCTTTATCCCTTCTGGCTGTCTCAACAATGATCTTAAACCCTCTTTTTGATGAGGAAATCTTCCAACATCTAATTTATATTCAACCATCGCTTCTTTAACCTTTGCAATCTTAAGCTTTGTAAGAGTAACATCGGTTCTTAAAAAACGTCTCATAATAGGCATAACAAGAAAATAAAAAAGAAATGCAATAATTCCTATGACAACAATAATCTCCATCATAGTAAATGCCGAACTTTTTCTTATGATCATAAAAAAATCCTTTCAATTAAATCACCTAAAATGGTAACTCAAATTCAATAAAAGGTAACAAAACACTGATAACAATAAAGACAATTATTATTCCAACAATAATTGTCATTACAGGTCCTATTTTTGACACCAAAGAATCGGTAATATCAGCAAGTTGAACATCATAATCATTGCCAACTGTCAAAAGCATTTGATCAAGATTTCCAGATTCCTCACCTGTTCGTATCATATAAATTGCAATGTTTGGAAATATCCCCGTTTCTTTTAAATACATCGCAAGTTTTCCCTCTTTGATAATTTTTGTCTTTGCTTCTCTAAGTTTTTTTACTAGTACCTGATTTTCAACAATGTTGCATACAATCTCAAGTGCTTCGGAAAGATTTACACCACTTTCCAAAAGCAGACCCAAAGTTTTGCTAAACTGAACTACAGCCTTTGTTCTAGAAAAATATGAGATTAGAGGTAGCTTCAAAAAAATTTCATCCAATTTATATCTCCCACTCTTGGTTGCTCTCCAATAAGAAAAAGCGGCAACAACAGCTGCTAATATCACATATAAAATCACATAATTATTTAAAACAAAATCTGAAATATTTTTTAAAAATCTAGTCGGCCCAGGAAGCTCTCTTCCCATTTTTACAAACATCTCAGTTACTCTTGGAACAAGAAATGTCAAAAGTGCTATAACAACAACCAGAGAAAAAGTGATCATAAAAATAGGATATGCCATAGCCTTTCTTACTCTGCGTCTCGTTTTTTCCTCTTTTTCCAAATATCCTATCAAGCGTTCCAAAATCGAATGCAACTTACCTGTAGCTTCACCAGCTTTTACTAATTGAACATAAACATTTGAAAAAACTCTAGGATATTTATTTAATTGAGACGCAAAAGATTCACCTCCCTTTACACCATCTCTGACATCAATCAAAATCCGTTTAAATCTTTTTTCAAACTGCTCTATTAAAAGTTCTAATGCCTCTAGCAACGGAACTCCAGATCTTAATAAAACAGAAAGTTGTTTTGTAAAAATAATCTTAATTTTTACATCAACTTTTCTTTCAAAAAGCATTAAATACCAAGACTTTTTCTTTTCAACCCCAATATGAACAATTGAAACTGGCATGAGACCCTGGCCTTTTAAAATCTCTTTTGCAGCCACCGCGGAAACTGCATCAATAGTTCCTTTTACCCTTTTTCCTCGACGCGTATAAGAATCATATTGAAAAAGAGGCATAACTTATCTCCAAAAATTTATTAATTTTTTACTTGTAAAAAAATAATATTGAGTGCTATGCTTTTTTAGTTATCTTAAAAAATTATAAAAAGCCCTTCAATAATTTATCAAAAAGGAGCTAGTTATGAAAAGAAAAAATTTATTTATTACACTACTCACAATATGCACAACAACTTTTTCTATTTATTCAATGGAAGAATATCATAAAAATTCACAAAAAGAAATTAGTCCCCATTTAGATTATGAAAAAATAAGCCCACTACAATTTAGCATCTACAACATAAAACACTACTTTTCAAATCTCCATTCCACTTTCCCATCAATAGAAGGGGAAAAAACACCAATGAAAATCAAATCAAAAACATCAATATTTAATCAATCTCTAACTCACTATATAAAAGAGATGTACAATCATAAATATTATGCAAACTTTTTATCTCAAGATGGATCGCATATTGTCAACTTTTTAGAATTGGGCAACGAGTTTAATTTGGAAATTGAATCTTTGTATACCTGCATAAGATTATTCTATAATAAAATAAAATCTTGCGAACTAATTGACGATACTGTTCTTCTTCAAATATTACAACCAATGCCAACCCTTCTTGAAAAATTTTTCAACTGTCCAGAATGTGAAGTACCAACTTTAAATACACTGGCAAATCAGACAGAAAATATTTTACTCTATCAATTCACTCAAAATATGCCACAATTCCAAGAAGAACCAAACATCTTTCTTTCTCAACTTTCTGAACAGGTAGCCAAAATTGCAAAAAAAGAATTGGATTCCGCCCAAAAAACATTAGAGCAAAAAGAAATGCTCGAAAGATTACGACAAATCATAATCAGGTTTTTAGAAATTTCTCTAAGTAAAGTAATCTGGAACCAGGCACACTATGAGGGAATATGGGAATCCGTGCTAACTATGTCAAATGGACTAAAACTATTGGGTATAAATTCTATTCTAGATCATATGGATGACCTAGACGACCTTCTTTGGTCATTAACTCACCGTTTCTGCTTCTTTTTGAATCTTGCAGGCTCATATCTTCCAGTCTCTTTTTACGAAGAAATAGAATATGATATTGCAAGCAAAGTTGTATTTTTCTTAGAAATGTCTGAACAAGATGATGAAATAAAAACTAAAAAAGAAACTTTGATAGAATCTTTACTTAAAGCAAAAGCAAAAGCAATCGCTTTTGAAAAAAAAGGAATATTTACTGATCAAATAATATAATTTCAAAATTATTCATACAAAATGGCAACCAATACTAATTATTTCTTTTGACAACACACTAAAACATTCTAAAGCCATAAAAAAAATGGATAAATGAACAAAAGATAAAAGAGATATTTGAAACAAAAAATAAATCTAAAAGTTATATATCAGCTTAATACATTCTTTCTCACCAGGAATTAAATTTAAACTTAAAGCTTCTTTTATTGTAAAAAAACCGTATTCCTTATGTTCTTCAAAGTTCAATTTAATAATTTTAGGAAATTCATTCAAAACAGTTTTAAATATATGATAAACAAAATCAAATTCAGGATATCGTACATAAACAGTTTTTAGAAAATAAACACTATTTTTTTTCAAAACAATTCCTGTTTCTTCATACGTTTCTCTAACAGATGCATCTAATGATGTTTCTTTATTTTCAAGTTTACCAGCAGGCAAACACCAGGTACCACCACAAGTCTTATTTAAACTTCTCTTCAAAAATAAAACTTTAGTCCCTATTTCACAAAAACATGAAGCTACTTCAAATTTGGAAAAAAAGTTATTTGGAGGAGTTAGATAAACAATTTTATTATTCATAACTAAGAGCTTATACGAAAATTATCTTTTATTTAAATTTAATGTTTAAAATAAATGTATTAACAAAAAAAGAAAAGTAAGCAATGCGCTCATCCTGAGCTTGTCGAAGGATGAGCGCATTGCTTACTTTTTTTGAATTTTCGTATAAATTCTTAAGTAAAGTTTAAAAATTAAAAGCTAGTTGACCACCAAAAGTATGAGGATTGATTACTTGTTTTCCTGTAACAGGTAATTTATAGAAAAAACTTAACTGTGGCTTTAACCAACAATTTCTACAATCTTTAAAAAAATCATAATTAAGCTGGAACACAAAATTCTGCATACCCCACTCTTTCAAACTCTGCGCAGAATTTATTATGCTATAGCTAAAATCATTTGTCTGAGCTGTAAGTTTATCATCATCATGTTTTAAAAATTGATAAGCAATCATTCCAGAAAGTCCACTTAAAAAATGTTGCACTTGAACAAAAAGATTAAATTTCCATGTTACCCCAAAACTTTTTGTTGCTTTACCTTTGTGCAAAAGCAAAAAATCAGTTTGATGTTCATCAGTTTTTAACCTTCTTTCCCTTATTCTATCAAAAAGAATCAATGCTTCAAACTCTAAACCAGCTTTTACTTTTCTTACAAAATCAAGATCTATGGAAGCTATAAGCGGAACACCCCAAGCACCATCGTTTCCTAAAGGCAAACTAAAAACCTTATCTTCATCTTTTTCGCTAGCTGAAGGAATAGTCAATCCAATTCGAGATGTAATTCGAACATTCTTCAAATGTTCTTTTAATTGTCTAAAATCTAAATACCAACTAAGCATAAAAATTATGTCACCAATACTAGTTTTATTCCAACTCGAAATATCTAAATCCCCAAGTTCTTTAACAACATCAGAAATATTATCTGTCAAATATCTTTTAACATCTCTGTCGGCATTTAAAACATCTTTGGTCTGATCATTCCATTTTACATTACCCACTCTCATATATCGAAAAGGAATATAAGTATAAAAATCAAATTTTCCAGGAATCGTTTCTATAGGCAAACGATATTGTCCACAAAAAGTAAAATCCAACCCTTCAAATTTACCATCCAAAAGGAATCTTCCACGTTCACCATCATCAGCTGCAGGAGCAAACGCTGGTAACAAATTATTAGCAAGTTGATGAATATCACTTCCTCTTTTAGCACCCAAAAGCATTGCAAGGGCAGATTCGTTTTTGTTGTAAATTCTTAAAACTCCAACTTTATTTTCATCAAAATCACGACATTTATTTGTTGTTCCATACTCAAAATTAGTACCAAACCTAAATCGTGTCCCTTTCCATTCGGCCATTCTAAAATTTACATCATATGGCTTATGAAAGTTTGTAGGCGCATATGATAATAAAAAATTTGAAATAAACAAAACAGATAAAACTAAAGTTGTAAATCTTATTATTTTCATGCAGATTTCCTTTTTACTCATTTACTCTTATTCCCCAGTCACCAGGAACAATCCATGCTCCAGACGCTGTGTTTTGAACCATTATACCAACATTATATGCATTATTTTCCAAATCTAAATCAATTGCCTTCTCACCATTTCTAATTGAACTTTTTGTAGAAATTATACTAATTCTTTTCAAAAAATCAGTTTGTCCAAAATGTTTTGATAGCATATGAAAACCTAACGAACCATCTGTTACAAAATTAGATCTCATCTCCCCAATTGAATAAAAATCATTTGTTCCAGAAGATTCAGTTATTGGAATCACAACTCCATTGTAAACATTAAATCGATAAATGTTTGAAATATTTAAAGAAAAATCTGCAGTCATAACATACAAATTCCCATCAGTTGTACTTCCACCCTTTGTTGTTGAAATAAAATTCAAATGTATAACTGGGCTCGCTATCTGCGCACCAGAAGACAAAGTAATGGGAGACCAAGTAGGAACCTTATCTCCATCTATATTATCAATATTATCTGAAATAAAAAGACCAGAAGTTGTTGCAGCTAATAATCTAATATTGACACCATTATTGTAAACAATAAGCATATCCAACAATATTCCGGAAGGTTTTGTAATTTCTTTTTCATTAAGATCTAATGCACCAACATCTAAAAATTTGTTTGGATTATCCATAGCTGCTCTGTAAATATTATCTGCAGACATAATGTACAAACGAGAATTTGGTCCATCACATAAAATTTTTCTTACCTGAGAAAAAGATGTCCCATCATCTTTAGTTAAATTTTTAAAAGAAAAATTATTAACTATATTTTCAAAATCAACAGCATCATCATCAACTTGACTAGGCCATCCATTTCCCGTCACACCATTTCTTAAAACAGCAATACCACCATCTCCTCCAACAAACAACCATCCACTATTTGCAGCTTGAATACGAGAAACATCGGAACAACAAATTGGTCCAATATTTTCTAAAACATCGCCTTCAAAAATAAAAACCTCGTCATCTTTTCTAAATTGAGTAAGTGGCGTAAAAGGATTTCCTTCACCTGTTTTAATTAAAGCAATTTTTTGAAAACCTGTTGCAACCATCATCGATACCCTATCACCTGCATCATCCCTTGAAAGGGAAGGCGTATATTCATCAAAATTAAAAATTTGATGAACCCCACCATTTTGTTGTGTAAACTCACTTGTTAGCAATTCAACAAGTCCATTTCCCATCAATCCATTTTCTTCAATACTCTTTCCCCACCGAGTTATCTTTACAGTATTTTTATCACCAGCCACATCTTCTGTCAAATACCAATAATTACCCAAAATTGAATCCATTCCTGCGCCAAAAACTTTATCAACATTTCCCATAACTCTTTGCCATGCCGTCCATGATCTAACAATTCCATCACCATCAAAAATTGCGGTACTTCTAAAAATTCCAGAAATATCTTGCGACACACAAACAAATACAGAATCCCCAACAACAAACATATCTTCTATACTTTTATCTTCTTCTATTGGAACAGATCCCCTTCCAATTTTTGCAGGATCTTCATCTTTCCGTGTCATATCTCCCACAACCTCTATAACTTGAGTTAAATCATTTTTTTTAGCAATCTTTCCAATATCTTCAACATCTCCCGTTTTTACTAATGGAAGTGCATAAACTTCATTTTTTATACTACCAATACCAACACCACTGTTAACAATTAAATAAGATTTTCCTGTACTTGTATGCATTGTTTTTATTTTACGAACAGAAGCAGAAACATTCACATCATCATCATAACGAAATCCAAATATAAAATTTGAACTGTTGTTTTCAAATAAATCTGCATTTCCAGTCACTGCAGTTTCAATTATTAATTTTCCGTCAACAATTCTACCAACTAAAAGAGATATCACCCCTCCATCGATTGCATCATTTACTCTTTCAACACTTGTAAGACCAATAAACAATCGATTTAAACTAGAATCCCAATACATATCACCAAGACCACCAATTTGAGCAAGATTATTTATTGATACGGAAACAAATCCATCTGCAGGATTTAAATCTGTAGAAATTCCAAATGCTCTATTCTCATCTTGATTTCCAGTAACAGAGTTTATTGCTTTTAATTTATTATCTTTTTGAACAACAACTGCAATACCAGAATTTTCTTCTTTAAAAAATTTGTCTTTTGGGCTTACTGCTGCAAAAATAGTATCTGATGAAGCAGCTAAACCAACAACCTCGTCTGTTGCATCAGCACCAGAAGCATCATTAATATTTTCTGTATTAATTTTAACCAAACTTCCTACAGCATATTTTTCACTTTGTTCTACCAAATTAACAAGTGCAATTTTTTTATTATCATCATCAACACCAGAAGCAAAAGTAATAACAGGTTTATTTCCCATTAATGTTAAATTTGTAACTCGTTTATCATAAATTGGATTAGTAGTTAAAACTAGTTCCTTATTTTCTTGAGCACTATTTACATTAGCTTGCTCTGGCGCTAATGTAACAAAA
Source organism: Candidatus Babeliales bacterium (assembly GCA_023133515.1). GTDB lineage: Bacteria > Babelota > Babeliae > Babelales > UASB340 > JAGLWI01. The sequence goes on along the minus strand of JAGLWI010000003.1, from coordinate 110,697 downwards.
CTAACTGCATCCTGTGAAGGAGTAGCTCCTGGAATAATATATGCCCTGACAAGGGTTGAACTTTTTATATTTCCAATTACTTCAATAAATGCTGCTCCTAAATAAAAATAATTTGAAGAATAAAACGCCGTTTTATCAAAAACAATATCATTAGTAACATTAATAAATCGTTTGTTTTCTTTTTTTAAATCATCCTGAGTTAAAATTTCAAGTTTACCAGACCTTAATGCACTCTCTCCTTCTTTAACATCTTTTTTATCTACTTTATGTATAACATATCCCTTACCACCAATAGCAGGAACAATATTTGAAAAAGAGGAAATTAAAACAGTTGTTATACAAAATAAGAAAAATCTAATATTCATAACGCTCCCAATTTTAATAAGTCATAAACAATATTAATTTGCTTCAGAAAGATATTCTAAGCATTTTTTTAAAAAATATCATCTTTTATTTAGATAAAAAATAGATTCTTATTCCAAATAATCTATATGTAAAAAAAATAAAAGCCCCTGCAATAGCAGCCAAAGAAAACATCAAAAGCCAATAACCATAACTCTCAAAAAAGAAATGTTGCCAACCAGTACCTTGCAAATAATTAAAAATAGTAAAATAAGATATCAAAAAAATTGCAGCTGAGATTAAAACCAAAAGAAGATATCGTCCCAAAAAATTAAAATAATTAGCAAAATAAAATTTAAAATTATGTTTACGTCGTAGAAATATAAAAAATAAAAATGTCAAAATAACAGATGAAATCGATGTTGAACCAACAATTCCAAACGCTCCCCATATTTTCATACCAATAACATTACAAACAAAGTTAATCACTGTTGCAATAGCCAATGCTTTTGTTGGTGATATTGTATCATGCAAAGAATAAAAAACATTTACTAAAACTTTATTTAAACATAAAAAGACAAGAGCTGTAGCATAAATAATAAAAAGCCACTTCACAGTCCAAAGATCATAAGCTGTTGCTTTGTTCTTTAATAAAACCAATCTAAAAAATCGTTCAGCAATAAACATAGAAAAAAACATTGCTGGAATAATTAAAAAAGAAACAAATTTTGTAACCTCCAAAATATAAAAATTAAAACGTTTTTTAGCATATGTTGCAAATCTTGAAAACTGAGGTAACAATACGGTTGCAAAACCTACAGCAAAAACACCGATCGGAATATTTACAAACCGACCACTATAATAAATTAACGAAACAGATCCCTTTGGTAAAAATGATGCCAAAATAACATCTACAAAAAGATTAATTTCTATAATGCTAACCCCAATAAGACTCGGTAAAAACTTTCTTAAAACAAGTTTGAATGCCTTTATCGACTGACCATCAAACCAACTAAAACTAAAATTATATCTATAATAAGCAATCGCATGCATCACAAACATTGCAAAACCACTAAAAAGTATTCCTCCACATAAAAAAGATACAGAAAGCTTAAAATTTAAACATAAAATAAGCGTTAAAACATAAAATATGTTCATCAAAACAGGCCCAAATGCTGGAACAAAAAAATGATTTACAGCATTTAAAGCCCCACCAAACAAAGCACTGCTCGAAATAAAAAAGATAATAGGAAAAAGAACCCGCAAAAACGGAACAGCATAAGTTAACTGATCTTGAGAAAAACCTGGAGCAATAATCTTTAATACAAAATTGGGATAAATTACAACAATTAAACAAAGAAAAAAAACTATACCCTCAAAAAATAAAAAGGATAGAGACATCAAGCCGTCACCATTTTTTAACTCTCCATTTTTTATTTTTCTTATATAAACAGGAACAAAAGAAACAGAAAGTGCCCCCTCAGCAAAAATTCTTCTTAGGAAATGTGGAATTTTAAATGCCATGATAAAAGCATCAGAAATAGCCCCGATTCCCAAAAATCTTACTTGTAAAATCTCTCTAAAAATTCCTAAAATTCTACTTAAAAGTGTAACCCAACCAAATTGAAATGTTTTTTTAAGTATAGATTTTTTGTCTAAATAGGAACTCATATTGTTGGCCTTACTTAATTAAAAGTTTATACGAAAATTTTCTTTTTTACCTAAATTTAGTATTTGAAACAGTATGGATAACCAAAAAACCCAATGCGCTTATCCTGAGCTTGTCGAAGGATAAAGCGCTTTATCCTTCGACAAGCTCAGGATAAGCGCCATCATAAAATTATTTGAGTTTTCGTATAAGTTTTAAAAACAAAACTTTATCTTATTTTTCCTGTTTTAACAACCCATCATCTAATTTCAAAATACCTTCCATCCTGTTATACACGGCATCATCATGAGAACAAAGTATAATTCCCATTCCCCATTCATCTTTACATCTAGAAATCAAATTTATAACCATTTTTGCATTTATAGCATCAAGATCACCAGTTGGTTCATCCGCTAATAAAAAAGAAGGTTTATTAAAAATTGCTCTTAAAATAGCAACCCTTTGCAATTGTCCACCAGAAAGTTGGGTTGGGTAACTTTGGGCAAAATCACTAAGCCCTATATCTTTAAGTAATATAATTCCTCTTTTTTCACTCTCTATTTTTGAATCCCCCCTGATAAGCCCCATAATTGATATGTTTTCTAAAACATTTAATTCTTTTATAAGGTAGTGAAACTGAAATATAAATCCTAATTCTCGATTTGAAAATCTTTCTTTCCTTGAAGATTTAAGTTTAAATAAATCCTGCCCATCACAAAAAACCGTTCCTGAAGTAGGAACATCTAAGCCTCCTAAAAGATGCATTAAAGTTGACTTTCCACTACCAGAAACTCCAGTTATTGCATAGGACTTTCCTTTTTCAAATTCAAAATTTATTCCACACAAAACTTTTAAAATTTTATCACCTTGAAAAAAACTTTTATGTAAATTTTTTGCAACCAATCTTGAAATAGCCATATCATATTCCTCAATTTATTTTTATGCCTCTCTCACTTACTTTTATCTCATAAATCTAAACAAATAACAAACAATTACCAAACAGATTATAGCTATTTACTTACACAACTTAAGATATATTCACATTATTTGCATTTTATCTTCCAAATTTTTTATATTATCAATGAAGAAAAACTCTAATAAAAAGATTAGATCACAAATTTGGGGAATTCAAAAATAAAGGGGGCAAAGATCATGAAAAACTCAAAACCAATTAAATCTGTGGAACAAATACCAAAAATCTTGCCTGTAATACCAACAATCGACGTAGTTGTATTTCCAAACATGGTAGTTCCACTTTTGATTCTAGATGAAAAAATCATCAAAGGAATAAACGAAGCGTTAGAAGGCAATAAAAAAGTCTTACTATTAGCTGCAAAACAGCAACCAGAAGGTTACTCAGGTCCCATAGGAATAGAAGACCTTCACAAAATAGGAACTGTATCAAACATAATGAGAGTTATGAATTTACCAGACGGCGGAATAAAAATACTCACACAAGGAATATCTAAAGTAGAAGTTAAAGAAATATTATCTGATCAAGATTCTTTAAAAGTAAAAATTAAACCTATAAAATTTGACTTAGAAGAAGAAAAACAAACAGAAATAGAAGCAAAAACAAGAAATGTATTGGGAGCCATCGAACAATTAAGTTCTAAAGGAAAAATATTTGGTCCTGACTTTCAAATACTTATTTCTCAAATGCAAGAACCAGAAAGAGTCGCTGAATTTATTATTTCTCATTTAAATCTAAATGTAACCGATGCTCAAGAGTTGCTTGAAAAAAGCACACTTTCTCAACTTCTTGATGGTATATATGGCCATCTGAATAATGAACTTGAAATAACTCAAGTCCAAGATGAAATTCAAAATCAGACCCGTGAATCGATAAGCAAATCACAAAAAGAATATTATCTTAGAGAACAACTTAGATCAATTCAAAAAGAACTAGGAGAAGAATCAGAATCAGAAATAGAAAATATGAAACAAAAAATTACAAAACTATCTATGACCCAAGAAGCAAAAGAAGAAGCAACAAGACAAATAAGAAGATTAGAAAGAACAGCTCCAGATTCAATGGAAGCAACAGTTCTACGAAATCACATAGAATGGTTATCATCACTACCATGGGGGATTTATACAAAAGATAATATCGACATAAAAAATGCTAAAAAAATACTAGATGAAGATCATTATGGTCTTGAAGTAATAAAAGACAGAATTTTAGACTTTCTTTCAGTAAGAGCATTAAAAAATGACTGCGATACTCCAATTTTATGTTTTTCTGGCCCTCCTGGTGTTGGAAAAACATCACTTGGAAAATCTATAGCTCGATGTTTAGGCAGAAATTTTTTCAGACTTTCATTAGGTGGAGTTCATGATGAATCTGAAATAAGAGGTCATAGAAGAACATATGTTGGTTCTTTGCCAGGCAGATTTATTCAGTCAATAAAAAGCGTTGAAAGTTGTAATCCTTTGATAATGATAGATGAAATAGACAAAATAGGAATGTCTCAAAGAGGAGACCCTGCGGCGGCACTTCTAGAAGTCTTAGATCCAGAACAAAATTCTGCTTTTTATGATAATTATTTAGGAATACACTTTGATCTTTCAAAAGTTATGTTTATTACTACAGCAAATGATTTGACTACAATTCCAGCACCACTAAGAGACAGAATGGAAATAATACAATTGTCTGGATACACCGTAGAAGAAAAAATGGAAATAGCTAAAAGACATCTAATTCCAAAAGCAATAAAAAAATCAGGGCTTGCAGAAAAAGGAATAACCATACCAGAAGAAGTCGTGATTGAAATTATAGAAAATTACACACGTGAAGCAGGAGTAAGAGAAATAGAAAGATACGTTTACAAACTTTGCTCAAAATTTGCAAGAGCAATTTTAGAAAATCATAAAGATGCAAAATTTAATAAAGAAAATCTTTCTCAATATTTAGGTCCTCGAAAAATAACTCCAGAAAAAAATATTCTTGGAAACAAAATAGGAGTTACTAATGGACTTGCATGGACACCATATGGCGGCGAAGTTATGCAGGTTGAAGCAGTTTTAATGCCAGGTAAAGGTATCCTGATTTTGACAGGTCAACTTGGTAATGTTTTAAAAGAATCAGCACAAGCTGCAGTAACATATGCAAAAGCTCATTCAAAAATATTTGGAATTGATGAAAAATTTTTCACAAAATATGACCTACACATACACCTACCAGCAGGAGCAATTCCTAAAGACGGTCCTTCTGCAGGAATTACATTACTATCATCAATTCTTTCAGTCCTTACAGAAAGACCAGTAAATGGAAACTTTGCTATGACAGGCGAACTTAACCTTCATGGAGGAGTTCTTCCTATCGGTGGGCTTAAAGAAAAAATCTTAGCTGCAAAAAGAAGAGGACTAAAAAACATAATTCTTCCTAAATCAAATCAAAAAGATCTAATCAATGATGATATAAAAATTTTTGATGGATTAAATATATTTTGGGTAGATGATGTAAAAGATGTTCTTGATAAAGTTTTAATGCCAAAATAAGAATAAATTTAAAAGGGGTTGTTTTTTACAACCCCTTTCTTTTTTCTATAATCTAATTTTTTCTTTTTACTTTCCCAAACTTGCTTTATACACTTTGATACAGTTAAAATAAATTAATTGTAAAAAACTTGAAAATTAGGAGAAAAAAATGAAAAAAGTTTTAACAATAGGAGGAGCAACACAAGACATTTATCTACATTATCATGGAGCAGACTACTTTTCTATTACAAAAAAAGATTACACCAAAAATTATATGATATTTGAATCAGGAGAAAAAATAGAAGTAGAAAAAATATTATATTTTACAGGTGGAGGATCAACAAATTCTGCAGTCTCATTTAAAAGAATGGGATTTGAAACAAACTGTTTTTGTCAAATTGGAGATGATGATGCAGGAAAATTGATCTTAAAAGATCTTAAAAAGGAAAACGTTGACACATCAAACATTGTTACAACAAAAGAACACTCTTCAGGAACTTCTTTTATAATTCATTCTTTAAAAAAAGAACGAACAATTTTTGCCTACCGTGGCGCAAATGGTTTTCTAAAATCAAAAGACATACCTTACGATAAGATAAAAGAAAGCGATCAAATTTACATAACATCACTAAGTCATGGATCAGCCGATTTTTTACCACAGATATCAGAATTTGCTCACAAAAACAATGTTCCAATCGCAATAAATCCAGGAATAAGCCAACTTGCAAAAGGCCAATCACAATTAAAAAATTCTTTAAAATTTATCGATATCTTGATAATGAACAACTCTGAAGCCCAAACATTTATGGTTACATTAATTGAAAGCGAACCTAGATTCAAAAAAGTTTTAGAAAGCTCACAAAAAACAATTAATATAAAAAACGATAACGCAGAAAAACCATATCTTTTGCAAACTCCATTTCTTTATGAAAATATTTATTTTAGTATACGCAAGTTTTTTAGAGAGGTTCTTAAAATGGGACCAAAAATTGTAGTTATAACAAACGGAGCAAACGGTGTTTACGTTGGAACAAAAGATGAAATTATGTTCCAACCAAGCATAAAAACAGAAATAGAAGATACTCTAGGAGCCGGTGATTCTTTTGGATCCTGCTTTGTTGCAAGTCTCATGCATAATTATAGTATCTCCGAATCTTTAATAAACGGTATAATAAATAGTTCTTCTGTCATAGGCAAAATGGGTGCAAAACCAGGACTATTGACTCATAAACAATTAAAAGAAAAAATAAATAAAATAAAAGCAAACAAGATTCAAAAATTTGAACCATCAAAATGCTAATTTATATTGAATTTAATGAAAATTTTTTATTTTTAAGCAAATTAAAAAAAATAAAAGAAAAATTTTTCTCATTAAAGTCCAAATATATTCCATTAAAAAATTTTGAAATTAATGATGGTAAAATATTCAATCCATCTTCATTATTTCTAAAAATTAAAAATTTTTTAAAAGAAAATAAATTAAAAAAACCAAAAGCAATAATCTGTATTCCTTCAATTATTACCAAAAAAGATCTTTTAATAAAATTAATAACTCTTCAATTCGCGTTGTGCACAAGTAAATCAGGATTAAAAATAGAAAAAATCATATCTGATCAACTTTTAAAAAGAGATGAAAAAATGTCATTAAAAAACTTTTTTACCAAAAATGAGCTTAATAATAAACTAGACTTTTTTAAACAATTTAAAGCCAATCAAAATAAACATCCTAAAAACTGGTTTTTATTATCAATTATCGGTATTATCTGCCTATTCGCCATACTTTTCAAAATTACATCACATAAAAATTCACAATTAATCCTTCTGAAAAATAAAAATAAAATATTAAAAGAAAAAGAAAATATGCTGGAAAATAAAATAAAGACCATGCAACATATAGTTACACAAAATAACACTTTAAAAATCAAACTTGAAAAAATAAAAAAATTTAAAAATTCATTTAAAAATCCAAACGATATTTTATTACATATAACACAAACTTTACCAAAATCATGTTGGTTACAAAGAATTAATATATCAAGCAAAAAACCAAAAATCTTAGAAATTGAAGGATTTAGTAATAAAGAACAAAATATAACTGAATTTATAAGAGATCTATCAAAAACCCCTCAACTACATTCTTTGAGACTAGAAAAACTCAAAAGAACTAAAAAAAATACTAAATCTGCAAGTTATTCATTCAAACTTTCTGGGAAAATAATGTAAAAAAAGGTCAATATTCCTCTAAAGGTCAACCTATTTGCTCAAAACACAATTTTCTGATACATTTTGTTATATATTTTTTATCAGATTTGTGTGTTTTATATGTTTAATCCTTTAACACAGCATTTTTTCTAAATTATGCTGTTTAAAATATGTTTTTAAGGAATTTGTTAATGCAAAACAATTCAAATAATGAATCTATATCTCCATTACTCAATACAGAATTATTAGAAGAAGAATTTAAAATTAGCCCAGAACAAAAATCTGAGCTATCCAATCTTTATAAAGATGTTCTAGGAAACTTCCAAACAGGTAAAATAATTAAAGGTAAGATTATCTCAAAAGAAGGTAGTAGTATTCTTATCAATATAAATTACAAATCTGATGGTCTCATTCCAAATCATGAATTTTCAGAAATTGAATTAAAAAAACTCAATCTTGGCGATGAGATTGAGGTAATACTTGACAAAATTGAAGACGAATATGGAAATGTTGTTCTCTCATATGAAAAGGCAAAATCTATCAAAGCTTGGGAAAAGATTGCCAAACTAGCACAAACTGATGAACCTGTACGTGGCGTTGTTACACATAAAGTAAAAGGTGGACTTAGTGTTGATATAGGAATTCCAGCATTCTTACCAGGCTCACAAGTTGATACACAACGTATAACTGAATTTGATCAATTCGTTGGACAAGAACTTATCTGTAAAATTTTAAAAGTTAATCAAAAACGTGGAAATGTAATCCTTTCTAGAAGAAAATATCTAGAAGAACAAAGGTTAGAAGACAAAAAACATGCGCTTGAAACAATAACAGAAGATCAAGTTTTAGAGGGAATAGTAAAAAATATTACAAGTTATGGTGTCTTTGTTGATATCGGCGGGATAGATGGTCTTTTGCACATAACAGATATGTCTTGGGGAAGAATATCTCACCCTAGTGAACTTGTAAAAATTGGTGATAAAATAACAGTCAAAGTTATTTCTTTTGATAAACAACATGAAAAAATTTCATTAGGAACAAAACAACTGACAACAAATCCATGGGAAGAAATTGATAAAAAATATCCTGCTGGAAGTACAGCCAAAGGAAGAATTTCTAGTATCACAGATTATGGTCTTTTTGTAGAAATAGAAAAAGGTGTTGAAGGATTAGTTCATATTTCAGAAATCTCTTGGACAGAAAGAATAAACAATCTTTCAAAATACTACCAGGTTGGAGATACAATCGAGGTAAAAGTTGTCGATCTTGATAAAGAAAACAGAAGAATGTCTTTAAGTATAAAACAATTAATGGAAGATCCTTGGAAAAAAGTTGAAGAAAAATTTAAAGTTGGAGAAAAAATATCAGGAAAAATCACAAACATCACAGACTTTGGTCTTTTTGTTCAACTACTAGAAGGAGTAGATGGGCTTGTTCATATATCAGATATTTCGTGGACAAATCATATCAACCATCCTTCAGAAAAATACACAAAAGGTAATATTGTAGATGCTGCAATTCTATCGATCGATGTTGCAAACAAAAAAGTATCTTTAGGAATAAAACAACTTGACAAAGATCCTTGGGAAAATATAGAAGAACAATATCCAGTTGGAACAACTGTAGAAGGAACGGTTTCCAAAATTACAAATTTTGGAGCCTTCATAAAACTTCCAACAGGAATTGAGGGTCTTGTTCATATTTCTGAGCTATCAAACAAAGATATTTCAAAAGTAGAAGATATTTTAAAAGTTGATCAAAAGGAAAAATTCAAAATAATTAAAGTCAGCGAAGAAGAAAGAAAACTTGGATTAAGCCTTAAAGCACTAGAAAAAGAAAAAACTCCTTCAAAAGAAGAAACAAAAGAAATACCCAAAGAAAAAACTCCTTCAAAAGAAAAACAAGATAAAACAATAATAAAAGAAAATCATGAGAAAAAAGAAAAGAAAATAACTAAACCAAAAATTAAAGAATTTAATAAAACAAAAAAGAATTCACCAGTAAAAGGAATTTTACAACAAGCATTAGAAGCTCATGCAGAAAAAATAAAAAAAGAAAAAGAAAAAAAAAACAACTCAGAATAAATACTTAAAGGACACAGATGCTAGAAAAAACTTTAGCAATCATAAAACCAGATGCAGTTGAAGCAAAAAATACAGGCAAAATTATTGATAAAATTGAACAAGAAGGATTCAATATCTTAAAAATTAAAAAAGAACATCTTATAAAAGATCAAGCAACAAAATTTTATGATATCCACAAAGAAAAACCATTCTTTAATGATCTCATAAAATTTATAATAAGCAATCCTGTAATCATAATGGTTTTAGAAAAAGAAAATGCTATATCCGATTGGCGAAAAACTATGGGCGCAACTGATCCTCAAAAAGCAGACGAAAACACTATACGAAAAATTTATGGTACTAACATAGACAAAAATGCAACACATGGTTCAGATTCGCCACAAAATGCAAAAAAAGAAATCGAATTCTTTTTTACAAATTTTTAATTATATAAACTTAATAAATAATTAAAAATATTTTTTAAAAAAGGGAGAAGGAGAAGCTTATGTTGAAATCTAAAGGTTTATCCTCTTTATTATTTTTAATTCTATTAACAATGTCTCAAACAACAAAATCAGTTGTTTTTGTTGTTTATGGCTATTTATCTCCAACATCAAAATTATATAAACCAGATGGAGAATGTTACAAAGAAATAGAACAATCAGCAAATAAAATGGGTCAAAATGTAATCTCCATTCCTTGGACAGGAATACAAACAACAACTCAAATAATAAAAGGAGGAGAAAAACTAGCAAAGGCTATATTAAATTATCCAAATGAAACTGTCATCATAATAGCAGCTGAATATGGTTCAAATGTAATAAATTTTGCAAGTCAACTTTTGTTCAATCCTGATACAGATATTGCATTAAACCCTAATGACACAAGTTATCTTATCACTGAAGCATATCAACATCTTTCTTCAAAAAATATTGGAAAACATTATAATATAAATATTATAAACCGACCTTATCCAGAATTTTATAATGAATATGTTCATAATGTAATGACAGAAGCTATAGAAAATGTAACAAATTTAAAAAAAAGACCCATCCTAACTAAAGAATATTGGATAGACAAAGTTTATTTACTTTCAACTCCAGCAGATGCACAAAACTTTGCACCTCACATGAATATAATAAAAGATGTCTATAATTTTTACTCACCTTCAACTGAAAGTCAAAAATCTTATATAAAAAAAGATAGGCTTGTAAATTTTTCCGTTACAATGAATCTTGTTGATACCTCAATTCACAATTCTATCGTGGCAAAATGGCTATTATCAACTCCTGAAAAACTTAAAGAAGATAGCTTAGGAAACTTTGAAAACTTTACAAATTCAAAAAATGGGCAAATCGATTTTTTTGAAAATAAAGAACCTTCTTATTCAGAGGTGGAAGTTTCTCAGTTTAACGAAGCCATCCAGATCGATAAGATAATTTAAAAGATCTTCCAATTGTGATAATTTGATAGAATTAGGACCATCGCAAAGAGCTTTTTCTGGATTATCATGAACTTCCATAAAAATTCCTGCTATTCCTTGAGCTACAGCTGAGGTTGCTAAGCATGGAACAAATTCTCTATCGCCTCCAGAACAATTTCCTTGGGCCCCAGGCCTCTGAACAGAATGGGTGGCATCAAATACTATAGGTTTACCAAAGCGTTTCATAATTGGAAAATTTCGATAATCTACAACATAATTATTATAGCCAAAAGAATAACCTCGTTCACAAACCCAAATATTATGATTGCCAACACTTTCAATTTTATCTACCAATGATTTCATGTTTTCTGGAGCAACAAACTGTCCTTTTTTAATATGAATAATCTTTCCCGTTTTTCCTGCAGAAACTAACAAATCTGTCTGCCTACACAAAAATGCAGGAATCTGTAATACATCAACAACTTGAGCAACATCTTCAACTTGGCAAGATTCATGAACATCCGTTATAACTGGAATCTCAAATTCTGATCTTACTTTTGAAAGAATTTTCAATCCTTCTTTAAAACCAACCCCCCTAAAACCTTTAATTGAACTTCTATTGGCTTTATCAAAAGAACTTTTAAAGATAAAGTTAAACTTTAATTTTTCAGATAATTTTTTTAAAAATTCTGCAATTTTTAAATTATGAGCTTCACTTTCAATAACACATGGACCTAAAATAAAAAATAGAGGCGATGAATTAGCCTCTATTTTTTTTAACAATTCAACTTTATTTTCTACAACGCCTACCATCTAAGTTCTCCTTACTAAAAACGTTTTTACCTGCTATAAACTTTCAATTCTTTTCAGAAAAATTCATTTTTTTACAAAGCTCATCAAGTATACCATTGACAAATTTATATGCATCTTTTTCTGCAAACGTTTTTGCAAGTTCAATTGCCTCATTAATAACAACAGATAAAGCAACTTTTTTATTCAAAATTTCCCAAATTGCAAGTCTTAAAATAAGACGAGTACAGCAACCCAATCTTTCTATGCGCCAATTTTTAAGAAAAGGCGCCATCTTTTTATCAATATCTTCTTTATTTTTAATAACACCATCTACCATTTCAATTGCAAAAGAATCAGTTAGAATATCAATATTAAAACCTGATCTAAAATTTTCAATCATTTGTTCTAAAGAAACAGAATAATCAAAACGATCGATAGCATACAAAAGATAAAACGCCAAACATCTAATATCTCTTCTTGAGGTTGGCTTAAAAGTTTTTTCACTTTCCTTAGAATTCAAATTACACTCTTTATTCATGATAAATTTAAAAATAAAATTTTCTGGCTACTATTTTACCTAATTTTAATTAAGACTATTCAACACGTTCAATATACTTATTATCTCTTGTATCAACTTTTATTTTATCACCCTCTTGGATAAACAAAGGAACATTCAAAATAATCCCAGTCTCTAAAGTTGCAGGCTTGCTTCCTCCCTGTGCAGTATTTCCTTTTACCCCAGGAACAGTTTCAATAATCTTTAAAACCATAAATCTTGGAGGTTCAATAACTATAGGCTTTTCCTTAAAAAACAAAACTTCGTAAACTTCCCCCTCTTTAAGATACTTTTTAATATCTTTAACACTACCAGAGTCAAATTCAACCTGCTCATAATTTTCTTGATCCATGAAATGATATAGATCATCAGAATAAAGATATTGCATATTCTTACGCTCTAAATCTGGTTCAGCAAATTTTTCACCAGACCTAAAAGTTTCTTCCAAAATTCTGTTAGTTATCAGATTTTTTAACTTCGTTCGTACAAATGCACCACCTTTTCCTGGTTTTATATGCTGAAACTCTACGACAAGCCACGGTTCATTATTCCACAAAATCTTAGTAATGCCTCGCCTAAAATCTGATGTTGATATCACTAAATATACTCCTTTAAAACCCTTGATAATCTTATTACTTGCCCATACATAATACAATTCTATGACTTTTACATTTAAAAACAAGAAAAAATTGGAAGCTTACTCAAAAATATTTTAATATTAGAACTTATACGAAAATTCAAATAAATTTGCAATGCGCTCATTCTGAGCTTGTCGAAGAATGAAGTGCTGTATACCTTCGACAAGCTCAGGATGAGCGCATTGCAAATTTAAATAAAAGATAATTTTCGTATAAGTTTTTAAGTAAGCCTAGCCTATAAAATACGATTTATTAGACAAATTGTTCTTTATTATCCTTTTTCTAGCTTTCTCATTTAGCTTTTAAATTTTCAACTTCTTTTTTTAATCCCTCAATCTCATTTTCAAACCCATCCATTTCTTTATTAACCCAATTTTTAAATTTCTCAAATTCTTTTTTGATTGACTCATTAAAATTTCTTAAATCAGCATAAGAAACTTTGTCTTCATTTCTACGGTTTCTTGCTGCCAAAGCTGCTGTTGTAAGAAAAGCTGCACCCATAACAAGAGGTGCAATGCTCCTTCTCCTTCTTCTAATAATAGATCTTCTTCGGGTAGGCCTTCTACGGCCACCTCTTACTCGTGATTGCAAAAAAGGTTGTCCCAAACCCAAAATCATAAAAACTGATAAACAAAAAATCACAAATTTCTTCATTTAACTTCCTAAAAGTCTTCATCTTTTAATTTAACTTCTTTTATTACGACCTACCCTTTTTCATTTTTAGCATCATGAAAAACATTCCTAAAATGAGCAAAAATAAAATAAATAAAGCAAAAATCATAAGATTTATTACAGATCTTCCTTTCTGAGCCTGCATTTCATCTTTTATCATTTCTACTTGTCCTTTTTGATGCTCTCTTCTTACCGATTCTGCTTTTTCTTGGGCAATTCTAGCTTCTTGCTCAGCCCTGCTCACTCTACCAGAATCTTTTCGCATAGCACCAGAAATGACGCCTCCCATCATACCGCCAGCAAGACCTCCTACAAATGCTCCACCACTACCCCTTCTAGCATCCAGTGAAGAACCAAACAATATTGATAAAAAAAACAGAAGACTAAAAAATACCTTTTTCATAAAGACCTCCCCAAAATCAAAATTCTACAAAAAATACTTTCTTTTTAAAAAATCATTTTTAAACTATCCTTAAGTAAAATTTCCAATCTCTTAATTTAATAATGGCAAATTTAAACATATTTAATCAAGAGATTAATACAAATATAATAAAAATAAGGAGAAAAATGAAAAAACAGATATTTAAATTGATAAAAGAAGAACTAGAACGAGAAGAAAAAACTATCAATCTTATAGCCTCAGAAAATTATGCAAATCCTGACATTTTAAAAGCAACAGGCTCAATCTTTACAAACAAATACGCAGAAGGATATCCAGAAAAAAGATATTATGGGGGCTGTCAAGTTGTAGATAAGGTCGAAAATTATGCAATAGAGCAGGCAAGAAAATTATTCAATGCCACACATGTCAATGTACAACCTCATTCTGGATCCTCAGCTAACATGGCAGTCTATTTTAGCCAATTAAAACACGGTGAAACAATACTTGCAATGTCGCTAAGCGCAGGTGGACATCTTACCCATGGCCATAAAGTAAATTTTTCTGGCAAATTATTCAATTTTGTCCATTATGGAGTAGATCCAGAAACTGAGATGTTAGATTACGATGAAATAGAAATATTAGTTAATCAACACAAACCTAAAATGCTTGTGGCAGGAGCCTCTGCATATTCTAGATTTATAGATTTTGCAAGGCTAGGAGAAATAGCAGAAGATAATAATTGCATACTATTTGTTGATATGGCACATATTGCAGGACTTGTTGCAGCAGAACTTCACCCAAGTCCAATTCCCTGCGCTCACATTGTCAGCAGTACAACCCATAAAACACTTAGAGGTCCACGAGGAGGATTTATCTGCTGCCAAGGTGATTTTAAAGAATCTATAGATAAATCGGTTATGCCTGGTTGCCAAGGTGGCCCACTCATGAATGTGATTGCTGCAAAAGCTATTGCTTTTGAACAAGCACAAAGTAAAGATTTTAAAAAATACCAAGAACAAGTAATAAAAAACGCAAAAATAATGGCAAAAACATTTAAAGATTTAGGATATAAAATTGTATCAAATGGCACCGACAACCACTTATTTTTGATCGATTTAAGACAAAAAAACGGAGAATCTTTCGAAAAAATAACAGGTAAATTAGTAGAAGAAACTTTAGAAAAATGCAGCATAATTTTAAATAGAAACACAATACCTTTTGATACACAATCACCAGTAAACCCAAGTGGAATCAGAATAGGAACTCCTGCTATAACAACTCGTGGATTTAAAGGAAAAGAAGCAACTCAAATTGTACATTGGATCGATGAAGCTATTAAAAAACGAGGTGATGAAGCTTTTTTAAAAAAACTTAAAGAAATAGTTGAAGTTTTCTGCAAAGATTTTCCAATTTATCCAAGTTTCAAATAATACAAATTTATTTAACTTTTTACCCGAATTATAAATCTTATGTTTATAATGTAATTTTATTTTAGTATTATTCATCATAATGATAACGTTAATTAAATATTAAAATATCTTAACTAAATCATTTTTATAAATATTTTTTTTAAAGTTTATAAATGCAAAACAAATGAAAAGCTTAAATCAATTATTACAATATACTAAAAAATACTGGAAACAACTTTTAATATCCATAATTACAGCATCATGTTATGGATTATTTTCAGCAGCTCCAACTTATATTATAAAACACGCAGTAGATGATATTTTTATAAAAAAATTAAATTATCTACTCATTCCATTTCTCATAGGTTTTTTATCAATATTCACTTTAAAGGGTATTTTTATGTACTTATCCTCCTATTACATGAACTGGGTAGGAAATAAAGTGGTAAATGACATAAGAACTGACCTTTTTAAAAAAGTTGTCTACTTCCCAATTTCTTTTTTTAAAGAAAAAACAACAGGCCAACTAATGTCCCATTTTCTCAATGATATTCAAATGATACAAAACGCTTCATCAGCTGCAATAAAAAATGGTATGCGTAGTTTTTTTGAAGCAATCTTTTTAATTGGGGTTGCATTTATGCAAAATTGGAAACTTGCTTTATTAATGCTAATAGTAGGACCAGTAATAGGAATAACAATCAGAAAAATGGGAACAGCAATAAAATCAGCTTCTGTTTCTATACAAAAAAACATTGGAAAAACAAGTTCATTGCTACAAGAAGTATTTGTTGGAATAAGAGAAGTAAAAGCATTTAATGGTGAAAAAACAGAAATCAAAAGATTTGTAAAATACCTAAAAGAATGTTTTTGTTCAATAATGCGAAATGTTCACGTTGCATCCCTAGGTCCTGCATTTATCGAAATTATATCCATGGCAGGTGGCAGCATAGTTTTTTATATTGCAGCACAACAAATAATGAACCATGCAATCACTGCAGGCCAATTAACATCATTTTTCGTAGCAATTTTGCTCGCATACCATCCCCTTAAAAGATTAATCAATGTGTATTCTGAAATACAATATGGACTTGCGGCAGCAGACAAAGTTTTTGCATTAATGAGTAAGGTTTATCCAGCCATACAACATAAAGATATTTTAATTAAAAAAATAGAAAAAGATCTTAAAAAACAATGTAAAATAAAATTCGAAAACATATCTTTTTCATATATCAAAAACAATTATGTTTTACAAAATATAAATCTTGAAATAAAAAAATATGAAAAAATTGGAATCATTGGACCTTCAGGATCAGGTAAAAGTACATTATGCGATCTATTACTAGGTTTTATTACACCAAACTCAGGAAAAATTTTGATAAATAACAATGATATAACAAAAATAAATCTTTCAACCTTACGCAATAAAATCGGATATGTGGGACAAAAAACTTTTCTTTTTAATGACACAATTTTTGCAAATGTCTCATACTCTCAACCACAAAAAACAATTATTGATATCGAAAATTCTTGTAAAGCAGCGCATGCTAACGAATTCATTCAAAAATTACCTCAAAAATATCAAACTATCGTTGGAGAAAATGGTAATAAACTTTCTGTTGGACAAAAACAAAGATTAACAATTGCAAGAGCACTTCTTAAAAATCCACCAATACTTATTTTTGATGAAGCAACATCTTCTTTAGACCAAGAATCTGAAAATATGATTCGGTTAACTTTGGAAGAAAGCTGTAAAGAAAAAACTGTAATTGTAATTTCTCACAGACTATCTTTCATAGAAAAAATGGATAGAATTTTGATGATCAAAAATCATAAAGTTACAGAAGTTTCAAAAAAATTAATCAGCAAACAATTAAGAGAAAGTTATTTATAAAAAATATGAAGTATCCGAGAGAGAAATGAAAAGACAAAAATTTTCTGAATCAAGCAAAAAAACATTTTACGAAAACTTTTTTCCATCAGATGATTATGAATCATTTAAATATGATGTTGGAAGCTATTGCACAAGAAAACTTATAATATCACAAATAAAACATAATTCAGGAAATTTGTTAGAAATAGGAACTGGAATATCGAGCTTATTATTAGACCTACAAAATTTTAATTGTTACGGAATAGATATTTCCACAAACACGATAAATAAAGTAAAAGAACAATTTCAAAAACTAAAAAAACAAGCATCACTTCATGTTTGTAATGCAGAAAAACTTCCATTCAAAGATAACTTTTTTGATGTGATTGTTTCGTCTCACACTTTAGAACATATAAAAAACGATTTTAATGTAATCAAAGAATGCAAAAGAATCTTAAAAAATAATGGCGAATTAATATTTTTTGTCCCAGGTAAAAAAAGCGGGCTTGCAACAAAAAACGAATTTCTAAAATATGGACACTACAGATATTATAATCTAAATAAATTTAAAAACTTAGAAAAAATTGTTTATCCATCATTACAATTAAAAAAAATTTTTTATCCACATAAAATGCACAATCTAATATGGAATAGACTAAAACACGTGTTTAGATTTATAAACTATCCTTTTAAAAAATGGATCATAAAAGATAATAAATCTTATGAACATAGAAAAATTTATCAAAAGTTGATTATGCCATTTATTTCAAAAACATTAGATTTTTTAGATAAATCATTAATAAACTCAGAAAAAACATTCCTTGGAGTCAATTTCAATGTTTTAGCATATTTTGAAAAACAAGAAAATCAAAATAAAACTCTATAACATCTAAAAAATTTTAAAACTTTTTTTGTTAGAACTTTAACTCTATTTTTTCTATTCTTTATCTTCGATAATTCAGGATTTTTAAATATTGTATCATTATGAATATTTCTAAATTTTTCTGCTGTATAAAATTTATCTTTATACTTTTTGCTTTTTAACATACCAACATTATTCTTATTTTTATCATAAAAAATGCCATCCCATTTTTCAAAATAATTTTTATTATCAATTTTTTGTTTTTTGTGATTAGACTTAATAACATTCAAATTAGCATGAGGATAATGTTCCACATAAGAATTTTCTGACTCAATACACTCATAACCCTTTTCCCTCATTTTCAAACAAAGATCTCCATCTCCATTATAAAAAAAATAATTTTGCTCATCTACATAACCAACATCTTTTAAAGCATCATTTAAATACAATCCATGATTAACATAAAGATTATTACCTAAAGTATAAGCAACGTAATATTTTTCCTGTTTTGGCCAATTTCTATAATAAAATGCAACTGCTCCAACTTTTCGACCTTTTTTCAACTCTTCTTCAAATAACTCATAACCATTTTTAATTGCACCTGGAACAACTAAACAATCATCGCTAAGCATACAAATATACTTGCCTTGAGCACACTTAAACCCAAGGTTAATAAAATATCCCCAAGATTTACGCTCAATTTTTTTACCATTCCACTCCCCACGATTATGTTGAACAATTGTTATAATATCTTTCTGTTCTACTAACCATTCAAGCGCCCCATCATTTGAACCGCCATCAATAACAAAAATTTCATGCGATAAATTTTTAAGTTCTTGACGTATACTTTCTATTGCTAATTTAAGAAATTTCAAACGATTATATGATCCCAAAACAACTGAAATTAAATTATTTTTATTTTTAAATCGATTTAAAATCTTCATCGATTCCCTTATTTTTAAAATATTTTAATCTTTGATTATCAATCTCTTCACTAATTAAAAAATCCAAAACTTTATAAAAATCCATTTCATAATCCCATCCTAAAACTTTTTTAGCTTTAGAATTATCACCTAATGTTTCTGGAATATCACTTTTTCTAAAAAAGTCTTTATCAACAATTATTTTTTCTCTTTTCAACCCCAATTTATCAAAAACATAATAAACAATATCTTTTAAACAAATAGATTTTCCAGAAGATATTACAAAATCTTCTGCTTTTGATTGCTGCAACATTAACCACATTGCTTCTATATATCTAGGCGCATATCCCAAATCACGTTTTATATCAAGATTACCAACTTTTAAAAAATCACGTTTTCCAAACTTTATCTCAACCGCCTGTTTTACAATTTTTTTTACAAAAAAATCCTCTCCACGTAAATAAGATTCATGATTAAAAAGAATTGCACAACATGAAAAAATACCATATAACTTTCTATAGTTAGAAACAATCTGATGCGCTGTAACTTTAGAAATTGCATACGGATTTAATGGTTTAAAAAAATCATTTTCGACTGTTGGAATATTTTGAAACTTACCAAACATTTCACAACTTGAAGCCTGAAAAAATCTTATACTTTTTCCAATAAGTCTTATCGCTTCTAACAAATTTAAAACCGAAATAATATTAAATTGAAGAGTTTGAAAAGGTTCTTTTATAGACAAACTAACAGAACTTTGAGATGCAAAATTATAAATTTCACGCGGATTATATTTTTGTATATTTTTTATAATCTCAGAAAGATTCAATAAGTCACATTTCTCAAAAATAATTTCATTTTTTATTTTTAGATACTCAAGCTTACTATAATCATCATTTGATCTAACAAAACCTACAATCTTGTATTTTTTCTCTAAAAGAAACTTACTTAAATAAGCACCATCTTGACCTGTTATACCAGTTATTATCGCAATTTTCATACTCATATTACTTAAAAAATTAACTCTTAAAATAAATTTAACACTCCTTTTACTTTTTCATTAAAAAATATATCATGAAACAGGCCAATTACATACCAAATAAAAATCGGTTTTTAAAAAAGAGAGTAGTGGTAAATAATAGGAAACAAACAATATTTTTATCCATAATATTATTCACAATAATAATATTGTTTCTTGGAATCCCATACACAAAATGGGGTTTTAAAACAGACGACTTTGGAAATATTTATCATTGTTTCATAAAAACTTACAAAGATGTATTGCGTTTTTTTTATGAAGGTAGCATAGAAGTTTTAAGTCATCCTTCTAATAGTGCAAAAGAACAAGGTTTTTTTTGTGGGCTCTATAGACCAATGTCATTTATCTATTATCTTCCACAGGTGTACTTTTTTAAAACCAATGCTTATGGATATTTTTTTATAACAATAATTTTACATGCAATTAATTCAGTAATACTTTTTAATATTTTTCTTAAAATTATACCAATAATATTTGCATTTTTAGCTGCTGCATACTTTGCATTTCATCCAAGTTTACATAACTGGATAGGTTGGATAAGCGCACAAACATATTTCAGTGAACTACTTGTTTTATTAATTCTAATTTTATTTTTAAAAAAATACTTAAATACAAAAAAAATAAAATACTACTTAATCTCTTGTTTTTTATTAGTTGCAAATTTGTTTTTAAAAGAAGCTACTGTTATTTTTGCACTATGGAGCATTCCTGCAACATACTTTTATAAAAAAATTACCAAAAACAATCAAATCAGTTCTTGGGAAAATATTAAAAATAGTATTCTTATATCAATACCATATTGGATAATAACAGCATTTTATTTAACAGTAAGAGCAATAGTATTACCAATAACTTCAAATACAGGAACTCTTAATTTTAAATTTAATTGGCCTTCTTTTATAGCAAGAATGAAAGACAGATTTTTTGATTTTGTAAGTTATATATCAGATATTTTAGGCCTCAATTGGATACCACCACAAACTCAAATATTTAAAGGAATATTAATAATCTTATTAATTTCTTTTCTTATTTTTCTTTTTATCAAAAATAAAAAAAAATCTTATATTTTATTTTTAATATTTAGTGTACTAATATTTAGTTGGCCAGCTCTATTGATACAATATCAACCAAGATATATTTACATGTCACTAACGTTTTTTATTTTAATGATTATTATATCTTTTAAATTTTTCAAACAAATAAAAATATTTTATAAATTTAAAAATGTAATAATAATCATCTTAATTTCTCTTATTACTTTTAATACTATATTTTTAATGAAAGAATTAAAAAAAAGAGAAAAAATTCGTGCGCATATAACCACTTCATTTAACGAACTAATAAAAAATAATACTTTATTAGATGCAATAAATAACAAAACATCTTTATATTTTTTTAATCTTCCAAAACAATTTTCAGAAGGCACAGCTCAAGCTTTATGGATGCTTACTAAAAATTCAACATACAATGTCTATCAATATGGAAAACCTAATAATAAAAATGAAAAAATTTTATCAATAACATGGGATTATAAATTATCAAAATTTAAAATTTTAAAAAATTAAAAGATATTATGAATAACAAAAAATTATCAATAGTAATTCCAATGTTCAATGAACAAGGAAACATAGAACTTTTATATAATGAACTATTAACAATAATCAAACAACTAAAATACTTTAAAAATTTTGAAATCATTGCTGTAAATGATGGAAGTCAAGATTCAACTCTACAAATTTTAAAAAAAATTGCTCAAAAAGATTCTAATTTTAAAGTTATATCTTTTACTAGAAACTTTGGCCACGAACAAGCAACATATGCAGGAATACATAATACCAATGGTGAAGCAGTTATTCTTATCGATGCAGACAGACAAGATCCACCAGAACTTATTCTTGAATTTGAAAAAGAATTTTTGAATGGATATCATATTGTATATGGACAAAGATCAAAACGTGAGAACGAATCCATTTTTAAAAAATTAACTTCCAAAGCTTTCTATCCAATATTTAAATTTTTCACAAAAATAGATCTCCCTCAAAATGTAGGAGATTTTTGTTTAATGAGTAGAAAAGCTGTTGATTTTTTTAAAAGAATGCCAGAAAAAACACTTTTCATTCGCGGGCTTGTTTATTGGTCTGGATTACCTAAAAAAGCCATTCTTTTTATACGTAAAGCAAGATACTCAGGTAAATCAAAATATAATTACACAAAACTTACAATTTTTGCTCTTGAAAATATTATATCATTTTCAACCACCCCGATTTATGCAATTATTTTTCTTTCTATTCTTATAATAATATCATGTTTTATTGGAGTTATTACAGCCCTTTTAATGAAAATCTTTGGATACGTTATTCTTATTGGTTGGACATCAATAATAATATCTATTCTCTTTTTATTTGCAGTAACCTTATTTTCATTAGGAATGATTGGTCTTTACATAGGAAAAATTTTTCAAGAAATAAAAAACCGCCCAGTATTTTTGATAGATGAAAAAATAAACTTTTAAAAATAAGCTTTTTCACTATGAAAACAATTATAAATATCATCAAAAAACACAAACACCTAATATTATCACTAATAATTTTCGCTATAGTTTTTTGTATTCTTGGTGTTCCTTTTAAATGTTGGTGGTTTAATGGAGGAGACGACTTTCACGGACTTTATCTTGGATATAAAACAAAAACCTGGAATGATCTTTTTAATTTTTTTCTAAATGGTCATACAAATCAAGGAATGGGAGCATCAAATTGCCTTAGCATATTTGAAAGGAATACTTCATTCTTTAGCACATTTTATAGACCATTATATTGCGTTTATTTTGCTATTCAATATTGGATATTCGGAACAAATGCTTATTATTATCTTCTTACAAGCGTATTTTTTCATTCTATAAACACTGTAATTTTATTTAATATTTTTCTATGGTTTACATCTTTATTTCCAGCATTTTTAATAGCTCTACTATTTACTTTTCATCCACAAATTGCATATAGATTCGGAGCAATTGTAAACCTACATTATTATATAAATGTCATGTTAATGCTGTTAAGTATATTATTTTTAAAAAAATATTTAGATTCAAAAAAATTATTTTATTATTTTTTCTCATGCATGCTTTTTACACTTTCTCTTTTTACAAGGGAATCCTCGATAGTCCTTCCTGCAATTATATTTTTAGGATTATTCTTATACCCTTCCCCAAAAAATACACTTAATTTAAAAAAATTATTTAAACACTCTATAACCAACGTTAAAATTAGTAGTGGGTTTTGGGTAATACTTTCTGTTTTCTTTTCGCTAAGATTATATTTATATCCTTTAGCATCAAAATTAAACACACAAAACAACTCACTTTTCAAACTAATAAAAGAAAAAATTCCAGAATTTAAAGTATTTATATATGATGCATTACATCTTTCATGGTTACCATGGGGCCACAAAACAATCCGAGGAATAATTGTAATAACATTATTTATCTTATTTATATGGCTATTCATAAAAAACAGTAAAAAAATTTATATCATATACTTTATTATCGCGACATTCTTAATGTTATGGCCAAGTTATTTGGGACATTATAATCCTAGATACTTTTACGAAACTCATATATTTGTTTTACTTACTTTCATTTTTCTTTTCAAATATCACAAAGAAAACTTATTATTTCTTAAAAAGCCCTTCATCTTAGGATTAATAATATTAAATATTTTTCAAATAACATTTGCTATAGAAAATTTTTCGAGACGAGAAACAAAAATGAAAATCATGTCAAAAGCAATAAAAAAAATCATAAATAATCCACAACTGCAAAAAAAATCACTCTGTTTTTTAGGTTATCCATCTGATGGCTTTGGTGGTCACTTTGCAGGATTAATATGGATTTTTCAAGATAATCCTTCAATTCATGCATACTTTGACACAAAAACAATTATTAAACAATTAGATTCAAATATCGTATCTCCAGTTGGCTGGAAAAACATGGTAAGCGAATATTATAAAAAAAACTTCGTAAAAATTACTCCAATTAAAAATGGATTTCGATTCAAATCATCAAATTCAAAAAAAGTTGCTTTTAACTTAAATGAAAAAAATGGTTGTTCAATGGGGAAAAAAATTATACATAAAACAAAAAATATAAATGGTGAAAAATTAACTACAGACTTTACTTTGATAATCGATAAAAAATACATTCAAGAAAAAATTATATTTTTCACATGGGATTATGAAAAACAAAAATTTGTAATTATTAGATAAAGTTGCCACTCTAAAATAAGTAACTTTTAAGATAAAAATGTCGAGCTCATCCTTATATGTTACAGATAACTAAAAAAACAATTCGTTAAAATATACTTAAGTAGTGTTGTTAAAAATAACGTGAAATGGAGCTAGCAGAAGACTGTTTTATCCTTTGTTAAAAAACTGCGCTCATCCTGAGCTTGTCGAAAGATGCAGCGCGCTTAATCCTTCGACAAGCTCAGGATGAGCGCGATTTTTGTATTTTAATTAAATCTTAACTAACAACTTGAGTTTGTAAATTAAAGGAAAAGTAATGAACAAAAATCAGAAAAAAATTATTTTCTCAATAACTCTATTCACAATAACATTATTAATTTTAGGAATTCCTTATACAAAATGGGGTTTTAGTTTAGACGCTTTTGGCCATGTATATAGATGTTTAATAAAAAGCTTTCATGATCTTTTTCTTTTCTTTTATGAAGGTAGCACTGAATGCATCTACCTACCATCTAATAGTACTCATACAAAAGAATTTTTTTGTGGTTTATATCGTCCAATGTCACTTGTTTTCTGTATTCCACAAGGATATTTTTTTGGCATTAATCCGTATGGATATTTTTTAACATCAATAACTTTTCACGCCATAAATTCTGTTCTACTTTTCAATATTTTTACAGCCATAACTCCTATATTTTTTTCTTTTTTGGCTGCTGCATATTTTGCCTTTCATCCAAGCCTTTTTAAATGGATAGGACATATATGTCCACAACAATATCACATCGAACTTACAATTCTTTTACTTACAATTCTTTTATTAAAAAAATATCTTGATACAAAAAAAATAAAATTTTATATAATTTCTTGCGTTTTATTATTATCAAATCTCTTCTTAAAAGAAGCCACAGTTATTTTTGCACTATGGAGTATTCCGGCAACATACCTCTATAAAAAAATTAATAAAAATAATCAAATCAGTTCTTGGAAAAATATTAAAAATAGTATTCTTATATCAATACCATATTGGATAATAACAATATTCTATTTAACAATAAGAGCAATTATTTTACCTATAACCTCAAATACAGGAACTCTCAATTTTGAACCCAACTGGGCTTCTTTTATTAATCGAATGAAAGAACGTTTTTTTGATTTTGTAAGTTATGGATCAGATCTTCTTGGACTTACTATTTTGCCACAAAAACATCAAATCATAAAAGGAACATTAATAATGATTCCTTTATTAATATTCCTTTATCTATTCATAAAAAACAGTAAAAAGATATATATAATTTTTTTAGTTTTCAGCATAATAATTTTTAGCTGGCCAGTAATCTTAGTGCAATATCAACCTAGATATATTCACATGGCAGTAGCATTTTTTATATTCACAGTATTAGTATTATTTCAATTTTCCCAACGATTAAATTTACTTTCTAAATACAAAAAAACAGGAACTATTTTTTTAATAACACTTATTATTATTAACTCAACATTCCTTATAAAAACACTTACCTCTAGAGAGAAAGAACTAAATCACGTAATGACATCATTTCAAAAATTAATAAAAAATAAAAAAATAAAGAATGCAGTTAAAAATAAAACTTCTCTATATTTTTTTAATCTCCCTAGACAATTTATAGTAGGAACAGCTCAAGCTATGTGGTTATTTACAAAAAATTCTTCTTATAAAGTGTATCAATATAGTAAAAGCATTAATAACATTAAAAAATTTATATCGAATATTAAATCTAATAATCCTAAAGAAAAATTTTTATTTATAACTTGGGATTATGAAAATAAAGAATTTATGGTTTTATAAAAACTAAAAAATACTCTCATATATCTTTTTTGTTTGTTGGGCAGCTTTTTTCCAAGAAAAATTTTTAGAATAAATCAAACCTTTTTGAGATAAATCTTTTCTTAATTGTTTATCACAAATAACTTTTTCTACAGATTCTCTTATTGAATTATTATCTTTAGGATCAAAAAAAATACCTTCTTCCTGTGCTAATTCTTTGAACGAACTCGCATTACTTAATACAACAGGACATCCTAAACTAAAAGCCTCTAAAATAGGAATTCCAAATCCTTCGTATAAAGATGGAAAAACAAAAGCTAACGCATTTTTATACAAAAAAGCTAATTCTTCATCACTATTTATAAAATAATATAAAATCTGATTTTCTAAATAATTATCTTTAAAAAAATTCAATTCATCTTCTTTAAAAAAACCTCCACCAGCACAAATCAATTTTAAATCATTATCTTTTTTTAATAATGGAATAATCGATTTAACAAAAAAATTAAAATTTTTATATCTATCTCTATCACCAACAAAAAGAAGAAATTTTTCTGGAATTTTTATTTTTCTTATTTTTTTAGGATTCAAAGAACTAGCATGATAAACAACATCAATTTTGTCAGGATCAATATCATAAAGTTTTGCAATATCTTTTTTAGTATTTTCAGATACAGCAATAATTTTTGTCGCCTTTTTCGCCAATTCTTTTTTTTGTTTTATTGCAACATCATCTTTTTTAAAATACTTTCCTGTATAAATCTCATGAATCATATCATGAATTGTAAGAACAAATGGCTTTTTACTAAGATACTCTAAAAAATATGAATCATAATAAGTTGGATGGAAAACATCAAAACGTTGTTTTTTCAAATCTCTTTTACTCTTCAATCTGTTTAATTTTTTAAAAAATTTAACAATTCTATATTTACCTTTAAATTCCTTGTTCTTAAGAAAATTCAAATGATTAGAAAACTCAACATCTTCAAGATAATTATTATCTGAATAAACCAAAGACAGATTAAAATCTAAAAGATTATGTCTATAAAATTTTTTTAAAATTTGAGCAAAATAACGTGAAACCCCACCATACATTTGAGATGTAAATACTTGGTCATCAAAAAGAACCTTCAACAAACAAACCCTTATCTTAAATATTTTATAAAATTCATATCGTCCACTGTTCTACTTTTCATTTTCATTTTTACATAATTAAAAAGAAACCATTTTCTATACTGCATTAGTTTATTAAAAATAAATCTTTTAATATTTTTTTTAGTAAATAAATGAATTCCTCCCCACGAATAAAGATTTAAATCATATTTTTTTGCAATAAATTCTAAAGTACTTTTACTATAAAAAGAAATGTGTTGTCCCGTTTGCAAAGAATAATACCACCAGTCTTTAGGTTTTGGAACTGACTCAGACAACAATTGAGTAGTAAAAATAACATTAGAAGAAATAGAAATTATCTTTTCTATGTCTTCTAATGGCTTAATAAAATGTTCAAAGCATTCAAAAGACGTAATCAATTCAATATTTTTTAAATTCTTAGAATATTCAAACCCTCTTGAAACTAAATTGTTTGAGTAGGGATCATACCAATAAAAATCAAACCCTATATCACGCATAAGACGTGTAAAAATCCCATACCCCCCACCATAATCTAAAAATTTGTCATTTCTATTAAATAAAAAATATATAATCACTGATACAACTTTAGATAGAGAAATATTTCTAGACATAACACCGGTATCTTGACGTGATATCGAATCAGAATAAGCTTCAGTCAACCAAAATGGTTCTTGTGTTTGTAAAAATTTACAATTATCACAATGATAATATTTTATGTCATTGTACTTGTTTAAAATTGTAGTAGAAAAAACATGTTTTGACTTATAATTACAAATTCTACAATTCACTATCAAAATTCCTATTGTTATTGATGCCGTTCAAATGCTTCGATACGATTTTTTAATAAAAAAATCACTCAGCACGAACGGCGTATAATAAACATTTATCTCATCCAGCCATTCGTGGTAAGTGCCAAGTTTTGCGAGGCGTATCGAACCATTTGAGCGACAATTTATGTCTTCATGCCTTAAAAATCTCAAACAATTTATTATTTAAAAACGCCTTGCTTCCACCACATTTTGTTTGTAAATATTTTTTTAAAATCAGTCTTATTAAAAAAATAATCATAAACATAAGAACGTCTTGAATAATTAACAAATCTTCTTAATTTTACGTTTATTTTTTTTTCAAGACTCTTATATTCCAAATCAGTACTTAATCGATTGAAAATAAAAAATGGAAGAAACTTTCTTCTCATTATAAATTTGCTTAAATAAAAATTAAAAGAACTTTGCATATGCCATAGTAAAACTTTCTTTTTATAAAAACATTTTTTGCCATCTTGACGATTGCATAGAAAATAATCAATCCCATTTTCTCGTTGATAGGAAAAAGGAGCATTATCATCATAAAAATGAATGAATAAAGGATTTTGGAAAACAACATAATCTTTTAAACTAAGCATTATGGATTCAATTGAATCTTGTTTAATTTGTCCAGTGTGCATAAGGTGCGAAAGAAAATCTTGGTCACTTGATATAATTTTTTTAAAACGTGATCCTGACCAACGAGTTCTAAACGTTACCTCCCAACCATCACGTTGCTTCCATGCATTTTCAGAATATGCTTCAATATTATTTGCAAATTCATCAAAGGCTTTAATATATTGCTCAAACCAATTAACATCACTAATAACAGTAAAGGCCGGACAACCCTGAAGAACAAATGTTTTTCCTGCAACTTTTTTGGATATTATTTCTGGATCTTCATTAAATACAATATCTCCATCATAATGAATAATCTTTTCCCCAAAAAAAATCTGATCTATAACAAGCCATCGTAAAAAACATTTTTTTTCATAGTCAGTAAATCTATGTAACTGGTGATATTTTTCTTCAAAATATTTATACGATTTAGAAGCATCATGCAACGTATAACCAAGATTTTTTAGAGATATTTTATAATGCTCACTTAATCTATCAAAACCATCCAATAAAACTATGTGCATATCATTTGAGAAACCAAGCTTTTGATTTCTCTCTCCAACAAATTTAAGAGGAGCAAATTCTTCAAATGCACGTTCATTTTTATAACACCATCGAACAATAACATTTTTCATTAATACATATCCCTTTTAACCTCTCAAAGAAAAATAAACTTTTCTTAAAATATTTTTTGAAAAATTTTTAAATGAAAAAGGCTTTATAACCCCTACTTTTTTATAAATAATTTTATCTAATAATCTATTCTCTTTTAAAACATCTGGTCCACACAAACTATGCAAATTTAAACTTTTTATAGGCATACGAAAAAATGGACCGGGACTTTTTGTATGAACACCAACTTTTCCTATGTTTGATATAAGATTATAAAGTGGTGTAATAGAAAACCCATTATTAAAAATGCACGTATAACACCATTGTAACCCCCATGCATCTATTCGTTTATTAACAATAGCATCAAAATTTCCTTTCCAATATTCTACTATAGATGCCTTTCTAAAAATTTGCTTTAATTCTTTCATCCGTTGATATTTTGATTGTTTCCAATCGTTTAATTCAAAATCATATTTTTTCCAAACCCGCTTCCATGTCGCCCACCCCCATATTGCATAATATTTTGAAAAAAAATAATCATAATCTTTTTTAACTTTATTAAAAAAATAACTGGTTCCAGTTATCATCATAACCCTTTTTTCAAATCTATATTTTTCTAAAAGAATCTGACAAAAATAAAAAAAAGTCATATCAGGAACACAATCATCTTCTAAAATAATACCTTCTTCAACATTATCAAAAAACCAACTAATAGCAGAACTTATAGCCATTCCACAACCAAGATTTTTTTCTCTAAAAAGAGTTTTAACTTCACATTCCCAATCAATTTGATCAATTATTCTTCTCGAAAACATACATTTTTCGTAATCATCTAAAACATTATCTCGAGGACCATCTGCCGCAATAAACAATTTTTTAGGTTTAATTCTTTTTATTTGATCAAAAACTTTTTGAGTTGTATCAGGACGATTAAAAATTAAAAATAAAATTGGGGTTTTAAACTCTCTTTTATCCATCACAATAAATTTTCTTTATAAAATTTTGAAAAATAAAACTATTAAATATAATATATAAAAATACTAATATTTTAAAAAAAGGAAAGAATGCAAAATCCTATAATTTCTGTAGTACTAGGAAGCTATAATCGATTAAAATTCTTAACCCTAACAATAGAAAGTATCACAAAAGAACTTATAAATTTTCCACATGAGATCATAATTGTAGATGGTGGATCTAACGATGGAACTATTGAATGGTTATTAAAACAAAAAAACATAATAACAATAATTCAACACAATAAAGGCAAATGGAAAAACAAAAAAATCACGCCCCGTTCATGGGGATATTTTATGAATCTTGGTTTTAAATGCACTCAAGGTAAATATGTTTG
This sequence comes from Candidatus Babeliales bacterium, assembly GCA_023133515.1. Lineage (GTDB taxonomy): Bacteria > Babelota > Babeliae > Babelales > UASB340 > JAGLWI01. The sequence goes on along the minus strand of JAGLWI010000003.1, from coordinate 79,832 downwards.
TATGCTTAGCGATGATTGTTTAGTTATTCCCGGTGCAATTAAAAATGGTTATGAATTATTTGAAAAAGAATTAAAAAAAGAAAAAAAAATCGGAGCAGTTGCATTTTATTTTCGTAACTGGTCGATTAAAAAAAAATATCATGTCAGCACCCCCCTTGGAAATAAAATATATGTAAATCATGGTTTATATTTAAAAAAAGCTCTGATTGATGTTGGATTTATTGATGAAAAAACATTCGCATTTTACTGCGCAGATATAGATCTTTGTTTTAAAATATGGAACAAAGGATATGAATGTATATCTTCAGAAAATTCTTATATCGAACATTATCCACATGCAAATTTAAAAACAAGAAAAAAAAATATTAAAAAAGCTACAAATGATTTAATAGCTTTCAGAAATAAATGGCAAAACATTTTTACTGAAATTGATAATCATAATGTAGGATTTATTAAAGAAAAAGAATATTTTGATAAATATCTTACAGCAGAAAAATTTAATTTTTTACATAAAAAAACAATTCGTGAAAACAAAAAATACTTTCAACCACCAACTTTATTTCAAATAATTTATTCTACAATAAGATGGAAATGTAAAATGATGTGGAGAAAGATAAAAACTATATTTTTATTTTTCTAGCTACAAAAAAAGCTTGTGTTAATAATATTGGCCACAATATTTTTTTTTCTAAAATTATCACATTATTATTAAAAATTTTTATTGCTTCACTAATTTTAATAGGACGTTCATCTGGAAACATCCACATTCCTAAAACTTCTGATATTTTCCGTACAATTTTATATAAAAACGTTGGAGTTGGAAATCCTATTATAACAATGCCACCATCTTTAACGTATCTAAAATGATTTTCTATCGCTACTTTTGTTCCTTGCTCTGAAAAATGTTCTACTAGGCCAACACTAAAAACTAGATCAACCTTTTTATACTTAATTGGATTTAAAATATCATTATTAATTAAAGAAACATTATTTTTATCTTGTTTTTTTATTCGTTCAGAAAATTTATCAAGGCCATATTGATTATTATCCATAATAATGTATTCAGAAGGATTAACTTCTTTTTGAATTAGATCGTAAAAACAACTATTTGCTCCACCAATCTCAATAATCATATCAATTGGTTGTTTACAATATTTTCGTATAAATTTTACTAATAAATTTCCAGTTATTCTGCGAGATAATAAAGCAATTTTATACGGCTTTTCATAATATAAATTCCAATCTGTTTTTTTCACTTCAATTCCTCATTTTTATTCTTTAACTTTAAAAATAAAATCTCTTTGAAATTTAAAATTAAATGGAAATAAAAATAATTCAGAAATCACTTTTGCAATTAAAATCCCACAACCAAAATAAAGATTTAAACCATTTATCATTATAAATGATGTGGTCATAATAAATAAAAACAATAGGTAATATTTGATAATTTGATTTAAAAAACTTTTTTTATCTTTAAATACAAATTTTTTATTCAAGTTAAAATTTAAAATAGAAGCAAAAATTCTAGCTCCAATAATTGAAAATAAAAGATTTTTAAAAAGTATATAAATGAACAAAAAAGCTAAGTAATCAATTACTACTGTTATTAACGATGACGACATAAAACGAATAATAAGAAAATATATTTTTAAAGAATCAAATATCGGATTAAAATGAGAACTTTTATTGTTATCTATATAAATAGTTTTTATTGGAATTTCTTTAATTGATATTCCAAAATTTTTTGTATGTAAAAGCATGTTTGTTTCATATTCATATTGTTCTCCAGGTAATGAAATAAGTTTAGATAAATATTCAAATGGAATTCCACGTAATCCCGATTGTGTATCCTTTATTTTTTGTCCAGTAATTAAACTAAAAATCTTTCTCGTAATAAGATTTCCAAATTTACTTCGAAAAGGAATAGATTTATCAAATTCTCTTGCTCCAATTATCAAATTTCTCTTTTTCAAATCAAGAATCCTTACAATATTAACAATATCTTTTATAGCATGCTGACCATCAGCATCAGCTGTAACAACACCAGTTATATTTTTAAAATTATTTAGACAATAATTGAAAGCTGATTTAAGAGCCCTTCCCTTTCCCATATTAATAGCATGATTAACTACCACAGTTTTTAAACTATCAAAAATCTTTTTATAATTAGGCAAACTTCCATCATTTACAACAACAATATTTTTTATACCTAAATCAAAAAGTTTTTTTGTAAAATCTACCAATTCTTGAGGAGGATTATATGCTGGAATTATAACAACAATATTGTTGTTATGTTGCATAAAAATTCTCCTTTTTTGTTCAAATTTTTATATTTTTACTTATTTATCTTAATAAAACAAAAACGTCTATCTTTAAAAATTTCCTCAAAACGACCTGTTTTTATTTTCTCATCTACATCGTTGCAAATCATATTACAAGCACTTTTTGGCATCAAAATATATCCAACATCAGGATCTTTTATTTTTTTGTTAAATTGGTAAAAAACTTCTTTTTCTTCTAATAAATTTCCTGAAGTCTTTCCAAAACAACAATGTTTACATGAAATATTTTTCAAAAGATTAATACACTTAATTGGATAATTTAGTAATACAGATTTTTTTATAAAAAATTTTTCATGATATTTAAGCAACGCTTTATTTATAAAAGAATCATACCAATCTAAATTAAGAATATCCTGTCTATTTAAAAAATGTGTTGTTGTATATCTAATATTTATAAAAGTTAAGAAAATAATAAACAAAAACAAATAAACAACAATGGGTAATTTTTTTAAAAATCTAATAAGTTTTTTCAATAAAACAAAGAAAAAGCCTTTTTCTAAAAATATAATTTGCTCAAATCCTATTCCTAAACCAAGACCGTATAACGGATATGCTATCGAATAATTTCGCAAATCATAACAAAAAAAAAAAGCCCAAATCAAAGAATATGGAAGTAACAAAAGTAAAAAAATATAACGAAAAGATTTGCTTTTAAGTGAAAATAATAAAACAAAACCATATATAAATCCAAGCAATATTTGTAATGAAAACAATAAATAATAATTACTCTGCAAAAACCAAATCTTTAAATAAAACACATTATTATTCAAAAACATTTTTGTAGAATCCATAAATCTACCTAACAAGCTTTTTCCTGCATAAATCACACTTGTTATATAATTTATTTCTGAGTGATCAAAACCTAGATATATCTGAATTTCCTTATAAAGATAAAAAGGTAAAATAATAATAAATATTGAAGTAATATAAACAAATAATAATTGATATATATCTTTACGATAAAATTGTAATTGTTTTTTCTTTATAACAAGTAAGTAAATTAAAGCCGGATACACTAAAACAACAAATAACCCTGCTTGCTTTATCACAGCAGAACCAGCAACAAAAATAATTCCTAGAAAAATATATTTTTTAACATCATTTTTATTCTGAATGTCTTGAGCCAACAATAAACACGCAACAGATAAAAACGACATAAATGCAACTGGTATTTCAACAAACCCACTTATAAAAGATGTTTCTAAAGCGTTGTAAATAAATAATGTTGTTGCTACAACACCAATAAAATAACCTATGGATTTTTTGTATATACCCAAATAAAACATTAATAAAAGCATATAAAACATAAACAAAGGCATTATTATTTTAGGAATATACTGCAATGGTGCATTCATAAACAAATATGAAATAGACCAATTTGCAGGAATTAATTGTGGATAATGCCAAGTATTATGCGGTAACTTGTTTGAAAACCAATCTAACGCCCAACGATTCCAAGAAAAAACATCATCTGTTCCTCTAAATATACAAATTGAACTTATATTTTTAAAAATAAAGAATATAACCCAACCAATGCATAATATAGAACAAAAAATTGCTACCCAATTAATAAAAAATAAATATCTTCCAAAAATATTATTCTTATTCGTTTGTACAATATTTTTAAGAGAATTTTTCAATGTTTTAATGGTATTTTCAAATTCTAAAAAAAGAGATTTATTTAAATATTTAAAAACAGAAACAAGATAGAAAAAAAGAAAAATTTCCAAGAAAAAAATTGTGATAATTACTGAACGAATATAGATGCCTAAAGAAGTTAATGCAAAAACCCCAAGATAATTTACAATTAAACTCAATCCAAAAGAAAAAATAATCTTTTCTAAAAAATTATTTTTTAGATTAAATAATTTCAATAATAAAAAACCAGGTAAAAATGTTACCTGGAAAATAGACAGAATCCCTTCTATAAACATACCTTTTTACTACCAACCCTTCTAAAAAACTATCTCTTTTTATTAAAATAAACTTTCAAAATCTTTATAAGGAAATATATCAATCAAACCGTATTTATTTGAATTATATATTTTTATCCCTTTTAGTTCTGCATATTTCTTTACCGTCCAATAACTTTCAAAAACAGAAATAAATATTTTATTTTGTTTATATCTCTCTGAAAATTTATTTTTATCTAAAAATATTTCAACTTCAGTTTTATTTTTATTTTCTTCCATCATTTTAATGTAAACTTGTTCTGTAATATGATCTATTGTACTTTTTGAACGATCATAAAAATGATACTTTTTAATAGGGTTCAAAGTTGGATAACCACATCCTACTAAATAAATTTCTTTAAATCCCATAAATAAAGCTAATTGCAAACCAGCTAAAAGACATCCTTGTGGATGATAAAAATATTTTGTCGCATCTAGTCCATCTTTTAATAAATACGGCATTGAGCTTGTATAATCAATATAATATACTTTTTTATTTTTGAATAAATTGTGTTTTTTAATAAAATCATAATCTAGAGCATACCGAAAAAAAAGACTTGTATTGGGTTTAATCATTTCATCTATTTGCTTGTAATGTTCTAAAATCGCTTTACGATCAAGATACGGATGACCTCCAAGAGAATTAAACAAATGGTATTCAGGGTTAAGATTATTATAATCCTCATGTAGAAAAAACTGACTTAAAAAAATCTTTTTTTCTTTTGTTAACAATTTTACATTTGTGTGTTCAATAGATGTGTCTGTTCCTAAAATAAAGCAACGTTCTCCATTATGAATATTTTCAAAAATTCCATTTTTACGTAATATGCTAGTTTTAGTTGGATTAAATGCTTGATAAAAAAAAGATCTTTTAAATTTTCTTTTTAAATACCTATGTCCCCATAAAACCCCTTGAGGAAAAACAAAAGAAGCTATCATCTTACTTAACTTCATTTTTTACTCCAATAAAATTTTTAATAATTTGTTCTACTACAAGCCAATCTTCTTTTTCATCAATTTCATAATAAGAATTTTCATTCATTTCGTATACCCCTATTTTCCCAGAAATTCTACAATTCGATAGCAAAATATTATCACGAGAAGATAAATAAAAAGCCCCGTTTTCAATCAAAAAACCATCGAATTCTTGGCGTCGTGGACGTTTTCTAGGATCATAATTAAGAGGATAAGCTTGACCATTATTTCTTGTCTGCCATAAAAAACGTTTTTGCCTTACAACAGATAAAAGTGAATCAAAATTTGTATCTTTATAATAATTCCATGCATTGTTTAAATCATCAGAAGAAAGAAGTGGTGATGTTGCTTGGATAAAAAAAACATAATCAAAAACATAATTTTTACAGAACTCTAATAATACACTCTCACTTGAAGCTAAATCTGTTGCCGTTTTTGGGTCTCTTCCAATAACAAAAAGTTTTTTTGAATTAAAATGTTCACTAACACACTTTGAAATAATATCTGAATCTGTAGCAACGTATACCGATTGAATAATGCTTGCTTGCAACGCAGATTCGATAGTCCAAAAAACAAGAGGCTTGCCAGCTAGTGGTTTTATATTTTTAAAACGAATAGATTTACTTCCTCCACGAACAGGAATAAAAGCTACAAATTTTTGTTTCATAATTTTTTGTACAAATATACCGCAAATTCAATAATTAATTTTTGATCAAAAAATTGACAGGCAACAACAATAGCCTTAAATTTTATTAGTAAAATTTAAAACATAATAAAAAAATAAATCGGCATGTTCACAAAAATATTTTACCATGTAAATAACTTTTGCAAAGAATATGAAACATATTTAAAAAATACCAATACAAATCGTGTGAAAATAAATAAAAAACCAAAGCAAAAAAAGGACGTTTTTATGAAATTTTTAAATTTTGACACAACAAAAAGTTGGGATTATGAAAACGGATTTTACCTAACCTCTGACATTAGGAGAATAAGCAAATTACTTGCTCACTATGAATTATATAAAAAAATTGTGCACCTTCCTGGACAAGTTATTGAATTTGGCGTTTATAAAGGAAACTCATTAATTAGATTTTTGACGTTTCGTGAAATACTTGAAAGCCCTTACTCAAGAAAAGTAATAGGATTTGATATTTTTGGGCAATTTCCAAAATCGCAGCATCTGGAAACAGATAGAAACTTTGTTAAAAACTTTGAAGCCGCAGGAGGAGACGGAATCTCAGATGACACCCTAAAAAAAGTATTGCTTCACAAGGAATTTAAAAATTTTGAATTAATAAAAGGAGATATTCTTGAAACTTTGCCAAGATATTTGAAAAAACATCCAGAACTAAAAATTTCCTTGCTTCACATAGATGTTGATGTCTACGAGCCAACCAAAATAATATTAGAACAATGCTACGATAAACTTGTTCCGGGGGGAATGATTGTATTTGACGATTATGGAACTGTACACGGAGAAACAAAAGCCATAGATGAATTTTTTATGAATAAAAATATAAAAATAGAAAAAAACCCTATAGCACACATTCCCAGTTTCATATGTAAAAATATTTCACTTTAAGTATAAAATTTGCTACTTAATCTCATACTTTGCATTTGCAAAAATGAACAAAAAAACATTTAGGCAATAGCTCTCTTGCAATCTTGCTATATCAAACTTGAGCTATCCATTTTAATTTTTTACGTTGAGGAATTTCTACCTCAAGCAAATCTGTGGACTTATATCGTAAAGATTTGTGCACACTTCTTAAATCTCTTGCAAGTTTTCTTATACCACCTGGCTCTAATGACGCAGCATGATCGGTTCCCTTCCATGTTCTATCAAGAGTAAAATGCCTTTCCACCCATTCGGCTCCAAGTGTCATTGCCGCAATATCAGCTGCAATTCCTAAATGATGCCCAGAAAAACCAACTCCTTTTACCTTTGAATCATATTTTTCTTTTAGATAAGTTATTTCATAAAGACATATATCTTCAAAGGCAACAGGATATCCCGAAGTACAAGCGTAAATAATTACATCTTGTATACGATGGGCTTTATCAAAAAAAGATACAATTTCATCTATTTCTTTTTTACTAGTCATTCCGGTTGAAACATGTATTTCCCCTGCAAAATGATTAATTAAGTAATCCAGCATTTTCCAGTTAAGATTTGATGCTGAAGGAATTTTAATCATTTTAGGCTGCAAAGATGTAATTTCTTTTGCTGCGGTCAAGTCCCAAACTGAAGTACTATAAGTTACTCCAAATTCTTCACAATACTCTTTCAATTGACGATGTTGATCTACCGTAAACTCTAAGAACTCCCTATGTTTACCATATGTTTTACCATATGAATTATAAGAATTTATATGAGGCGCATTATATTGATCTTTTGTTAAAAGCTCAGAATTTGTTCTTTTCTGAAATTTAACAGTATCTACTTTGCAAAATGTTGCAGCAGTAACAATCATTTCTTTTGCTATTTCCATATCCCCTTTATGGTTGCAACCAATCTCAGCAATTATTTTTGGATTTGAATTTTTAAAATTACTCATGCTTTGCCCTTTTTATTAAAATTTATTTAAAATATATTTATAAATGAATATATTTTTGTTTATTACTCCAACACCTACGAATCTCAGAAAACTCGTCTACAAGTCTTAATACCTCACAAACATAATCCTCAGCTTTCCAACTTTTAGATTTATTAAAGCCTTTTTCAATAATAATCGACCTTAAAATAACATCATCTTGTAATTTTTTTATAGCGCTCACTAATTCATTTTCACTTTTTGGATCAAATAAAATTGCAGCATCTCCTAGTTGATATTCAGCTCCACTAACTTTTGCAGCAATTACAGGACATTTTAATGCAAAAGCCTCTAGTGGAGGAATATTATCTGGTCCAAAAAAGGATGGAAAAACTAATGCAAAAGCATTTCTATAAAGTTCAATTAAATTTTCAATAGAAACAAAACCTAAAAAATATACTTTTTCTTTTAGCCCTAATTCTTCAACTTTTTCTTTTATATAGTTTAAATTTCCCTTGTCTGAGCCAGTAAAAACTACATCAAAATCTATTCCATATTTTTCTTTTAAAATTTTTATTGCAAGTAAAATCAATATATGATTTTTGTGTGGCCAAAATTGCGCTGGATAAAATAAATAGTTTCTTTTTATTCCAAGCTTATTTATAAAATCATTTTTTGTTTCAAAATAATTAAATAAAAAATCAGGAGTAGGCAAAGGTAATATTTTTACTCTCTCTTTTGGAAAATTATAAAATTTAACAACTTCTTGCTTGCCAGCTTGATTTCCAATAAAAATATACGACGCCCTAGGAATAATATAAGAATATTTTTTTTCTCTGTCTTCAAACTTACAACCAGAAACACTTACCTCTGGGAAATAACTTTGTAACCTATGCTGCAAATCCCAAACAGTATAAAAAAATGGAATCTCAACAAATTTATAAGAATTTGTTGGAAACCACATTAATTCAATATTATTTTCAAATGCAGCATTGTTTAAATCTTCTTTGTTATTAAAAATATTTTCTTTCTTTTTAAAAAACTTTCTCTTAACTTTTTTAAAAAAACTATCCTTTATTGGATAATCAATTTTTTTTAAATAAATAAATTTCAGAAAAGAATTTTTGGGGAAATCGATTTTATCTGTAGAAAAAATATAAAACTCATGTTTATTATCTTTAAGATTTTTTAAAGCATTAAAAATACATTGTTGAAACGTAAAACTTCCACCAGTTCTAGAATCTGAAAAACAAAGATCATCAAAATAAATACCAATTCTCATTTTCTATTCTTTTTTACAAATGAAACAAACACCCCAACTATCAATTCCAGGCTCTTTTCCTGTGCCCCATTCTTCAAAATTTAACAATTTAAAACCACATTCTTCTAATATAAATTCAACTTCAGGCTTAAACAAATAACGCATTTTATGAATTTCTTTAAACTCATTAGTATTTTTAGTTTTTTTATCGTTAACATAAACTTGATAATTTACATCAACCCTATTTTCATTTGGATACGTTTTTGGTTCTGCAACACGAGTTATAAAAAGTTTAGAATTTTCAAAACGTTTTACACGAACTAAAGGCTTATTATTTAAAACAGCTGGCCCATACCAACAATCAAAAATAAAAATTCCTTCTTTATTAAGATGCTTAGCTGCACTTAAAAAAGTTTTTTTTAAATCATCATTGGTTAACTGATAACTAACAACATGAAAAAGTGAAATAACAATGTCAAATTTTTTATTTAAGCAAACAGATCTAATATCTCCATACGAAAAATTTAATTTTCCAACTAAATCTTTATGTTCTTCAACTATATTTTTTGCAAAAGAAATCATCTTATTACTAAAATCAACTCCATGAACAAAATATCCTTTTTTTGCCAAAAACATTGCATGTTTTCCCGTTCCACACCCAAGCTCAAAAATAGATTTTGCATTCAAAAAATATTTCTGAATAAGCTTATCAATATAATTTGCTTCTGATTCATAATTCTTATCTTGATACAATAAATCATAATAAGCCGCATAATTTTCAAAAACATTCATTTCAAAATCTTTCTTAAAACTTCTACTACCCGTTCCATCTGACATAAATTTAAAGACAAACCACTTGGAATATAAAAACCTTTTCTTGCTAATTTCTGAGCAACAGGATACTTTTCACCCTTAAAAAAACCTTTTTTTATAAAAATAGGCTGTTCATGCATACACCAAAAAAATGGCCTTGTTCCTATTTTTTCTTCCGACAATTTTTTGATAATCTCACATAAATCAAAATTATCTTTTAAAACTAATCCGTAAACCCAATAAATATTTTGGGCATAATCAGTCTTACCTAAAGGCAATTGTATAGAATTTATTTCTTTTAATGCCTCTGTATAAAATTCACCTATAAAACGTTTTTTAATAATAAACTCATCCAATCTTTCCAATTGTGCTAATCCTATTGCAGCTTGAATATTTGTCATTCTAAAATTAAATCCTAGCTCATAGTGAACAAATCTTTTTTTAGAATTAAAACAAAGATTTCTTAATGATCTACATCTTTCAGTAATATATTCATTATCTGTTACAACCATCCCACCTTCACCTGTAGTAACGTGTTTATTAGGATAAAAACTAAAAATACTTACATCTCCAAAACTACCACATGATTTATTCTTATATTTTTGTCCTATTACTTCTGCAGCATCTTCAATAATTTTTAAATTATATTTTTTAGCTAAATTTAGAATAGGATCCATATCAACAGGTAGCCCATAAATATGAACAACCATTATGGCCTTTGTTTTGTTAGAAATCTTTTTTTCAATTTGATTAACATTCATATTCCAAGTAAAAGAATCGCTATCAACAAAAACAGGAATTAAGCCGGCTCTTACAATTGCTATAGCACAAGAAATAATTGTAAATGTAGGTAAAATAACTTCTGAGCCCTTTGGTAAATCAAGTGCCAATACTGCTATTTCAAGTGCCGCAGAACCATTACAAACTGCAACACCATATTTACGATTAACTTTGGATGAAAACTTTTTTTCAAATTCTTTTACAAAAGGACCTTCAGAAGATATCCAGCCAGTCTCAACACACTCATTTAAATATTTTTTTTCATTACCATTTAAAAGAGGTTCATTTACAGGAATAACAAATTTTTTACTTTTATTTTTTCTAATTAATTGCATAATAAATTTATTTTTTAGCAATTATCTTATAATAAGATTGGAAGATTTAACTTTCTTAAAACGCGTTTTATCTTTATCTCCAGTATAAGGACCTTGTTTAACTTCAAACATCTCTACATCTTCTAAAACTTCAAAACCATGTCCACCTGCAGCTAATAAAATCACATCTCCTTCACTTAAAATTCTACTTTCCAGATAAATTTTTTCATTGTCATAAAAATCAACTCGCAACTTTCCCTTTTTTATAAAGAGTACTTCCTGTGTCAAACAAACTTCTCGTGATACAGGATTATGAACATGAGGAGAAATTGTATTTTCAGCAGGATGTGCCATAAATGCTAACTGTTGAGAAAAACTGTTTGGAGTAAAAAAAGAAATACCATCTTTTTTATAATTAGATCTAACTATAATTGCGATAATACTTCCTTTATCTTTTATTTCTTCTATCATAAAAACATACACTAACAGATTTTTCTACTCTCATGTAGATACATATTTATATCATTTTTATTATTTTTTATTTTTGATGTAACCACATGCCCCGAATTTTTGAGTAACCAATTATACGTTTTTTGTATACCTTCTTTGTATGAGATCCGTGGCCTAAATTCAACAATTTTTTCAGCTTTTAAAGTATCTGAAACAAAAACAAACTGATCTCCCGGTCGCCATGTATCAAAAGAATAAATAACCTTTTTGCCTGTAATAGTTTCAAGCACATTAAAAAACTCTAAAAGAGATAGTGAGTTTGTTTTGCCTCCACCAATATTAAAAGCCTGGCCACTTATTTTATTAATATTATTGATCGCAAGCTCGTAAAATTTTATTAAATCAGATACAAACAAAACATCTCGTACCTGCTTGCCATTCCCATAAATAGTTATAGGCTTATTTGTCAAAAATGCGATAATAAACCAGGCTACCCAGCCTTGATCTTCAACGCCAAACTGGTGTGGGCCATAAATACATGATTGCCGTACCGATACTGTTTTTAAATTATATATGCGTGCATAATCAAGTGTATATTGATCAGCAATACCTTTGGAACACCCATAAGGTGAGTAAAAATCGAGTGGCTGCTGCTCAGTAACACCACTATACTCATAATCACGATAGCGATAACATGTTTTTTCTTCAATAACATCATGATCTGTCAGCTTACCATATACTTTATTGGTTGAAGCATTAATAAAAATTGCGTTTGGGTTATATAAACGTATACACTCAAGAAGATTAAAAGTACCGTGAGCGTTTATATCAAAATCATGACGTGGATTTTGCACAGAACTGGTTACTGCGACTTGTCCTGCTAAGTGAATAATTGCATCAAAAGCATGTCTTTTAAAAAAATCTTCAAGGAGGGATCTGTTAGTAATATCGATGTGTGTGAAATTAAAACTAACATTATTATCAAACATATATTGCAAATTTATACGAGCTGTTGGGCGAGACAAATTATCAATTACAAAAACTTTATGTTTTTGTAATGCAAAATATTGAACGGCATTACAGCCAATAAATCCGGCACCTCCTGTAATTAATATGTCCATACTGTTTCTCTTTTTTTATTATTTATTCTAATTGTCATCCTGAACTTATTTCAGGATCTCGTTCATTATCTATAATACTGTCATAATGCAAGGTCTTGGTAAGCCTTTGGTAATTTTTTCAAGACCGTTTCAAAATCTTTATCGGGAATTCCTTCCAGTCCAATTTGCCAAAGATAAGAAGCAAGATGTGGATTCTTGCTTAAAATATATTCCATGCTTCGTCTGGAGCGATAATATTCAAACCACATTTCATCAACAAGCAAAGGATCCCTTATTCCTTTGATGCGTTGTAATTTTGCTGTGAAAAAGTGTTTGATTTCTTTCCAACGATTAAAGCGTTTTATTTTTTTAGCCCGAGCTCCTTCAATTTTGAGTTCTTTCATATTTGCTTGTGTAACAGCTATACAGTGTCCTTCACCAATCATGCGAGAAAGCCAAAATTCTTTGGTAAGTCTAAAAGGAGAAATGATGTGTTCAATAACAATTTTAGGAGAATAAATAATAGAATATCCAACATTTCTGCACAGTAAACAAAAAGCGTAATCTCCTGGCCCTATATATAATTTTTTAAAAGTCTTATGCACTTTATTTGTTTCTACCCCAACGGTATCAGGCGGAAAACCCCCAACAGCATCAAAAGCAATCTTTCTGATAGCCATTAAAGGAGCCGGTACAGCATGAACTTTTTTTTCCGTATCCCCCAAATTAAATAATGAAAGCCCATTAAAACTCGCTTGCAATTTTGTCACCCAATCAGGTGGCGTTTGTTCAAAGTGCGCAAGGATTTTGCCCCCCGCAACACCACAATCTGAATTCTGTGAAAATATACGTACTATTTCTTCAAATGTGCCCGATTTTATACATATATCGTCATCAAGATATACTAGAATTTCCCCCTGTGCATTATGAGCACCGGTATGCCGTGCTTTAGTAAAAGATGTATTTTCTTCGAATACATATTTTACTTTGTCGCCGTATGATAATACAATATCTTTGGTAGCATCTTTTGAGTTATTATCAACTACAATTATTTCAAAATTTATTTTAAAATAATCTTGAGAAGTAAGATCAAAAATATTATCCAGTACACGCTTAAGCGATGGCGCTCGATTATGTGTTGGTATAATAAGAGAAAGTTGTATGAGCATCTTACGATTAAGCTTAATATCATCTATAACATTGGATTTAGTGTTCGATGTTTCAATCTTCATATATCCTCCTGGCATTTTAATATGTGAATTTTCACAAAATTTATTTTTTTAAAATAATAAGTTTGCGTTTTTTTGAATACGTTTTAATATTTCACATGTTTTAAAATAATTCAACCCTATTTTTATAACAAAATCAAAATTATATATTTCTGAAAAATATTTTGAAAAGTTTTAAAAAAACTTAGATCCTCACCAATACCTTTTTTGGATATCCGAGAAATATCATGCAACTCACTAATTTTATTAAAAGCTTTAATTGAATTTTCAATTCTTAAATATGTACTCCTGCTGGAGGATGCTCAAGCATGGGAGTTGTAAAAATAATTTTTTTTAATTCACACTACATCCATCAACAACATTTAGTAACTATTTCTCCATTTCTCACAACAGGTGGAAATCTATTTTTATCAATTATTAGTAAATCATTCATTATAGAATCACATATATAATCTAATACAACATTTTTTCCTGGCATCAAATCTTTTGCACAGGAAATTTTTAAAGATAAGGGGCTTGTATAATTCCAATCAAAAAAACCAAAATTAGAATAGACAACAAAATGATTCAGATATAAAAATTTCTTAGCCAATTTAATCTTCACTTTTTGCTCTTCTAAATCTTCTTTCTTTTTTAATAAATCTTTTATTAAAAAAAAATATTCTTTTTCTGTTTTAGGATCATAAGTAAATCCTTTACCTCTATAAGGAGCATTCGCACAAGTTACAACAGAGATACCTTTTATAGCCATTTCCATACCGACAGTAGAAGTATAAACTAATCCCAAACTTACATGTGGAAACAAATCATAAACACTAAACTGTGTTTTAGGATTTAAAAGAATAATATTTTCAGGTAAATGTTTAAAATGTTTTTTAATCTCATCAGAAACTTTTTGTTTAGATGTAGGTAAACGGTCAATTTCTTCTGCAGGATGAGGCTTAATTATCAACTGAAATTCTTTATGATCTATAAAAAATTTAACTGTTTTTAAAATCCAGTCAAACATACTATTAAAAAATAAATCAGAATCTAGAACAGACAAATCCCAACAAATATTTGAAACTAATAAAACCGTAGGTTTATTAAAATTTATTTTAAAATTATTTTTTTTTGAAGATAAAGGAATTGCTGTATTTATAGGCATATGATTACCAGAAATTAAATTATCTAAATGATCTTCTACCAATTCTTCTTCTAAAACAGATAAGTTTCTTTGTTCCCAACTTTTCCAAATCACTTTCAAATTAAATGTAGTTGGATAAGTTTGTTTATTTGTAGAATAACTCCAACTATTTTTCCGCCCACCTGGACTATTACAATGAAAAATAATACCTTTTCTTAATGCCAATTTTTCTAATATCGACCATGGGTAATAAAAAGTATCGTTTGTTATAATGACGTCTGGCTTTATATCATCCAAAAGATTTTTTAAAGCATCTACCATAATAATTACATTAAATAGATAAGCTTTAAACAATTTTTGATTATTTTTTATCAGAGATACATCAATTACTAACTCATTATTTCTTAAAGAATTTAATGCAAATTTACCAACTAAAATACCATCATAAGTTAAATCTTTATAATTATAGACATCACACGATTCAACTATTTTTCTTATTTTTTCTCTATCTATGTCTTTCAAATAATTTTTTAAAAAAACAGGATCTATTCCAGCCCAAACTTTCCATAATTTAAGATCAGACTTAATGCATTTATCACAATTCTTTTTACTAATTAAAATATCTTTTTCTTTAATACCAGTATAACTTCCCCAAACACCGCCATAAACACTACACTGACCTTCCTGAACAGCACCACAAATAACAGGAATAATTTCAGCACCCCTCAAAATTAAAGATTGTGATAATAAAAAATCGTGAACTTTATTTGGCTCAAAAGCACTAAAACTTAATCCAAATAAAATTCTCTTTTTATTTTTAATCTTCTTTTTTTTTACAATCTTACTAACGTCTTTTCTTATCTTTATTAATATTGATTCAATATCATTTATTTTTCTTTTTTTTAAAATAAAATTTATTTTATGTTTAAGCTTATGTAATTTGTCATTAAAATAAGAAATATACAATCCAAACTCCCTTTAGAATTTAATATTAAACATAGGCATAAATCATGTATGGTCTATAAGGTAATTCATACATGTAACATCCTCCAAATATCACTTTATATTCTGGCACATATTCTAATAAAATTCTTTTTATTTCTTTTGCATTTTTATGATCATGATATACAGCTATCGACATACGTGGAAGAAATTTTTTGATTGTATCTTTTGCCCCTTTTATTGCTTTTACTTCAGCATTCTCAATATCCATTTTTATAAAATCAATTTTTGAACAATTATTATGAATAACAAAATTATCTATAGTAATAGTTTCTACTAATTTCTTTCCATCTTTATCAAATTTAGCAGTACATATGTATTCTCCATCACTATAAAATTTTTCTGTTCCAGTTTTATCAGATAAGCCTTTTTTAATAATACTTACTTTTCCATTTTTTATTTGAACAAAAAAAGTCTTTTTTAAAGATTCCTCAAATAAACCAAGAGGCTCAAAAGCATAAATCTTTTTTGCATATTTATTTAAAGCATAAAAAGTAAAAAAACCTTCACATGATCCTGCATCAATCACAACATCTCCTGGATTAATTCTCACAAAACTCATTTCATATGCATGTGGATTTTTTTTAATTGGTAAAAAAACTTCTTTATAAAGATACGAAAGTTCTCCTTTTTTAAACGAATTTTTGGGAACATAAATATTTAAATCATTTACAACAACTTTATTTAATATCTCATTAAAATCGTAATAATTTTCTTTTATTTGCTGATTATAACCTCCAACACAAAGCTTTGCTCCTAAATAACGATCTGATATCGTAAATTTATATTCATTTTTCAAATCTTTAAAAAAATATTTTAACAATCTTAAAAAATAATATACTTTTTTTTTAAATATATTATTTTGTTTTTTTAAAAAAAATATTGTCTTTTTAATTATTCTTTTAATTAGAAAAATTAAATAAAATCCCACTTAAAAGGATCTCCTATTTTTAAATCACAACTAGCTTTTTTACCCAAAATTTTATCAAAATATCTTGGATGCAGTCCAAATCCTGGTCTTATTATTTTTATATTATTTTTTGTAAAGATATCTCCTTTTTTTATGTTTCCTGATACATAAATTGATCTACGAAATTTCATAGACTTTAATTCTTTTTTAGTTGGAGAATAATTAATTTTTCCTAAAGCTTCCCATGCCCTTTTAGTCTCAATAACTAAATTTTTCATTTCTTCCGGCTCTAATGAAAAAGAAGAATCAACACCACCATCATCTCTATTCAAAGTAAAATGTTTTTCTATAACAGTTGAACCCAAAGACACACTTGCAATAGCAACCCCAATGCCTAAAGTATGATCCGACAAACCAATTTGACAACCAAAAAGATCTTTCATATGAGGAATTGTCAAAAGATTTGAGTCTTCAGGAGATGCAGGATACGAACTTGTACACTTAAGCAAAATTATATTATTATTCCCACAATTTCTAATCATTTTTACAGCCTCATCGATTTCTACAACAGAAGCCATTCCAGTAGACATAATTATTGGTTTTCCTGTCTCTGCAATTTTTTTTATAAGAGGTAAATGATTATTTTCAAAAGAAGCAATTTTATAACAAGGAACATTTAAAGATTCTAAAAAATCAACGGCACTTTCATCGAATGGTGTACTAAAACAAATTATTCCTAATTTTCTACATCTATCAAAAATATCTTTATGCCATTCCCATGGAGTATATGCTTTTTGATACAATTTATGTAAAGATTCTCCTTTCCATAAACTATCCAAGTCATTTATATAAAAATCACCTTCATTGATATCAAGAGTCATTGTATCTGCAGTATAAGTTTGTAATTTTAAAGCATGAGCCCCTGATTTTGAAGCAATTTCTACAATTTGTAATGCCCGTTGAAGTGATTGATTATGATTTCCAGACATTTCCGCAACAATAAATGGTGGATGTTTTTTTCCGATCAATCTCTCTTCTATAACAATCTCCTTCATAAAACCTCTTTAATTATTCCAAATTTCTTCCCAAAATAAATGCTTCCGCTGCAAATAAACCAACACTTGCACCTCTCCATTCAGCTAAAGATTTTAATGCTTTAAAAGATCTACTATGAGGAAAGTCCCTAATTTCTGTTTTATAAGCCTCTAACGCTTTTAATTTACAATCCAAAGTACCAGAAATATCAACAAACCAATTAGGAGAAAACAAAGTAGACGGATTCCATTCGGTACTAGATGCAACTTCAAAAAATAAAATTCTTTTTACTGAATGTCCAGGAATAGGCCTACAAGAAGTTACAACTGCCTCATGAACTCTACGATGGTCCACATTTAAATCTCCAAAGTGATGAGTATAAACTATCGATGGTTCAAATTTATCAATACACCCTTCTATTTTTTTTATCAAATCCAATCTAATAATAGAATCCATTTTATTATCAGGAAAATCAAATAACTTTAAAGAAGAAACTCCCAATATTTCATTAGCTTTATGAGAAGATTTGGATAATTCAGAAAGTTCTTTCTCTCTTTTTTTAATATTTATTTTTTCATAACGACTGGTTACACCTTCTGCAATAATAACAACATTTACAATATCACCATTTTTTGCATGCTTTGCAACAGTCCCTCCACAACCTAAAATTTCGTCATCCGGATGAGCAGCTATAACTAAAACTTTTTCATTATTCACATTTTTTACCATTTATAAATCGATATAAATTTATTACAAAAATTTACAACATTTTAACCTTAAACAGATTTGATTATTTATTATTTTTTCACCAATAATTTCATATCTACATTTCAAAAAACTTTTCAAAGAAGCATGATTATCTTTTTTAATATATGCATGTATAATATCTGCAACACAATCCTCAAAAAAAAGATTCGATGTATCCTTTATTATTTTATATCCTAAACCACGTCCTCTAAATTCTTTCGATAAGTGAATTGTAATAACATATTCCTTTTCGTTTTCTTTATCAAATCTCACATATCCAATAAAATCATTTTTTTTACTTTTTGCTACATAAAAAATACAATCATCACTATTAATTTTATTAGTAAACCATCGAATATGATCTTGTAACTCAATATTTTCTTGATTAAAAGAATTTTTTCTTACAATAAGGTCATTTGATAAATTAAAAATATCCATCATATCACCCTTTTTTGCCAATCTGATTTTGAATTGTTTATTCATAAAATATAATTTTTTGTATCGTACCCTAACTTTTATTTTTAACAAAACCAATTATAATCTTTATGTAATCAATAGTGAATAAAATTTCTGAAACTGAGAGTATTTTTTTGAAAAAAAGATTAAGAAAGAACTTCCTAATAAAATTAAAAAAGCTAAATAATGAACATTTCAAAAAAACATCCAACAAAATAAACACAAAGTTATTTAACATTAAAATTTTTCAAAATAGTAAAAATATAGGAATATATTTTTCTAAAGATAATGAGGTTGATACAAAAAATATAATAATCAAACTTTTAAAAACAAATAAAAAAGTCTTCCTCCCAAAAATAAAAAATATTACTCTTGAATTCAGAAAAATAAATAATTTAAAAGATTTAGAAATCGGAATGTATAAAATTAAAGAACCGAAAAAAAAATGTTCTATAATAAATGAAAAAAATTTAGATATTTTGATACTCCCATGTATAGCAATAGATAAACATGGTAATAGAATAGGAAGAGGATGCGGATATTATGATCGTTTTTTAAACAAAAATCCAAATATAAAAACAATATGTTTAGCCTACGATTTTCAAATACTAAACAAGATAAAATCAGAAAAACATGATCATAAAATAGATATAATAATATCTGAAAAAAGGATAATTAAAACACAAGACTCCATTTTAATAAACGGAACAAAACTTGCAAAAAATATATTATTTACATTAAAAGAAAAAATAAAAAAAGAAAATATAAAAGCAAAATTATCAGTGATACTAGTTGGAAACAATCCGGCATCTCTACTTTATGTAACTAAAAAAAAAACGGAATGTATAAAATTAAAAATTAACTTTGAACTAATAAAATTTAAAAAAAATACAATAGAAAAAAAAATTATAGAAAAAATAAAATTATTAAATAAAGACATTAAAACCACAGGAATTCTTATACAACTCCCATTACCAAAAAATCTAAGTACAACAAAAATTCTAAATACAGTTTCTCCAGAAAAAGATGTAGATGGTCTTACTAAAGTCAATTTAGAAAATATCTATAAACAAAAAACAGGATTTGAATGTTGTACTCCAAAAGGAATTTTAACTCTATTAGATAAAAATAAAATCTCTCTTAAAAACAAAAATATTGTCCTAGTGGGAAATGGACAATTAGTAGGAAAACCGCTTTCAATAATGTTAAAAAACAGAAATTTAAAATTTAAAGTATGTGATAAAAAAACTAAAGATCTAAAAAAAGAAACAAAAAAAGCAGACATTTTGATTAGTGCTACAGGATGTGCTCATCTTATTAAAAAAGATTTCGTCAAAAAAGGAGCAATAATTATTGACGCTGGAACATCAAGGTTAAAAAACAAAATAGTTGGAGATGTAAAGTTTGACGAAGTTAAACAAAAAGCTTCAAAAATAACTCCTGTTCCTGGAGGCGTAGGTCCTATGACTATTGCAAGTTTAATGAATAATATTATTAAAGCATACAAAATACAAAAAAATTAATTTTCTAAAATAAAACAATTACAAGCTAGTTTATTATATGGCAGAGTTGGTAGGCTTCGGCTCATAAATAAAATTCTTATCTGGATATTTATAATTAATAAACTTTTTAATAAATAAATAAGAAAAAGCCATACCACAAGAAAAAACTAATCTTTCAACTGCAACACACGGAATAAGCAAAATCCAATAATACTGAGTCGTTGGTAAAATATAAAGCCAAATAACACTACCAATAGCATGAGCAACAAAAGAACTTGTTAGTGATATGATAAAAATAGAATCTGTTTTTCTATATTTTTGAATAAAATACAAAATAACAGGAATAAACCAATAAAAAGAATAAACAAATGCCAACTTTCCAACTGGGTGCAAAATAAATAAAAACATACACAATAAAGGTAAAAATACACTTAACAAAAAATTTAAAATTCTTGTTAAATTTTCTTTTTTATTTTTTAACGAAAAAGCCCAAACTAATGATGCAAATAAAGTTGGAATTCCAAAAGTAAACATCGATTTACCAAAAATAAATTTATAAACAAAAAAATTAATAATAAATAAAGAAGAAGCAAATCCTCCAAAAAAAGCTCCCAATAATGGAATAAAAAAGTTAACTCCAGAAAAGAAAAACTTTGTCGATCCTAAAATTCCACTAATTTTAATAAAAGAAACAGTACCCAAAACAATAAATATAAATATTTTTTTTAATTTATTATTCATTTTTTACCTTTTCTATTTGAAAAAGACCTTCCAATTTACCATTTTTTTTAGATACATTATTAAATATTACTTTAAAATTATTAATTTTTAAAAAAGCATTAGGATAACCATCTGCATCTAACATTCTAATAAAATCATAAAAATCATCTAAATTTAAAATATTTGCTCTTTCAATGTTACTTTCCGCTGGTTTTCTTCTTCTAAAAATTGAGCCTTCTCCTTCTTGTTTTGATGGAACCAAATCTGTCTTTAAAATATATGGAATCATTTTAAAAAAAATAATATCAGAAAGTTTTGTAAAAATTTCTTGAGCACTACCCTTTTTTATACAAAAATTTTCTTTTAAATACATATTACCAGCATCTAATTCTTCTACAACCTTGATAGCAGAAATTTTTGTATCATAAATCTTATTCAAAATTAAATTTTGAAGTGGACTCCCCCCCCTTCCATAAGGCAAATCTGTCATATGAAAAACTATACATTCAAAATTTTCATGAATATCTCTAGGAATTATCCAAGACCAATGAGGAAAAAAAATATAACGAGGATTAATCTCTCTAAGTTTTTCAAAAGATAAATTTTCTTTTTTAGTAATTAGAAAAATATTATTTTCACTGTTGTAATTCTTTTTAAATTTAATAGCATTAGAAATATTCCAAGGTCTTATTGTAGCAATTACAATTTTTCTTTTAAAATTCATACTAATCTTTTTTTGCTACTATCCATAAATGAGAAGACAGAAGATTATCCGATAAAAATTTCTGAAAAGAATTTCCCAAATCATCCCATTTTTCTAAAAACAAATACATAAAAAAAGGATTTTTATCAACATCTAATTCTTTATTAATAATCTTATCTCTAACTATTTTAGCATCTAGTTTTCCAGGAGTTAAAACCTCTAGCACTTTAAACCCACAGCTTTTTAATAATAAACTTAATGAATCAATATTAAAATAATTAATATGAACAGGAGCAACAATCCCATCAGATTTTTCTCCTAAAACTAACATATCAAATCCTTTAATATTAGGAGTAGTTAATATTAATAATCCATCTTTTTTAAGAATTTTATTGCATGAAAATAAAAAATCTTTTGGAGAAAAAAGATGTTCTATTAACTCAAAATTTGTAATAACATCAACTTCATCATCCATCTCAACTTTTTCTACTGGCTTTTGAATAACATTTAAATCCTTTAATACACACGTTTTAGCAAGATCAGCAGAAGGTTCAACTGCTATAACCTTATCAAATAAATTTAACTTTTCTATCTCTTCACAAAAAGTTCCAAACCCTGCTCCTACATCTAACATAATTCTATTTTTACATTTATGCTTAACAACTAATTCAAAAACTTTTTTAGCTCTTGGAATAAAAATACTTCTTCTTCTAAACTCTTCCGAAACCGGAAAAATAAATTCATTCCAATATTTAAGATATTCTCCTGTTTCATAAAAATTTATAAACATATCAAAGGTAGGCCTAGGATTAATAAAAATTGTTTCACATTTATTACACCCAACAAAATTAAATCCTTCCTTTCTAAATAAAAAAGAATAATCGTTAAGTTGACAAGCTGGACATGGCACTTTTATAAATCTACTCTCATTTTTTAATAAATCTTCTAAATCCTTCAAGCGAAGTCTTTTAGATTCCTTCATAAGATTATCAGGACGTATATCATTCACTTCCATTTCATACACCATCTTTATAAAATTTTATTAAATAAATTATATCTTCTTCAAAATCATTCAAACTATCTTTAAAGCTTTTTTCTGTCTCAACAGAAATATAAGCATTTTCTGGCAAAATTTTAAAAATCTTCTCAAAATTAAAATTACCTTTTCCAAAATGCTTATGCTGATCATAAATTCCATTAAAATCTCCATCACATAAATGAAAAATCTTTGGTGATAATTTAACAAATTCTTTTAAATATGAAAAAGGCTCAACTTTTTGAGCATTTGCAGAATAAATAGCATGCCCAATATCTAAACAAAACCCAACACCAGTTTTTTCCATAATAAAATTTATTTGCTCTGGAGAATTTCCAACACAAACAAGATCATCAACTAACCCAAAGTATGGTTTATTTTCAACCACAATTCTCTCATCAAAAATTTTATTTAGCTGAAAAACTGTTTGATTTATATCACCATCAATTCCTGGATGAAAAATTATTATATCTGAATTCAATTCATCAGCAAATCTCTTCGCCTCATATGCCAATTTTAAATTTTTTTTAAAAGATTCTTTCTTTGCAAAATTTAAACCAACTGCTGAATGTGGGGCATGAATTACATAAGGAATTTTTAAATTTTTCCACAAAGAAATATTATTCTTAAATGAATCTGGAACAGAAAAAAGTTCTATATAATCATAAAAATTATTTTCATAAAGGCTAATTGCATCTTTAATATAATTCTTATTTGTTGACCAAAGTTTTAATCCGTATTTAAACATAACTACTTTCATTAACTTATATTGACCTATATTTAGGTTGGTCCATAATATAAAATTAGTAAACAAATAAATATTAAAACTTTTAACATAAAAGTATTATGAAATTAGCTATTGGAACAGCACAATTCGGTTTATCATATGGAATATCTAACAAACATGGACAAACATCTCTAAAAGAAATTAAAGAAATTTTAAAAACAACAAAAAAATACAATATTAATCTAATAGATACAGCATCTTTATATGGCCAAAGCGAAGAAATTCTTGGAAAATGTTTAAACAAAGATAATTCATTTAAAATAATAACTAAAACTCCATATTTTAATGGCCCTGAAATTACCTCTCAAGATATTATTCAACTAAGGACTACTGTAACTACATCTTTAAAAAAATTAAACCAAAAATCTATTTATGGAATATTAATACACAATACAGATAATCTTTTTTTAAAAAACGGTGAACTATTATTAAAAGAATTAAAAAAACTAAAAAATGAGTCTCTTGTTAAAAAAATAGGCTTCTCAATTTATTCTCCACACCAAATAGACAGCCTTTTAGATTCATTTGAATTTGATATTATTCAGATTCCAATTAACATATTAGATCAACGGTTACTAATAGATGGGCATTTGAAAAAATTAAAAAAATCAAAAATTGAAATACATGCTAGATCTATTTTTTTGCAGGGCTTGCTTTTAATGCCACTCAATGAAATACCTTCTTTTTTTAAACCCATTTATAATAAATTAAAAGAATATCATAACAAAATCAGATACAATAACATTACTCCATTACAAGCAGCAATAGGCTTTATAAAAAAAATAAAAGAAATAGATTACATTATAATTGGAATAAATAACAAACAACAATTAACTGAAAACATCAATGCTTATAAAGAAAAAATAAAAAAAATTGATTTTAAAAAATTTGCTTGCTTTAATGAACAAATAATAAACCCAACAAACTGGAAACTTTAAATGAAAACTTTGAAGTTAGGAATTATCGGACTTAGTGAAGGAAATGGCCATCCATATTCTTGGTCTGCTATTTTTAATGGTTACAACGCCAAATTTATGGAAAAATGTCCATTTCCGAGTATTCCTAAATATCTTTCAAATCAAAATTTTCCAAAGGACGCTATCCAAAATGCTAAGGTTACACATATATGGACTCAAAAAAAATCATTGTCAGAACAAATAGCTAAAGCAAGCAATATAGAAAATATAGTCACACACTATGAGGATCTAATTGGTAAAGTTGATGCTATTCTTCTTGCAAGAGATGATTCAGAAAATCATTATAAAATAAGCAAACCACTTATAAATGCAAAATTACCAATATATATAGATAAACCAATTTCAACAAAAGTTATAATCGCAAAAAAAATATTTTCCTTAAAAAAATTTAAAAATCAAATATTTACATGCTCAGCATTAAGTTTTGCTAAAGAATTAAATCCAACACTGGAAGAAATAAAAAAATTAGGAAAAATAAAATATATAGATGCTTGCGTAATGAAAGATTGGAAAAAATATAGTATCCATATAATAGAGCCAGTTTTAAAAATAATAGAAACCTATAATATTATCCAAAAAACAGATACCATTAAAACAACAAAAATTATACTAAATAAAAATCAAAAAACTGTATCTTTTTTATGGAAAAGTGGATTAATTACTACATTTTCTACACTAGGAAAAATTAAGACTCCAATAATAATAAGACTTTTTGGAACAAATGGATATAAAGAATTAATTTTCAAAAATACTTTTGATGCATTTAAAAATTCATTACAAAAATTTATAAACATAATATTAAAAAAAGAAAAATCTATTAATAAAAAATTCGTATTAAAAACAATAAAAATGATAGAATTAGGTAATAAATATGAATAAAACAATACTCATAACTGGTGGAACAGGAACAGTAGGAAGCAAGCTTGTCGAACACTTTTTTTATAAAAAATACAATGTCATTTTTACAACAAAAAACGATGATGAAATAACAAAATTAATCAAAAAAATTAATATCAAAAATTATAATAAGCCTTCGCCAAAGCTTCGGCTTACAAATAATAAAATTTTAGGAATATCAATTGATCTAACCAAAAATAAATCTTATGAAATAATTTTAAAATTCATAGAAAAAAACAATCTATATCCTAATTATTTAATAAACTGTGCAAGAAGTTTAAGCTATCTAAAAGTTAACATTGATGGATTTACAAGAAGACCAGAATGGTTAGGAGAATTCACATTAGATGTAATAGTTCCATACGAACTATCAATAAAACTCACAGATCAAAAAAACTCAAAATTAAAATCCATAATAAACATAAGTTCAATTTATGGAATAGTTCCTCCAAACCCTAGCATATACAAAAATCCTAAAATCGAATCTCCAATTCAATATGGGGTATCAAAAGCAGCACAAATTCATCTTACAAAAGAATTAGCAATACGTCTTTCTAATAAAAACATACAAGTAAATTCAATATCTTTTGGTGGAATAAAAGGTAGAGCAAACAAAAATTTCATAAAAAAATACTCAAAATTATGTCCTTTAAAAAGAATGTTAGAGCAAGATGAAGTAATAGGATCAATAGATTTTTTGGTATCAACAAATTCATCAAATATTACAGGACATAATCTAGTTGTAGATGGAGGATGGACCGTATGGTAAAAAAAGAAAACATAGCAATCATTCCAGCAAGAGGTGGATCAAAAAGAATTCCCAAAAAAAATATTATTGTTTTCTACGAAAAACCAATGATTGCATGGACCATTGAAGCTGCAATAAAAACAAATATTTTTGATAATGTTTTAGTCAGCACAGACGATAATGAAATTGCAAAGATCGCTAAAAATTTTGGAGCCTATGTTCCATTTTTAAGGGATAAGTATTGTGATGATCATTCATCAATTAGCCAAGCAACTTTATATACAATTGAACAAATAGAAATCTTACTAAACAAAAAATATACCACCGTGGTTCAATTAATGCCCAACTGTCCACTTAGGAATAAAGAAGATATAATAAATTCATATAATAATTTTGTAAAAGCTAACGCTAAATTTCAAATAAGCTGTTTTAAAACTGGTTGGATAAATCCATGGTGGTCTTTTAAAATAAACAAGTCTTTTAAAGCAGAGTACATTTTTCCAGAAGCTTTAAAAAAAAGATCTCAAGATTTGGAAGCTCTTTATTACCCAACAGGGGCTATTTGGATTGCAAATGTATCTAGTCTCAAAAAATCAGAATCTTTTTATACAAATCAAACTAACTTCTTTCCTATTGATTGGAAATCAGCTATAGATATAGACAATTATGAAGATTTAGAAATGGCAAAAGCTTGGTTTTCAATAAAAAATAATTAAACTACAATCTTTTTGATAATTTTAACAATATTTTTTAGATCATTTTTTCTTAATTCTATGTACAAAGGTAAAGAAATAGTTCTTTTATAATGCTCTTCTGAATTTGGAAAATCACCATTTTTGAAACCAAACATTTTATAATATGGTTGCAAGTAAACTGGAATATAATGTACCTGCAAAAACAAGCCTTCTTTTTTTAGATTTTCAAACAATTCTTTTTTACCAATTTTAACTTTCTCAAAATTTATTAAAACAGGAAAAATATGAAAAGCCGCTTTAGAATATTCTTTTTCCTCTAACAATGAAAATCGATCATCATTTTCAAATTCTGTTTTATACACTTCAACAATATCTCTTCTTCGTTTTATAAATTTATCAAGACGTTTTAACTGAGAAATTCCAAGAGCACATTGAATATCTGTAATTCTATAGTTAAATCCCAAATAATGTTGTTCATAATACCAAGGCCCATCATTCTTAGTTAACAGATTTTTGTTTTTTGTAATTCCATGAGCTCTAAGCATCAATAATTTTTCATAAATATCTTTATTGTTAGTTGTAATGGCTCCACCTTCACCAGTTGTTATATTTTTTACAGGATGAAAAGAAAAAGTTGTAATATCAGAATATTTACAAGAACCAACTTTACATCCTTTATATTCTGATCCCAAACCATGAGCTGCATCTTCTATAACAAATAAATTATGATTTTTAGCAATATTAAAAATCTTTTCCATGTCACAAGATTGTCCTGCAAAATGAATCGGCATAATTGCTTTTGTTTTATCTATTATCTGTTTTTCAATTTGAATTGGATCAATACATGCAGTTTTTTCATCTATATCTGCAAACTTTACAATTCCACCTGAATATAAAATCGCATTAGAAGATGCCAAAAAAGTAATTGGTGAAGTTATAACTTCATCACCTTTAGAAATTCCTAAACTTAAAACAGCAAGATGCAATGCTGCTGTACCATTTGATACAACAACACAATATTTTGCACCTGTATAATCACATAAAGCCTGTTCAAATTCTTTTACTTTTGGCCCTTGCGTTAACCAATTTGATCTTAAAGTTTTTACTACTTCCCAAATATCTTTAAAACTTATTGACTGTTTACCGTATGAATAACTTTTTTTAAAGTTCATTTATCATAACTTTCATTTTATCAACAGTTAACCAATCATGATTATTTCCACTATGATATTCAAATCCATCTCTAACTAATTTTCCATTCTTATAATTCTCATCTAAAATTTTTATTCCAAAAGAAGGTTTTACAACATAATAATTATCATATTCTAATGTATTTCTTGCATCCTCTTTTGTAATCATAACCTCATGAATTTTTTCTCCAGGACGAATTCCTACATATTTTAAAGATAAATTTGGTGCCACAGCCATAGCCAAATCAATAACCTTCATGGAAGGAATTTTTTTTACAAAAAGCTCTCCTCCATGCATAATTTCAAAAGCCATTAAAACTATTTCTACAGCGTCTTCTAATCTTAACCAAAATCTTGACATTCTTTCATCAGTAATAGGTAATTCTTTTGCACCAGATTTTATTAAAAATTTAAAATATGGAATAACAGAACCACGGCTTCCTGCAACATTTCCATATCTTACAACAGAAAATTTTGTACCATGAGATCCAGAATAAACATTTCCAGCAATAAATAATTTATCTGAACAAAGCTTTGTTGCACCATAAAGATTTACAGGCGCACATGCTTTATCTGTACTTAAAGCTATAACTTTTTTTACATTTTTATCTATTGCAGCATTTATTACATTTTGAGCTCCTAAAATATTTGTTTTTACAGCTTCAAAAGGATTATATTCACAAGATGGAACTTGCTTTAATGCCGCAGCATGAACAACAAAATCAACTCCATCAAAAGCTCTATTTAATCTTTCTTTATCTCTTACATCACCTACAAAAAACCGTAGTTTACTATTACCAACAAATTCTGGCATATTTGACATTTCAAATTGCTTAAATTCATCTCTTGAAAAAACAATAACACGTTCTATTTTTGGATAACGATTAAGAATTATTTTTATAAATTTTTTACCAAATGAACCTGTACCCCCAGTAACAAGAACTGATTTACAGTTAAACATTCTCTCATATCCTCTAAATCACTAATTTTTACAGATAAATATTACCATGCGCTCATCCTGAGCTTGTCGAAGGATACAACACTACATCCTTCGACAAGCTCAGGATGAGCGGAGATATATAAAATTTTATGCGGAGATATATAAAATTTTATAAAGAACTCATAACAAACACCGCATTTCAATTTTCTACTTTAAGTTCTTATTGTAAAAACACCCCTTGTCTTATCTTTATCATCTTCTTTATTCAAATTATTCAAATACCATGAATAAACTTTTTTCAATCCATCTTCTAAATTAATTTTATGTTTCCAACCTAATTTATTTATTTTTGATACATCTAATAATTTTTTAGGAGTACCATCTGGACTAGTAACATCAAATTCAATTTTACCTTCAAAACCAACTATATTTTTTATCAATTTAGCTAAATCTTTTATTCGTATATCTTGACCGGTACCAACATTTATAATCTCTCCTATATCTTTATAATCATAATTTTGCATTAAAAATAAAAGAACATCAGCAATCTCATCTACATACAAAAATTCACGAAAAGCAGAACCTGTTCCCCATAATTTTACATAATCTGCGGTAATCCCTATTTTTTGTAATTTTTTTATTACAGAATCATCACTCAATACACCGCACAAAGTGCGGCACTCACAACCTTCGCAAAACGCTAC
Source organism: Candidatus Babeliales bacterium (assembly GCA_023133515.1). Classification (GTDB taxonomy): domain Bacteria; phylum Babelota; class Babeliae; order Babelales; family UASB340; genus JAGLWI01. Next base: position 49,904 of record JAGLWI010000003.1, on the reverse strand, counting down.
GGTGTGCACGGCAGGATGAGCGTGGCGAAGGTTTATTTCATCAAATCCATAACCAAATGAATAAGTTATCAAATCTTTTTTTAATAATTCCAAATCATTATTTCTTAAAATTTTTGCTAAATGAAACTTTCTTATAAAAGCAGGAAGAACATGCGCCGTTTCTAAATTAAAATTATCGTAAGGTCCATAAAGATTTGTTGGCATAACAGATATAAAATTTGTACCATATTGCTCATTATAATATCTGCACAACTTTATAGCAGATATTTTTGCAATTGCGTAAGATTCATTGGTTGGTTCTAAATAATCAGAAAGAATATACTCTTCTTTTAAAGGTTGAGGTGCAAGTTTTGGATAAATACAAGAGGAACCTAAATTTATAAGTTTTTTTACACCAAATTTATAAGCAGAATTAATTACATTTGCCGAAATCATTAAATTATCATAAATAAATTCAGCCTTATAAGTATTATTAGCAAGTATTCCACCAACTTTAGCTGCAGCCAAAAAAACATATTCTGGTTTTTCTTTTTTGAAAAATTTATTAGTAAATTCTTGATTTCTTAGATCAAGTTCATTAAATGATTTTGTAATTATATTTTTAAAACCATTTTTTTCTAACACTCTTAAAATTGATGAACCTACAAGACCTTGATGTCCAGCTACATAAATTTTCGAATATTTATTCATATTTAAAACTATCTAAATAAAAATCATGCTTGTACTTGTTTTATATTTTTATCACTTTTTTTATTATATAATTCATACAAATCTTCAACCAAAGTAATTTTTTTACTATCAATTTTATAAATCGTTTCACATCTTTCAACTGTACTTAATCTGTGAGCAATAATAATTAAAGTTTTATCTCTTTCCAAGTTATAAATTTCATTCATAATTTTTGTTTCAGTTTCATTATCAAGAGCCGAAGTAGCCTCATCCAAAACCAACACCTGTGGATTAGAATATAAAGCTCTCGCTATAGCTATTCTTTGTACCTGACCACCACTCAATTTAATTCCACTTTCACCAGTTTTTGAATAAATTCCACCTTGAGTTAACAAAAAATCATAAATATTAGCTTTCTTCAAAACCTCTATAACTTTATTTTCATTATACTCACGACCAAAAACAATATTTTCAGCTACAGTACCATCAAAAAGATAAATCTGTTGAGGAATATATCCTATTTTTTTACGCCATTCCTTTAAATTTTTTCTATCTAATTTTTTACCATCAATAAAAATTGATCCTTCTTCTGGCCTATAAAGTCCCATAATAATATCAGCAATAGTACTTTTTCCTGCCCCACTTTCACCAATAAAAGCAGTTCTTTGACCCTTTGTTATTTTAAGATTTACTTTATTTAATATTTTATTATTTTCATCATAACTAAAAGAAATGTTTTTTAATTCTATATTTTTAGTAAAATTAACATTATCATTTCCTAAATCTTCCAAATCATAAACTAAAAACTCCTGAATTCCATCAATTGCTGATTTATTAAACCTTATTTGATTATAAGAAGTAAGCATCTTATTTATTGATGGCAAAAATCTATAAAAAGCAAATGCATACATCGTAATTATAGGAATAACTCGAGTAGCATCATTATATGTGTAAACAACATACATTATTAATGATATCAAAATAGAAAAACCCAAAGTCTCTAAAATAATTCTTGGTAAATTTTGCAAAACAGCATTTAATATGTTTGCTTTTACAAGTCCCCAACTAGCCATCTCAAAACTTTTTAATATCGGTTTTTCATTAGAAAGAAGTTTTATCAATTTAAAATTTCTAAAGGATTCTCCAAAAACTTTGCCTAACTTTATACTTAATTTACGGCTCTCTTTTCCTAAGTTTTCTAATCTTTTAGAAAATGTTTTTACTATAAAAAAAACTTTTACACTTAAAAGAACTGTTAAAACAAAAGTCATTTTCCAATTAACATACAATAAGCTAAAATATATAAAAATCACAGTTAAAGATTCTGAACAAATCATCATCATTGCAGAAATAATAGAAGTAACCTGAGCTGCATCTCCAGTTATAACTCTACTTATTTTTGCAGGGTGACTGGAAGTAAAATCTTTATATTCAAAATTCAAATAATTTTGAAAAAATCTAAACGCAAAACTCTTAAATCTATTTTGAGAAAATCTACTTTGAAGATATGAAAAAAAAGTTATAACTCCACCCCTAAAAAAATAAAAGACTATTAAAAAAGACCCCATTATCATTACAAATTGATAATGGTGATTACATCTAAAAAATGAGTAAAAATATTGATAATACTTATTACTATTAATATTACTAAAATTAGTAGCAACAGTTGCAAATAACATAATTAAAGAAAGGCTAAACGTCTCCATTAAAGAAACAAAAATAGAAACAAAAAATAAAAAAATTATTATCTTTTTTTCTCTTCTTGATAATAATCGACTTAATTTTTTAATAAAATTCATATTTAATAATTAAATTTAAAGCAATATATTTTTATAAATATCCTCAACTTTTTTAACCTGATCTTCTACATTAAATTTGTTAACACAATACTCAAAAGCCTTTTCTCCCATTTTTTCATTAAATTTTTTATTGATTAATAAAGTATGTAATTTTTCAATCCAAACTTTATAATCATTTTTATTAATTAAAAATCCTGTTTTACCATTTATAACAAGCTCATCTAATGGTAAAAGATTAGTTACAACTACAGGTTTGGACATAAAACCGGCTTCAATAACTGGTCTTGCAAAATGCCCAACAGTCGAAGGAACGATTATAACATCACTTGCAGCAATAACTTGAGAAACATTTTTTACAGAACCTAAAAATAAAACTGATTTTTCTACCTGTCCTAATATTTTTTTAACTTTAATCTTGTAACGTTGTGATGGAAAATAACGTTTTAAATTAAAAACATTTTTTAATGATAAATCAAAATAACCTGCTATCAATAATTTTGCTTGAGGTAAAACATTCAATAATCTTCTAAATATTTCAAAAATAACCAATGTTCCTTTTTCTTTAGATAATCCCCCTAAAAATAAAATTTTTGGAACAAATTTTGATAATTTTTTTTCAATCAAAAAATCTTTCACTAATATATTTTTATCAAAAATTTTTTCATCAACAGAATTATAAACAACACAAACCTTTTTGTTATTCTTCCATGGTTTTGAATCATTTTTACAAATTGGCATAATAACTGTTGAATATTTTTTTACAAAATTTGTTATAAGTTTTTTGCGAATTCCAAAATATCCATCTGATAATGGTTCTCGAATGTGCCACACAACAGGAATATTTTTTTTGTAAGCAACCGAAGCCCAAGCACTCAATGAGCTTGTATTAAGATGAACCAAATCAGGTTTAATTTTTTTATACCAAAAATCAGCAACATTATGTAAAATTTTTAACGACCCAAAAATTGACTTAAAAAAAAGATGTGGATGATATAATCTATACCATCTAATTTTAGAATGAGGAAAATCCAAAATATCTACAGGACCTTCAACATTAATCCCTCTAGATTTATAAAGATCCATTGCCTCAGAATTATGTAAAAATAAAACAACAGGATCATATATATTTTTATTAAGTCCTTCAATTAGATATAAAAGACTAAGAGGAGCTCCTCCTAACCCTTTTCCATGATGAATATAAAGAATTTTTTTTTTATTACTTTTCATATTAAAACTACAGAAAATAGCGCTCATCCTTCGACAAGCTCAGGATGAGCGAGTAATTAATTATCCTATTATTCAAAAAGTAAAAATCATTTATTCAAAAAGTAAAAATCGTTACTCTTCAAAAACGAATTTAATTAATTTTTTTTAACTTTTTATTATCAAAACCAGATTTAAATCCTATGCAAAAATCATTTGAAAATTCACAAACACTATTTCGCCCAACCGTAAAATATTTTATCCCATTGTTTTTCATATCAATTGGCTTAAAACAGTTACGTCCATCAAAAACAACTTTATCCTTTAGAATTTTAAAATCATTAGGTTTATGTTTTAAAAATTCCTTCCATTCGGTAAGAATAACCAAACAATCAGATTCCCTTAAAACATCTAATGCTCTATTTACAAAAACAACTGTATCTTTAAATATTTTTTTTATATTTTCAGAGGCAACAGGATCATAAACCACAACCTTTGCATCCTCACATAAAAGGTTTTCAATCACATCAATCGAAGGTGCACATCTAATATCATCAGTCTCAGGCTTAAAAGCAAGCCCCCAAATTCCAATGGTTTTTTTTGAAATTTCATCTTTATAATAATTAAAAATTTGATTAACAAACCAATCTCTCTGATTATCATTAACAACATCAACAGATTTAATTAAACTCATATTGTGATTGTGCTCTTTACCCATATGAATAAGTGCTTTTACATCTTTAGGAAAACAACTTCCACCATAACCTATTCCTGCATTCAAAAAAGAAACTCCGATCCGCTTATCTTTTGCCATCCCTAATTTTACTTGTTCAATATCAGCACCAACTTTATCTGCAAATAGCGCAAGCTGATTCATAAAACTAATTCTTGTCGCAAGCATAGAATTAGAAGCATATTTTGTAAGTTCTGCCGATTCTGAATTCATAAATAATAATTGATCTTGATTTTTTAAAAATGGCTTGTACAAATCGCTCAAAATTTGTTCTGCTTTTTTAGATTCAACTCCAATCACTACACGATCTGGCATTAAAAAATCATTTAAAGCATCACCTTCTTTTAAAAATTCTGGATTAGATGCAACATCGAAATCAAAACTTAAACCCCGTAAATCAAGTTCTTCTTTTATAATTTTTTTTACTTTTTTTGCAGTACCAACAGGAACAGTAGATTTATTTATAAAAAGAATATAATCATCTATTAATTTTCCAACTTCTCGAGAAACTGTCCATACAGCACTTAAATCAGCACTGCCATCTGGAAGAGATGGGGTTCCAACACACGAAAAAATAACTTGAGGATTTTGTTTTATAGCTTGAAAAATATTGTTTACAAAAATAATATTATTTTCTCTTATAGATTTTGTAACTAACTGATTAAGACCAGGTTCATAAAAAGGAACAATTCCATTTAGTAAGGATTTAACTTTATTCTCATCTTTCTCCACAATAATTACAAAATTTCCTTTTTGAGCAAAACAAGCGCCAGTTACAAGACCAACATATCCTGCTCCTATCACTACAATCTTTCTCACAAAGTTCTCCTTTTAAGATTAAAAAATACAATCTAAAACAAGTATTACATGATAAAAAGTTTTTGTGTACAACAAACAAAAAATTTATTCTATTTATTTTTTCTTGTGAAAAAAAACATTTATTCGTTATAATTTTTTGAGAACTTTATAAACAACTTTTTTTAAAAAAGGAGACAGCTCATGATAAAAAAAATAATTACATGTTTAGTATTTTTTACATATGTGTTTTCTCATAATAATTCAATATATTCTAAATCAATTAAAAAAAATTTAAATTTTAGAAATCTAAAACCAATATGTGTCACAATAAATAAAAAAAATCCAAATTTTATCGCTGTAGCATATGATACTACCAATAATTGTTGGCACAATGGAGAAAAAATTGTTATTTGGAATGTTGATAAAAAAGAACCTCTAATTGTTCTATCCGACAAAAAAAATAATAATTCATTAGTAACAAAAATATTTTTAAATGAAAAAAACAGTCATATCTTAGCAGCAAAATATCATGACAAAGAAAATCTTGCTATCTGGGATACTAGATCAAAAAAACAAATTTTAAACGATCAACAAATTTCTTGTATATCTTATCATCCACAATTTTCAGATTTATTCGCAATATCAACAAAAGAAAACACCATTTTTATCTGCCAATTAAGAAATAAAATAACTTTCATAAAAAAAATACAATCTTCAAAATCGATAATTGATTTATCATGGCATCCAACTAAAAGAGATTTAATTGCAGCAGTTTTTGAAAAAGGAAAAATAAAAATTTTTGATTTCAACTCAATAAAAAAAGCAATAACTTTAAAATTCAAAACAACATTAAGTTCAAATAAACTAATGTGGGGTAAAAAAGGAAATGAAATCATAATAATACATGATAAATTCATAGAAATAATAGATCCAAAACTTAATAAAAATTCAAATTATTATGAAGAACAAGGATGGTATGTTGAAGAAGATTTAGAAATCAATGATTTAAGAAACATAATTATAAAAAAACAAGAAAATGATTTATTTGAATTAAATCCTTTAAATGCAAATATTTTTGCAATAAGTAATAACAAAGGAAATATAAAAATAATGCAAAAATATCAACATCTAATAACATTAAATACATTCAATTCTAATGTTATTAAAAATTTATCATGGAACAATGCATATAAAAATATTTTGGCATCTTCATCATATGATTCTGATGTAATAAAAATTTGGAATGTTGAATCTAAAGAAATTTTAAAAATCTTAAAAAGTCCTTCAAATAACATAAGATCATTATTTTGGAATATAAATATCTCAAATCATTTAACAGTAATCAATTTCTTAGGAAATAATGTAATTGTAACAAAATGGAAAATTGATTTAGATCCTGATCAAACAAAAACAAGAAAATTTATGACTGAAACAATTTACGACGACTAACATAATTTATTCCAAAAAGAAAAAGTCTTTTTTGCAATTATATTGTAAGAAAAATTTAACTCAAACCTTGAATATCCTTTTTGACCAAATGTTTTTCTTATTTTCTCATCCCTCATAAAAATATTTAAACATTTGGCTAATTTTTTTTCGTTTTTTTGTTCAAAAATTAATCCTGCATCTCCAATAACATTTGGAATATAACCTCCAGTGCTTCCTATAACAGGAACTTTGCAAGACATAGCTTCAATTAAAACATGACCAAATTGCTCTCGCCATTTTTCTATATCGTAAGAAGGTAAAACAAAAATTTCAATCTGATGAAAAATTGACACAACTTCTTCATGACAAACAGGTGGTCTAAACTCAATACGATCCATCAATTTTTTTTTACAAACATAATTAACAAAATCTTTTTTATCTTTTCCATCTCCAACAATCAATAAATTCCAATTACAAAATTTCTTTTTAATTAACACAAATGCATCAATTAAAGTAAAAATTCCCTTTTCTTTTATAAGCCTACCTATATAACCTATATATTTTTTTTTACTTTTATTTTCATGCTTTGCTGGATAAAAAAATTTTTTATTTACACCAAGTTGATGTAAAACTTCAATTGGCTTTTTAAAATTCTTATCTTGTAATATTTTTTTTGCATCTTGATTTCCAACAAAAGCACCATTGGTAAAAAAAAGATTAAATCTTTCTATAAATTTCCAAAAAAATTTATATTTCCATGAACGTTTTTCTTCCCAATTAACCCAAGTAAAAAAAGTAAATTTAGCTTTTGGACAAAATATTTTTGAAAGAAAAATTGACTGAAAATAAGAAAATGCACTATCTCCTTGTTCTACATGAATCAAATCCGGCTTAAATTCTTTTAAAAGTTTTATTAATTCAAAAAATTTATATCCATATAAAACTTCATTACCATTTTTAAAAGTATTCAAAGCCACAAATTCACAATTTTGATCATTATCAGATGACAAATCACCTGAATGTATTGTGAATAAATTTGCTGGCCAAATTTTAGGAATTAAAACTTTTATTTGAAAATCAGAATAAAGTTTTGCAAAAACCTTCCATTTTTCTCTATTGATTGGAGCAATGTATGTATGACTAATTACTAAAATCTTCATAAAGTTTATTTGTTCTTTTAATAATTTTTGAATCTTGAATCAAATCACATTGTTCAAACCATTTTTTAAGATCAGGATAAACAGAACATAAGCCAGCTTTAAAAATTGAATGTATTTTATTTTTAGAAAAATTTTGCTCTACAAATTTAATTGCATTTTTTCCCATTTTAGAATTCAACTCATTAGAAGACAAAATTTTTAATGATTTTTCGATCATATCAATATCATCATTAACTTTTACTAAATATCCATTGTAATCATTAATGACATATTCTCTCGTTCCACCACAATCTGTTGCGACTACCGGAATACCATGCGAAAAAGCTTCAAGACCAACAATACCTAATCCTTCTTGATAAGAAGTTATAAACATTAAACAGGAACATTTATAAAATTTGTCTATTTCATTTCCATTTATCTCTCCTGTAAAAACAATATTTTTAAATGATAAAGATAAAGAAAATTCTTTTAAAATTTTATCACTAGGCTTTTTCCCAATTATAAATAATTTTAATTCTGGAATTTTTGAATACAATTTATCAAAAACACGAAATAACATTTTAATATTTTTACGAGGATCACTAAATCTACCAACTGCAATAATATTTTTCTCTTTTTTTGTTTTTAAATCAATAGAAAATTTTTTATGTTTTATTGGAAAATTACAAATCATTACATTATTTCTTTTTTCCTTTAAAATTTCCTCCATTCTTAATTTTGTATCTTTACTCAATGGTAAAACACAATTAACTTTCTTTAATATTTCTTTTTCAATTTTTTTAATTTTATTCGATGAAAATTTATCTATAAAATATCGAAACCAAGATAATTTTTTTACTCTTTGGCTTCTATCATCTTGATAAGATGCCGCAAACCAAAGAACAAAATCCTTATTCAATTGAACCAAAGGATATGCAGATATACAAGATCCACCTACAACAAAAAAATATTTAAAATCTTTTAAAGCCTTTTGCCAATGAGAAATAGTATAAACATAATGCCCAGGCTCCCAAAATGCCCACCTAGAGCCTATTTCCACACATTTCATACCACAATAAGTATCTTGTTTAACAGAAGAAGAAAACTTAAAAGATCGCAAACTAGTAGAACATTCTTTATCAAAACTTAAAACAAAAATTGTTGGATCAAAATACTTTTCACAAAACTTATAAAATACTTTTACACAACTTAAAACACCTCCATATTCATAAGAATTTTTTATAGTTAAAATTGCAATTTTAGGTTTTGATTTATTCACTACTCTCTCCTTGCTCCAAAAAATTTATATACTTTTTTAAAACTGTAAGTAGTTTATATTTTTTTACTTCTTCATATCCATTATTAATTATTTTATTACAAGCTTTCTTTTCTATTAAATAAAATTTAATTTTAATTATTAATTCATCAACATCAGAAAAACATTCAAGACTTTCACCTTCTTTAAAAAGTAACTTTTTCTGTTCATATGTACGCTGTGTTAATAAAAAAGATTTACTCGCAAGAACTTCAAATGTTCTCATATTATGAGATTCTATATTTTGCTCTCTTATAAAATTAAGAACAATTTTAGAACATCTAAAAGCTTTTATCATCTTAATTCCATAAATAGCATCGTCTTTTAATCTACTTTTTAAAATTGAATTCTTAGATATTTTTTTATCCCACAAATTTCCCCAAATTAAAAGTTTTAAATCTGGTAAACTTTTGCACAGATTTGTTAACCATTTTTCTCTTAAAGGCTCCCAAGTTCCTATAAAACATACATCAGAATCATAATATTCTTTTTCATCATCATTTATAGATATATTTTCAGGAAATATTTCTTGATCGTAAGCAAATGGAAAATAATAAACTTTTTTACATCCTGCTGATTTAATCGCTGGAATAAGAATTCTAGACCAAATTAAAAAATAATCATAAAAAGGAAAAGAATTTAAAACATAAGAATTAGAATTTCCATTCCAAAAAGAAAAAGGATTATCTGGATAAAAATTAACAAGAAAACTTTGAAATTTATTTTTTATTATATTTATTGTTCTATGACTTATTTTTTCTGCTTTTATAAAAAAAATCAAATCAGGCTTTGTAAAAAAAATTTTCAATATTAAAGATATATTACAGAAATAACTCTTTCTATAATCAAATTTTGATACTTTATAACTTAAAATCTTAAAATTATTGTAAAAAGATTTGGCATAAGTATAAATATTAGAATCATTTCCAAAATATCCAACAACTAAGATCTTTTTTATTTTTTTCATTCTTGCAAAATCTTTTTATAAATATCTACAACTCTTTGACCATATACATCCCAACTAAAATTTCTTACTTTTTTCTTACCTAGTATCCCCATATTCTCAGCTTCTTCTCTATTTTCATAACACCATGTTATTTTTTCAGATAAAATTTTAGAATCTCTAATTGGAATAATAAAACCTTCAACTCCATTATCTATTAATTCTTGTCCTCCTGTATTTGTTGTGCAAATTACAGGTAATTCACAAGCCATTGCTTCAGCAATTGTCATTGAAAGCCCCTCTTCTATAGAAGGCAAAACAAAAAGAGAAGATGATTTATAAAGATTCACAATTGTTTTTCTATCAACAGCACCATAAAATATAATATTTGATGGTAAAATTAAATTTTTTAAAACTTGTTTTAAATCATTTTGAATATTCCCTACTAATAAAAGTTCTATTTCATTTTTTGGAATTTTAAGATTTTCCCAAGCTTTTAAAAGATACGGAATTCCCTTTCTCAAACACATCATTCCAACACAAATAACTCTAAATTTTTTATTATTTAAATTTTTATTTTTTTCTTTTTCATTAAAAAATAAGTCCAGATTTACGCCATAAGGTACTTTTAATATTTTCTTAAAATTTATACCATGTTTTATAAAAGAATTATATGTAAAGTCTGAACAAGTCATTATATAATCAGAAAGCTCGTATTCACTAAGAATTTTTGAAATATTTTTTTCATTGATGGGAGAAAGTTTTATTCCAAATCTCTCATATTCATCTTTTAAAATATTTTGTTGTTCAAGTATATGACAAGATCCACATTCTACAATAACTTTTGCTCCACTTTTTTTAATTTTCGACAAACTTTTTAAAAAAAAATGAGCCCATCCCACAAAAATATCGATATGACCAATTTTATCCAATTTTTTGTTTAACCAAAAATCAAAAATATTATCCTTAAAAACATAAAAATCTGATTTGTTTATAAATTTAGAAAATTTAAGTTTATGAAAAAGTAAATTTATATTTTTTAAAAAATTATTATTACAAACCAAAGAATTGCTAACATATTCCTTATCTTGCTTTGAATAACAAGTTGTAAACAATTTTTTTAAAACATTTTTCTTTTCAAGTTGATGGGCCAAATGAAGAGCGTGGAATCTGCCCCCTGCTGCAACAACAATTTTCATTATTTAACAATCTCTTAAAATAACTTATTGTGTCTTTTAAACCTTTTTTTAAACCAATCTTTGGTTCCCAACCTAATTTCTCCTTTGCAAGACTAATATCAGGACATCTTTTTGTAGGATCATCAGCAGGTAATTTTTCAAAAATAATATTTGAATTACTAGATGTAGATTTTAAAATAAAATTAGCTAAATCTAAAATTGTATATTCTTGAGGATTTCCCAAATTCACAGGCCCGCAAAATTTATCTTCCAACTCCATCATTTTCACAATTCCATCTATCAAATCACTTACATAACAAAAAGATCTTGTCTGACTTCCATCACCATAAACTGTTAACGGTTCATTCCTTAAAGCCTGAATAATAAAATTACTAACAACACGACCATCTTGTGGATCCATGTTTGGTCCATAAGTATTAAAAATTCTTACAACTCTAATATCAATATCATACATACGATTATAATCAAAAAATAAAGACTCCGCACATCTCTTTCCCTCATCATAACATGAACGAATTCCAATAGAATTTACATTTCCTCTATAATTCTCTTTTTGTGGATGCTGTAATGGATCACCATAAACTTCGCTAGTTGAGGCATGCAAAATTCTTGATTTATTTTTTTTTGCAAGTTCCAAAAGATTCATAGAACCAATGATACTCGTTTTAGTCGTATAAATAGGATCCTTTTGATAATGCGGTGGTGAAGCAGGACATGCTAAATTAAAAATCCAATCAACATCTAAATTAATTGGTTTTATAATATCGTGTTTAATAAAATGAAAATTTTCATTCTTTATAAGTGGTTCTATGTTTACAAAACGTCCAGTATATAAATTATCCAAAGCTAAAACTTTATAATTCTTTTCAAGAAGAACTTTACACAAATGGCTACCTAAAAAACCCGCACCACCCGTTACTAAAATATTTTTAACATTTACCATTTTTCTCTTTATATTTTTATTAAAAACTTACCACCTATATAATATTAGATCACAAAAAATACATTAAAAATAAATAATTATTTTATTGGGTTATTCGTATTTTATTTTTTCTTGAAAATTTTTTTTCCATTCTAACATATAAATGTAAATTCTTTTTAAACCATTTAAAAGATTCTTTAAGCCCTTGTTCTAAAGAATATTTTGGTTCCCAACCAACAACAGTTTTAGCCCTATTAATACAAGCTTGCCATACTTCTGGCTCACATGGTCTAGGCATTAATTTATTCCAACAAACAATCATTTTTTTATCTAAAAAAGATTGAACCTTTTCTATAACATCTTTTATCGTTGATTGAACACCAGTTCCAGCATTAAAAATAAAATTAGTCCGTGGCCTTTTTTCGCAAAGCATTAAATAAAAATCAACAATATCTTCAACATAAATAAAATCTCTTACAAAATGAGGTAAGGATAAATTTATTTGCTTGTTTTGCAAAAAATTAATAAAAATTGACGGAATTAATCTTCCAAAAGCTTCAAAATTACCATAAGTAGTAAACGGTCTTATTGTATAAACAGGTAATTTATCAAATAAAGCCTCTTTTAAACAAAACATTGTTCCAGCAACCTTGCTTACTCCATAATCATTTACAGGTTCTAAGAAATCGTTCTCATTCATAATAGAATTTTTCAACCCATATTCAGAAGAACTTCCTGTATTAATAAAACAATCAAATCCTATTCCTTTACAAGCATTAAATAGATTTACAGTTCCATAAAAATTTGTATCAAACATATATTTTTGGTCTCTTTGACTAGTAAAAACACCATATGCAGCTAAATGAAAAATTATATCTGGTTTTATATTTTTAACCCAACTTTTAACCTTATCAAATTCCCTTAAATCAACTTCTAAAATCTTTATTTTAGAAATAATATCTTGCAATCTCCAAAAATCAGAATTTTTTTCCACTATTAAAAAAACTTTTTTTCCTTGAAAAACTAATCTCCTAACCAAATTAGATCCTATAAATCCAGTTCCACCTGTTACTAAATATTTTCTCATCAACTATCCTTATCCTTTTTATTTATGGACCGTAGCTTATTGTCCATCATAGCCAATTTAGCGGAATCGGCTAGCGAAGGTTTATTCTTTAAAATTCTATCAATAATATATGGTGGTCTACTTTTAACCTCCTGAAAAATTCTAATTAAATATTCCGCGATTATACTTAAAGCTAAAAGCTGAATAGTTCCAAAAACAAATATAACCATAAGAATTGTGTAAAAACCTCTTGGAGCATTTGTTTTAAAATAAATGGATAAATAAAAAAAAGCGACCAAAATTGTAACCAAAAAAGCCATAAACGTTAATCTTGATATAAGCTCTAATGGTTTATAAGAAAAATTTACTACAGCTTTTTTTGCCCAAGAAAAATTTTGAAAAAAACTAATGCTACTATTCCCTGAAAATCTTTCATCCCTAATATATTCAACTCCCACCTGTTTAAATCCCGCCCAACTTCTTAATCCCCGCAAATATAAATCTTTTTCATTAAGATTTTTTATTACATTTATAACTTTTCTATCAATCAAACAAAAATCACCAGAATCTAAAGGAATATCCAAATAAGATAACATTCTAAAAATTCTATAAAAACATTTATAAGCTATACGCCGTAAAATACTTCCTTTTCTCTTTTTTCTAACACCATAAATAACATCATAACCTTCTTCCCATTTCTCAATAAACTTTGAAATTAATTCTGGGGGATCTTGCAAATCACCTTCAATCATAACAATTGATTCTCCACTCGCCTTTTTTATACCTGCAAAAAAACTAGATTGTGATGTCCCAAAATTACGAGACATAATAACTGCTTTTATTCTTTCATCTAATTCAATAATTTTTTTATAAATATTTTGTGAACAATCTGTACTTGCATTATCTACAAAAATAATTTCAAAATCATAATCAAGATTTTTAAAAACTTTTATTACTCGATTATAAAGCTCCTGAATATTGCCTTCTTCATTATAACAAGCAACAATAATTGAAATTTTTTTCATCTTAACATTTTGATTTCGCATTTATTTTTATCAACCTAAGTTGTACTATCTTAATTACGCGCTCATCCTGAGCTTATCGAAGAATGCATGTGCGCTTCATCCTTCGACAAGCTCAGGATGAGCGCAATTTTTCTTTTCCTAAAGTATACCCAAAATCACATCTAGGGCTTTTACCACTAATATAAATTTTATTTTTTTGTTCATCAAAAAAGTTTTTATACCACTTAACCGTTTCTTGTAATCCAACTTTAACTCCAAATTTGGCTTCCCACCCCAAAATATTTTTTGCTTTCTGAGAACAAAGATTCTGCTCAGGAATCTCGTTACAAGATTGATTTTGAATAATTGGTTTTAAATGATTACACTTCATAATATCTAAAATCAAATCAACAATTTCTATCACATTAAAAGGTTGATCCGTACTAAAATTAAAACATTGTCCTATAACGAAGTCATTTTCCATTTTTTGAGCAAGAGTTATATAAGCATCAGATACATCTTTGACGTAAACATAATCACGAACGAAAAGGCCATTTGTACGAATAATAGGATTCTTTCCATACAAAATACTTTTTATTGTTCCAGGTACAATTCTATTTAAATGTAAATCTCCTCCACCAAAAAAATTTCCGCAACGAGTAACACATACTGGTAATTTATAAGTATGAAAATAAGATTGAGAAATCAAATCAACACAACTTTTAGAAACATCATAGGGAAATCTACCTTGAAGTGAAATATTTTCTTTATAAGGTAATTTTTCATGTTCACCATATGCTTTATCACTTGATGCTATAATAACTTTTTTAATCCATGGAGAAAGTCTACAAGCCTCAAGTAAATTCCAAGTTCCTTCTATGTTTGATTTAAAAGTAGATAAAGGAGACCTATTTGCAATCCCCACAATTGCCTGTGCACCCAAATGAAAAACCGTATCAATATCAAACTCATTCAAAACTCTTTGTAAAAGTTGAAAATCTAAAAGATCCCCAAAAATTACATTTGTTTTTTTATCAAGCCCATCTATAAAAAATAAAGACGAAGGAATAATATCACGTACTAAAACAAAAACATTAGCTTGTTTTTCTAATAAATCTTTTATTAACCACGGCCCTAAAAGACCTGTAGCACCTGTAATAAAAACATTTTTATTATTCCAAAAATAGTTTTTCATTACTACCTCACTTCTATGTTAGTTATGTAACTCAACTTGCTACCTAGAATCTAGTTTAAAAAACAAAAAATGCGCTCATCCTGAGCTTGTCGAAGAATGCAGCGCGCTTTTATCCTTCGATAAGCTCAGGATGAGCGCACAACTTTATCTTAAAACTTACTTATTTCAAAGTAACAACTCGAATTTAAATAACTGCTTGCTTATCAGGAGAAAAAACTTTTTTAATATTTCTATACTCAGCTTTTTCATCTTCCCATACTTTCCAAGGAGGAGAACTTTTCCACATTTCTTCTAACATGTTACGTTCTCTTAATGTATCCATACACTGCCAAAAACCATGATGTTTATATATCATTAATTGTCCATCTTTTGATGCATTAAATAAAGGATCCTTTTCTAAAACACAAGAAGAATCAATAGAAAGATAATTTAAAAAATCTTTTTCTAAAACAAAAAAACCTCCATTTATCCATTCTTCTGTAATTTTTCTTTTTTCCATAAAAGATACAACCGAATTATCTTTTACTTCCAAATTACCAAAACGTGGAGGCATATTAACTCCTGTCAATGTTGCCAATTTGCCATGAGATTTGTGAAATTCAAGAAGTTTTAAAATATCCACATTTGAAACACCATCCCCATATGTAAGTAAAAAACTTTTAGTATCTATATATTTTGATGCACGAGCAATTCTACCACCTGTATAACAATCAAAACCTGTATCTACAAGAGTAACTTCCCATTCTTCACAATTTGTTTGATGTTCAATTATTTTTCCAAATTTAGTTTTAACAGTAAAATCTATTCCCTGTAATCTATAATTTAAAAAATAATCTTTTATCATATGCCCTTTGTAACCAAGACAAATGATAAAACGATAAAATCCATAATGAGAATAAAGTTTCATAATATGCCATAAAATAGGTTTGTTTCCAATTGGAACCATCGGTTTTGGCATAAATTCAGTCTCTTCTCTTAATCTAGTACCAAACCCTCCAGCCAAAATCATTACTGGTAAATTATTTTTTTTCATAAAACACCAAATTTAAACAACCAATAATATTTTACTAATTTAAACTTAAATTAATTCCTTTATTCCCTGGAACACCAAAAGAAATATCATCTAATAAATCAAAATCTATTCCAAAATAATATTTAAAAAATACCCTAAAATTATTTACTGGAGATATTGAATCATATAATAATTTTTCACCACTATTAGGAAAATAATATACATTTAAAATTCCATGACGTATTTTTAATTTTTCAAACAAATCATTTTTTACAATTTTTTTATAATAATCATGGAAACGAAGATCGATATGTCCATGATCAGAATGCAAAAATATAATTGGATCAGACTCTGATTTATTTAAAATGTACTCTATAACTTTATTAATCTTCTTACTAATAAAAATCAATTGGTCAATATACATTTTTTCAAATCTTTTAACATCACCGTTATCTCCAAAAACAGTATATTCTGAAGTATTATTTCCGTTAGAATCAAAAATGTAAGGAGCATGTGGAACATCTATGTGAGCAAAAACAAACTTAGGACCTTTTATGCTAACAGAATCTTTTAAGCTATCTAACTGATTATAAACTAATTTTCTATAGAAATAATTT
Source organism: Candidatus Babeliales bacterium (assembly GCA_023133515.1). Taxonomy (GTDB): domain Bacteria; phylum Babelota; class Babeliae; order Babelales; family UASB340; genus JAGLWI01. Next base: position 32,862 of record JAGLWI010000003.1, on the reverse strand, counting down.
CCAATTAATCTCTCAACTGGGCGCAAAAGAGTATTATTCAAAAAAATATTTAAAAAATCTGAATAAACAAAATATGAATAGGTAAAATCTGATCTAACATTAAAACTTGTTGGTCCCCAATGAGAAGGTATAAAAACCAATTTATAATCAAGTAACTTCAAAAAAGAAACCGCTAAATTATTTTTAATCATGTAGTCTGAAAGGGCAAGTTTTTCCTGTTTGGTATAATCATTTTTAACAAAATCAGGATAATAATTCATATTCAAAAAGCTAGGAATAGAAAACTGCGTACAATTATAATTACTATAGCTATTTTCAGCTACATAAAAACCTTTTTCCTTTAAGCTATCCAAAAAAGAACTGTTGTCATATCCATAAAAATTTTTCAAATTCCTTTGTGAAGCATAATCATCCAAAATGATATAATAAATATCTCTTTTGTTTAACAAATTTTTAGTTGTAAAATATTTTTCATGCTTTTCAAAAAATTGTTTTTCATAAATTTTATATGAATTAATAAGTTTTTGAACATTAAGATTAAATGATACAATTTTTGCAACAGAAAATAAGATTAAAATTAAAAATGGAAAAATTAAGATTTTAGATAAAAAAATATTTTCTTTTTTTAACTTAAATAATTTCAAAAAAAGAAAAATAAAAAAAAGAAAACATAACAACATAAAAATAACACAAAAACGATTATACCCAATATGTAATAAATTTCGAATAAAACCTATCGAGTATAAATAAGAAGTAATAGGAATAAAATAAAAAAATAATAGTAAACAAAAAGATAAAAAAAACGATCCTTTAAAATAACTTTTATAAAAAATGAATCCAAAAACAAAAATCAAAAACGAAATAATTAATATTCCAAAAAAAATTATGCTAATAACTTCTATAAAAGATGTTTCATGAAAATTATTACAAGTAAATAAATTGATAAGAAAATAAAAAAAAATTAAAAATGGTTGAATCATAGATATTAAAAATGACTTAAAACTTAAAGAATTAACCATTAAAAATCTCCTTTTTTCTCATCAAATATAAACTTCTTTTTGAATCTTTAATTTTCTCTTTTATATCTATGATAAATAACTTACCAAATTCTTTTTCAAATTTTTCTTCTGTATAATCAACAAAAATATCATTTCTTGAAGAAAGCAATTTTTGAACCTTTTTATCACTTTTAAAAACAAACTCAATTATTAAATTAGAACAAAGATTACTAAAAAATTCTGCTATCATAAAAAAAGGAACATTGTTGGAAATAGAAAGATGGTGAATCAAGGCTAAAGCCAAAATAACATCTGCAGGCCCCCTTTTAATTAAAGACATTCTTTCATTGTGAGCCCATCCAATTCCAGAACTTGGATTGGTTAAATCTAAAAATAAAGGTAAAATATTAATCTCTTTTTTGTCTTTAATTTTAAGATAATTATTTTCTACACAACTATGATCTACATCAAACGATAAAACAAACTCTGATTGTTTTTTTGCCACACGACTAAAATAACCATCATTAGAACCAAGATCCCAAACAACTTTTGGTTTACAAATACATAAAAAAGAAGAAACTAAATTTTTTTTATCTTCAAAAGCCAATTTTGAATAACTATCATCATTATAATAATTAGCCCACTCAGTTCCGCCAGATTTCCATCTAAGCTTTTTTACACCTACCTCTAAATTGTCAATTAAGCCCTTAAAACTTGTCAAGCTGATTTTTTTGTTTTTTATTTGTTTAATTTCACCTTTATTTTCAAAATGTTTTTGACTTTTTGAATGCATATGTAAATGTAAAAACAAAGATAATTTAAAATATGTTTTTCGTGGAAGAAGTCTAGAAGCCATATCCAATGGAATTCCGTCAATGTAAACCCTTAATAATTGATTCAATCTTACATCAGAATAGCTCATTAAAGCCAGAGGAGCCAAAAAATGTTGGCAGAATTGTTTATAACCAATCCACAGCTCACCTTGATTATAAATTTCAAAAGAAAGCGTATCTATAAATATAGGTTTACCATTAAAAAATTGTACATTATAAGCACTACAATCTTTTAATGTCATACCATACTCTAAAGCAATTTTTTGTATTTGCAATGTCAATAATGCTGCATCTTTAAACTGACTAAAAGCCCATTCATAAGGATAAGAAATAAAAGGAATTTTTTGAGGTTTAATAACTTTAAAACATTTTTCAAATCCAAAATTATCAACTTCATCATGTGAAATTATAAATTGTTTTTTTACCAACTGATTATATAAACCTGAGTTTATAAAAAAATCATAATGCTTTGAATAAGAATGGCTTATCATTCTATAAAGAATATTTTCTCTCCAAAACAAAAAACCACTCGGATCACGAAAAGAACTATTCTCCTTTTCAAAATTCATTAACTACCTTTTTTTCTAAAAACAGAAACCGTAAATATTTTTATCTGTTTCCAAAAAACTTTTACACAATATAAAGCTCCAACAAAACTAGCAATAAGTAGTTGAATTAACATACTACCCATACCTGGATCTATATAAGAATAAACAAAATTTGTAGATACAAAAAATGATATCATTGTTAAAAAAAACACTCTTTTTGTAATCTTCATTCAATCTCCTTATCAATATTTAAAACTTTATATTTACCTTCCATTGTATCCCAAAATACAAACACCGTATTTTCATCTACCCAAATGTTATCAAAAATAAAAATTATATCAGTAACATATTTATCGCCAATCATCTCATTTATAATAAATTTTCCCATAGAAAAATCATACCATCTATCAACCATATATTTTTTATCTGTCCAAATATATGCTTTTTCTTTTTTTGACCATTTGATTGGATGATCAGAGAAATTCATCCACCAAGCACAATGTTGCTTATTCAATGAAATTAATCTAATTCCTTTTTTACCATCCATTTTAACTGAAACTATTTTACTCTCAACTCCTTTAACTTTATAATCACCCCTACAACCCATGCTTCCTTTATTTGCCAATGTAGAAAAAAGAACATACGATAATTTAATACTATAGTTATTTAAAAAATACTGAAAAACACTATGAATATCAGAAGTAAAAGGAGAACTTATAACTATAAAATTCTTACCATTATCAAATGAATTTTCTCTAAAAAACTTTTCATATTTTTCTTTTCGTTTAATGGAAGAAACCGCAGTAATATTTAAACCCTTGTGATTTTTTTTAATACCCGCAAAAAGAACTACAAATAAAAACAAAACAATTAAAAAAGAAATAGATTTTCTAAAAATCAGTTTTATTGATAAATTCCTACAAAATAAATAAAGCCCAAACAAAACAGTAAATATTAAAATAGGATAAACAGACGATATATACCGAGTATTTGGATAAGCTAAAAATCCTGGCCAAGCAAAAAATATAAAACCTAAAAACAAAACTAATAAAACTTTTCCATGTTTTCTATAGGCAAAAATTAAAAAAAACAACAAAAATAAAAATATCAAAAAATATAAAACTTTATCCTGAAAAGATTGAATATCTACATAAAACAAACTTCTAATCCATGCAAAAAAAGAATTTTCTATCTTTATAATCTTTTCTGAAAAAAAATCTGTGAAAAAAGTTTTTTTTAAATTAACTGTATTTGCACTACTTAACACTTTACTTACATTTTCAACAGTATTACTTACAATATTATTAGACAATTCATTAACTAATTTTACATTTGCTTTTTCTAAGAAAATATTTTTTAAAAAAGGAAACCTAATAAAAAAATTATTAAAAGTCCGATCCAAAGTTTCAAAACCAAAAGCCCAAATTCTAATTAAAACATAAACAAAATTTGAAAGAAAAAAAATCCATGATTTTGAAAAAGAATATTTTATTTTTTCATAAAAATTTTCATATTTATAGCTACATAAAAAAAATATTGAACAAAATACAAAAAAAGAAAAAAACACAGGAGTTTCTCTTGATAAAAAAGATAGCAATAACGTAAACCCTGAAAGATAATACCTCCAATCATAACACCATAAAGTTTCTTTTTTAGATCTTAAAAAAAAAGTTAAAAAAAGTATTGTAGTTATAAATAAAAAAAATGTAGAAAGTACATTATTTAAAATAGCAATCCAAGTAAGCCAAGACATTTCCCTATAGAATGCAAACAGAAATCCACCTAAAAAAGATAATCCCACAGGCATAAAAAATGAAAAAATATAAAATAACAAAACGGAATTAATTGCATGAAAAAATACATTTAACAAATAAAAAATATATGCATCAAGACCAAAAAAATAATAAATTATTGTATATGGAATATTTATTAAGGGCCTATAAATAGCAGAAATAAAATTTGGTTTTGAAAATTTATAATTAATAGGAGCTGTAAAATCACGTGATTGAGTAGAAAAAACTTTTAAAAAATCATTCCAATTTTTAATAAGTCCATCAACTATTGTGCCAATATCATCTAATTTAAACCATAATTGTTTTATACTAAAAGCAAAAATTAAAAAAATGGATAGAAACAAAATTAAACTTAAAAAAAATTTATTTTTAAAAATTTTAAATCCTGTAAAATTCACCCTTCACCTTTTTTACAATTTTTAAATTCAAATCTTTTTCAATCTGTTTCAAATCATAATCAACCATCAATTTTACTAGATCATTAAATGATGTTTTTGCAGCCCAACCAAGATCATTTTTAACTTTTCTTGCGTCACCAATCAACAAATTAACTTCTGTTGGTCTAAAATAAATTGGATCAATCTCAACTAAAACTTTTTCAGTTTTTTTATCAATTCCTTTTTCATTAACACCTGTACCGTGCCAAATTATTTCTTTTCCAACAAATCTAAATGCCAATTCAACAAACTCTCTTACAGTATGAGTTTGACCAGTTGCAATAACATAATCCTGAGGTTTTTCATGTTGCAACATAAGCCACATTGCTTCAACATATTCTTTTGCATAACCCCAATCTCTTTTTGAATCCAAATTTCCTAAAAAAAGTTTTTCTTGTAATCCATATTTTATTTTCGAAACTGCTATTGTAATTTTTCTTGTCACAAAAGTCTCTCCACGCCTTTCAGACTCATGATTAAATAAAATACCGTTACAAGCAAAAATATTATATGCCTCACGATAATTAATGGTTATCCAATAAGCATAAAGTTTTGCTGCCGCATAAGGTGAACGTGGATAAAATTGAGTACTTTCATTTTGAGGAATCTGCTGAACTTTTCCATAAAGTTCACTCGTTGATGCCTGATAAAATTTGGTTTTTTTGGTTAGCTTTAAAATCCTGATAGCCTCAAGCAATCTTAATGTTCCAAGTGCATCTGAATTTGCTGTGTATTCTGGAGTTTCAAAAGAAACATGAACATGACTTTGCGCAGCTAAATTATAAATTTCATCTGGCTGAGTATCCTGAATAATTCTTATTAAATTTGTAGCATCAGTTAAATCACCATAATGTAAAACAAAGTTTCTATTATTTATTCTATATCGATCCTGATAAATATGATCAATTCGAGAAGTATTAAAACTAGAAGAACGACGTTTTATACCATGAACTTGATATCCTTTTTTTAATAAAAACTCTGCCAAATAGGACCCATCCTGACCAGTTATTCCCGTAATCAAAGCTTTTTTCATAAAATTCCTAAAATCAATTTTTTAAACTTTAAAGAAATTGATCTAAAGATTCTTCACGTAATTTTTTTAAAACTTTTTTAACTTTTTCTACATCTCCTCTCTTTGCCACCAAAATCACGTTATCATCTTCTACTAAACAAATATCCTCAACTCCCAAAAATATAACAGCCTTATCTTTTTTTAATTCTTTTTTTGTGATATGTACTAAATTATTTTCAGAGTCAACATTTATAATTTTTATTCCATTTTTATTTTCTGATAATCTAGATTGTAATCGCAAAAAAACTTCCAAATTTCCTACATCACTCCATTCAAAATCACATGGCAAAACAGCAACATTTTTACTCTTTTCCATAACTGCATAATCTATTGAAATATTTTTAATATCTTCATATTTAATATCGTTATTTAAAAAATTTTTCATTGAATTAAAAAGAAAAGGAGCATTTTTTTCAAATTCATTTAAAAAAACAGAAACCTTTGATATAAAAACTGCAATATTCCAAAACATATCTTCTTTTTGAATATAATCTTCAGCAAGTTTCAAATCTGGTTTTTCATGAAATTTAAAAGTATCATAAACATTCCCACAAATTATTTTTTCTCCATCCTTTAAACCGGCTTGAATATATCCATATCCAGTTGCAGGATAAGTTGGCATAACACCCAAAGTTACAATTTTCTCATTTTCAGAAGCATATTTAATTGCTTTTTCCAAATAATGACAATATTTTTCATTTTCAGTTACAAAAGAATCTGCTGGAAGGAAAACAACAACTGCATCTTTACTCAAACTTTTTAAATGGAAACAACTATATAAAACCGCTGGCGCAGTATTTCTTAAAGCTGGTTCTTTTAATACAAAACCTATTTTTTCTAATACCGATTCTAAAATCAAATCAGATTGATTATTATTAATAATAATTCCTAAATTTTTTTTATACTGAATAAGTGGCTTTATTCGATTTATAGTTTGTTCTAAAAGAGAAGAATTATTTAAAAAATTAATAAACTGTTTTGGTTTTTTTTTCCGACTCAGTGGCCAAAGTCTTTCACCCCCACCACCACAAAGAATCATAAAATATCTATCCAACATCTTTTACCGTCTTTTTTATATAACCTTTTATTTAACTCAAATTGTGTCCTTAAACTTAACTTTGAAAAATATATAATTGCGCGCTCATCCTGAGCTTGTCGAAAGATGCATGCGCACGTTCATCTTTCGACAAGCTCAGGATGAACGCCGTTGTAAAATTATCTGAGTTTTCATATAAGCTCTTACTATAACCCACAAACCAAATGATGCCAAAACTAGCAACACAGGCTCAAACATCATTCTAAATCTTGCACAACCATCGTGACCTGTAATCATTGAAAAATAAAATAAATAAAAAAAGAAAAAGAAAAAAGTTAACCACTTTTTCTTAAAAACTAAAAAAAATAAAGCAATCAAACATAAAATATAACGTAATACTGACCAGATAGCCTCAAAAACACCTACTATTTTTATTAGAGGATTTTTTGTACCACATGTAATATAATCAAAAATTCTTTTAAAAAAATTTCCTTCCATTTTGAAAAAAGAAATATCTCCACCTTTTACATCTCTTTCTATCAAAACTTTAAGATTTGTTGTAAAAAGACCAACACACGTCTTAAAAACATTCTTTAACCAAATCTGTAAAAAAATAATTGGGTCTTTTTTAAAATATTCATAAAATTTTTCTTTTATTTTTGACCAACTTTTTTCATTCAACTTACTACCGGTTAAAAGTGAACCAATTTTTCTTTTCTCTATAATCCAATCTGTATTATTTTTATAAGCAATAACTTTTGGGAAAAGATAAAGATAAAGATTCTCATTTGCCAAAGGAGCAACACTAAAATTATCAAAGTTAATTTTATTAAAAAACATATAACCAATAATAGGAAGATAAAAAGAAACAGAAAGAAAAAAAATTAATTTAATTTTATAAAACAATTTATTTTTTATTAAAAATAAATCTTCGCTAGACAACTTCTCCTCCGACTTCAACAAAATGGCTTTGTTTACAAAGCCCGAAAAGCTTCGGTTCATAAATAAAATCAAAAAAAACAAAGGAAAAATAAAATATATTGCAGCAGGTTTTACTGCTACAGAAATCCCCAATATCAACCCAGATTGAATCAAACTTGAAATACTATCTTTTTTTAAAAAATACGCAAATCGCTCAAAAAACAATGCTAATAAAAAAGTCAATAATATTTCTGTCAAAATAAATTGAGAAAAAACCAAAAAACCAATATTAAAAGAAAAAAATATAAACGATATTAATGCAATTGTTTTATTAAATAAAAATTTGGTTGCCCTAAAAACTAAAAAACCTGTTAATAAAGCTAATAAAATTTGTATAAAAACAACAAAATTATTATTTATTCCAAATAATTTGTATATCAAGCCAATAAAAAATGCATATCCTAAAGCATAATAAGGATCATCTTTTTTGCTAGCTACTGATGAAAAAAGATTGTTATCATAAATTCTTTTTGCATTATAAATATATGCCTTAGAATCTATATCTTGATAAGGAGGAATAGATGAAATACTAAAATATAAAACAAAAGAAAAAAATATAAAAAGTAGTGAAAAAACCAATAAAATAAAATTATCTTTCATATCAATATCAAACTCTCATCTGCACAATCTTTTCTGTTTCTTTATTTAATTTTTCATCTTTTTCAGATTGCAAAACAATATCTACAGCTTTAAACGCAGAAAGCATGGCAATATCCATATTGTTATACTTATGCAATCCATTTCGTCCCATTAGTTGTAAATTTGAAAACTTATTTAAATAATCAAAAATAATTTTCAAATCCTTTTTATAATTTTTATCATAAATAGGATATGCTTTTTGCAACCTTAAAATCATTCCACTAATAACATCTTTCTTTTTTACTATTCCAATTTTTTCAATTTCTCTTTTTCCCAATCTTATTAACGCATCATCTGTTTTTTTCCAAAATGACGAATCAACAAAAGTAAAATACTCTAAACTAAGAGCTGTATGATTTGGATTATCAACCATTTTTAAAGAAAAATTATTCATGTTTCCAATACGTCCCATCTTTACACTTTTATCATGAATATAAAGCCAATGATCAAAACAAATATTTTTTTTATTTATAATAAAATTAACAGTAATTAAGCCTCTATATCGTAATTTTTTTGCTGCTTTAATAATATTTTCTTTAGGTAACGGATCCATTGACAAAATTAAATCTTTAATAGGCATTGTAGAAAAAAAATAATCTGCTCTATGTTCTATTAATTTTTTAGCACCACTTATTGAATCTTTAGCATTACAAGAAAAAACAGATGTAATTTTAAAATCATTATGTGTAATTCCAACAACATTTTTATTTAAAAATATTTTTCCTAATTTACTAGACTCTATATTAAAAGCCACCCTGTTCCACAATGTTCCTGCTCCAAACAATGGATAATAAAATTTATCACTCAAAGTTCTTAGAGTATTTTTTTTAAAAAATCTTCCAAAAAAAGCATAAAATATAGCTTTTGAAAGAGAAAATCCTTTTATTCTTTGAGCAGCCCAATCAGCAGATATCTTATTACAAGATATTCCCCAAACTTTTTCTGTATAAGTTTTAAAAAAAATAAAAAAAAGCCTGTATCCAAACTTATTAGTAACCCAATCCTGAAAAGTTTTTACCTTTTTAATAGGAAATAAACAAATTTTTATATAACTAAAAACACAATACAGACATTCAAAAAAACTAAGACCTTTAAGAACGTTTAAAGGTTGTAAAGGATAATTAAAAAAATGTTTTTTATAATAAATTCTTGTAAATCTACATAAATTTATAAAAAGATTTCCATTTTCCTGCTCAGGTTTCATCAAGTCAAACCACCAATCTTCTACTTTTTTTGAATCAGTTATAAAATGATGTGGTCCTATATCAAATTTACAACCGTTATATTCCGTAGTTTTAGAAATTCCACCTACAACAAAATCTTTTTCTAAAATTTTAACTTCAAATTTATCAGATTTTACAAGTTCTAATGCTGCAGTAAGACCAGCCGGTCCAGCTCCTATAACCACAGCTTCCTTCTTTAAACTTTTATCCATAAACCACTCTTTCTTCTCCAAAATAAATCCAACCAAAACTTAAATGATAAGATTATCAAAAAGCACTCAATAGGCAACCTTAATCTTGCAAAACCACATGCTAAAGAAATAAAAATAAATAAAAAAATAAATGGAAATGTTTTTAAAAACACACATAAATAATCTTTACAAAAAAAAGAATACGTTGAAAAACCTAAAAAACCAATCCAAATAAATAAATGAAAAAATATCTCGAGATATATTACAAATTTTAACCAACGGCTCAAAGTATCTGGAAACAAAAAACGTTTTAAAACTTTTTTCCAGCCTCTGTTTTTATTATAATCAGGTAATTTACCTCCAGAGTTTATATGTAAAAGCATTGCAGAATACAAAGAAAAACATGTTTTAAAAATATTGGTCAAAAAATGTTTTGTTGTTAAAACATAATCTTTTTTTAAATATTTAAAAGAAACTTTTTCTGCTAATTGACAATATTCTATCTCATTCAATTTTCTTCCAATATCTTTTTCTTTTTTTCCTTGGAATATATTTATTTCATTATTTAACCGATCTAAAGCCTGCATATAAGAACAATCATGAGATTTCATTACTAATCTTCCTGCGGAATGCTTTAAAAAATGAATTCCAGATAACGTATGAAAAAAAATAAAACCAGTTAAAAGATAATTTCTTAAAAGCCACCAAAAAACTATCATTAACCATCCAATAAAAAGCAAAATGATGCTTTTTATTTTTTTTATAAAATTAAAATCTGATAAAAGTAAAAAACCTAATGATATAAAAACAATATAATGTCCCACAGGACGCATAAGCGAAGCTAGCCCTAAAAAGATTCCGCTTATTAAAAAAAATTTATAAGAATTTTTAATATATTTCTTTTGACAGAAAAAAAAATTAAAATTTCTCAAGAACAAAATTAAAAAAATAGAAAAAAACAAAATAAAAAAAACCTCAGTCATTACAAGGCCAGAGAATAAAACATATCCTATGTGAAATGATGTAAAAATCGAACAAATCTTTGCTAAAAATATATTGTTATTAAATAAAAAAAGAGACAAATAAAAAATTAATATCGGAATAAAAGAAGCAAAAAAAATCTGAATCCATAATGCTTTTTTTATATCATATCCAAAACATTTGTAACATAAAGCTAAAAACATAGAATACGCAGGAACTCTATGAAAATGATAAGAACTATCCAAATTAACAATTCCTTTTCCTTTAGATATTTGAATAGCAACATTATTATAAGCTTTTGAATCACGATTCCAATAATTTTTATTTTTACTTAAAAAGAAACCAAAAATTATTGCTCTTATCAAAAAAGACAAACAAAATAAAAAAATTAAAAATTTTTTCTTATTGTTCAAAGAAAGTGTCATTATAAAATTTTTTTATATTTTGAAAAAAAATTAATCCAAAAATTAAATGAAAAAATTATCAAAAATGGTTCAACCGGAATCCTTAATCTTGCGATTCCTGAACCAAAAGTCAAAAATAATAATAATGTAATTAAAGGCAAAACCTTTAAAAAAGAACATAATTTTTCAAAACAAAAAATAGAAACAATCCCATAACAAAAAAATCCTAATAAAATAAATACTAATAATATAATCTCCAAATATATTAAAAATATTATAAATTTGTTTGAAATTTTTGGGAAAATAAAATTTTTGATTTTATCAAACATTGTTGTCTTACTCGTATAATTTGGAAAAGATAAAGAAAATCTTGATATAAAGAAAACAGAATGTAATCCAAAAATAGTCTTAAAAATATTAAGGCCAGAATGCTTTATGCTCAAAAAAATATTCTCTTTTATTATTTTTAATGCAAGATCTCCAGCCAATGAACATCGTTCAATTTGTCCAATTTTATTTCCTTTTTCTTTTTCTTTTTCCAAAATTAAATTTTGCCATTCTTCCAGTAATTTATCTTTTGATTTTGAATAAATAGTTTTTTTAGCCATACAATCAATCTCTGATGCAAAATAATTTAAAAAATGATAACCGGTCATACCATGAAAAAATATCATTCCAGTAAGTAAATAATTTCTAAATAACCACCAAAATACAATCAAAACCCAACCCAAAAAAAGTACTCCTAAACTTTTTAATTTTTTCAAAAATATAAAATCTGAAAAAATTAAAAGAAAAATTGTAATTATCAAAATAAAATGTCCTACAGGCCTTATTAAAGAAGACACTCCTAAAAAAATTCCTGAAAAAAAAATCTTTTTATAAGAAAAAAAATAATCTTTAGATTTACAAATAAATAAATTGAAACTTGAAAAAAATAAAATTGAAAAAATTATTGAAAAAATCATAAAAAAAACTTCAGACATTAAAAGTGCACAATGTACCAACATACCTAAATTAAAAACCATAAAAATAGAAGCTATTTTTGCCAAAAGTAACTGATTTGGAAAAAAAGCTAATGACAAAAGAAAGACAAAAATCGGAATTAAAGACGATAAAAAAACTTGAAGCCAAATAGTCTTTTTTAAATCAAAATCAAAAATTTTATAACAAAACGCTAAAAATAAAGAATAACCTGGTACACGATAAAAACTTGGACTTCCATCCATATTTGATATTCCCATTCCATTTGCTATCTGAAATGCAACATCATGATATTGAGCAGAATCACGTGGAACAAAATGATCAGATTCTTTTTTAAAAAAAAAATAAACAAATAAAAAATGTATACATAATGAAAATGAAAATAAAAAAATAAGAAATTTTTTATTTTGCATTGCATTTGTCCACACTAAATAATCCTTTTCTCCTTTTTAAAATATTCAACCAAAAATTAAATGCAATTATTATAAAAAAAGGTTCTATTGGCAATCTTAATCTTGAAATACCACTAGCAAATGTAAGAAATATCATGAAACACATAATAGGCAAAAATTTTAAAACTGAACATAAAAATTCAAACTTAAAAAATGACTTAATTATCCCACCAGCAAATCCTACTAAAATAAAAAAGGAAAAAATAATTTCTAGGAAAATAATAAATTTTAAAAAATTATTTTTTATAGGTGGAAACAAATATTTTTTAATCCTCTTGTTAAATGTTACACCTTTTTCATAGCACCATTCAGGATAATGTCCACAAATAGCAAGAATATGGGAAGAATGAAAAGATATACAAGTCTTAATCATATTATAAATGGCATTCTTAACAAATAAAAAAGGCTTTTTTAAAATATAATTATATGCAAGTTTTTGAGCAATAATAGATTCTTCTATTTCTTGTAATTTTCTACACTTATCTTTTTTTTCTTTTTTAATCAATTCTTTCAATTCTTTTTCAAGTAATTTTTCAGAACTTTCTTTAGCTGAATTATTATTCATATACATATCTATAGGAACTGCAACATAATATAAAAAATGATTTCCTGGCATTGTATTAAAAAAAATATAACCAGTTAAAAAATAGTTTCTTAAAAGTAACCAAAAAATTATTAATCCCCACCCAAAAACCAACAATCCCAATTTTTTTAATTTTATAATAAAAGGAACATTGTCAAAAAACATCATCAATATTAATAACAGAATTAAATAATGACCAACAGGACGAATCAAAGATGCAGCACCTAAAAAAACACCTCCACAAAAACTTTTTCTTAAAGAAAAATCTTTTATTGCTTCTTTACAAAAGAAAAAATTAAACTGTGACAAAAAAAATATTAAAAATAATAAAAAAAACAAACAAAAAATACTTTCTGTCATCATCAATCCAGAAAATAAAACATAACCTAAATGAAAAACCCCATAAATCGATGTAATTTTTGCAAGAATAATAGCATTAGAAAACAAAACTAAAGACAAAAAAAATATTAAAATAGGTAAAAAAGATGATAAAAAAATTTGAAAAAAAATTGCCTTTAATTCATCTTGACCAAATAAACTATAAACCAATCCTAAAAAAATTGCATAACCTGGAACTTTCCAAAAAGCATAAGCACCATCCACACGAACCAAACCACGTCCTTTAGAAAATTCCATTCCAACTTCATTATGAAATGACGAGTCAAATGTAAAATATTTTCTATCCTTACTTAAGATAAATCCAAAAATAATTGCCCTTATGAAAAAAGAAAACAAAAATAAAAATAATAAAAATCTTTTTTCTTTTTTCAAAATTGCAATAAGATTTATATTCATGAAATCCTTTTAAAAAAACTTAACCAAAAATAAAATGCTGGAATTATTAAAAAAGGCTCTATCGGTAATCTTAATCTTGCAAATCCAGTGGCAAAAGTAAGAATAATCATAAAAAGAATCACTGGTAAAAATTTAAAAATAATACAAAAAAGATTTATATCAAAAAAAGATTTAATTAAACAAAAAAGAAATCCTAATAAAATAAAAAATAATAAAAATATTTCTGAAAAAATTATTCCTCTTATAAAAATGTTTTTTACAGGAGGAAATAAAAATCTTTTAATCAAATCCCAAAATGTTCTTCCAATTTTATAGTAAGAGGGCGGAGAATGCCCCAATATTGCCAAAATCGTAGATGAATGAAGTGATAAACATGTTTTAATCATATTATAAATACTATTTTTAAAAAATAAAAAAGGGCCCCGTTTTATATAATTAAAAGCTAATTTTTCATCAATACAACATTTTTCTATATCAATTAATTTGCGTCCTATTTTTTCTTCTTTACACCTATAAAGTTCTTTCCTTTCATTTATTAGTATTCTATCAGAACTTTGTATTGGAGAAATTTTTTTGATGGCCACATCAATAGGAACTGCTGCATAATACAAAAGATGATGTCCTGGCAAAGTGTGAAAAAAAATAAATCCAGTCAAAAGATAATTTCTTAAAAGCCACCAAAAAACTATTATTAACCATCCAAAAAAGAATAAACCCGATCTTTTCAAATTTTGAATGAAATAATTTTTGTTTAAAAGCAACATTAATATAAACAAAGGCATAAAATAATGCCCCATTGGTCGCAATAAAGAAGATATTCCTAAAAATATTCCCGCCAAAAAAATATTAATAAAAGAATTTCTAGTAAATGAAGTTTTACAAAAGAAAAAATTAAAATTTAGTAAAAATAATATGATGAAAATGTAAAAAAATATACAAAACAAGCTTTCCGTCATCATCAATCCAGAATATAAAATATACCCTAATAAAAAAGCGCTGAAAATTGACGAGATTTTTGCAAGAAGAATATCAAACTTAAATAATACAAGTGACAATAAAAATATAAGTAATGGAATAAATGAAGATAAAAAAATTTGCACCAAAAGAGATTTTATATGGTCACCGTCAAATAACTTATAACAAAAAGCTAAAAAAATAGAATATCCAGGAACACGCCAAAAATTATAAGATCCATCAACACGTTTTATACCATTTCCATTAAATATCTGATTTGCAGTTTCACTATATCTTAAAGAATCAGATCTAAAATAATTTTTATCGTGGCTTAAAAATAATCCAAAAAATATCACTCTTACTAAAAATGATACGATAAAAAGAAACAATAAAAATTTCTTATCTTTCTTTATAAACAATAAAAGAGTTTTATTATTAGTCATTGCTCAACTTTTTTAGATCTTTTAAATAAATTAATCCAAAAATAAAATGACGATATAAATAAAAAAGGCTCTATTGGTAATCTTAATCTTGCAAAACCACAAGCAAAAGTAATAAATATCATAAATCCTATAAACGGTAAAATTTTTAAAGTCACATATAATAAATTAATATCAAAAAAAGACTTTATAATAAAAAAGATAAAACCAATAAAAATAAAATTAATGAAAAATATTTCTAACCAAATAATTATTCTTAATAAATTATTTTTAATAGGTATATTAAGATATCTATCTAGGATATTATTAAAAAATGATTTCTTATCATCTATCTCCCAATGTTTTTTATAGCCATTAATCTCTAAAATCTTATAAGAATAAATAAAAAAATTAGTTTTAAAAAAATTACAAAAAGCTCTTTTAATGGTTAAAATAGGATATTTTAACATATAACTAAAAGCCAATCTTTCACCAATAATACATTTTTCAATATCAATTAAATTACGTTTTTCTATTTTTTCTTTTTTTTTAATTAAATCATTCCATTCATTCCAAATTTTAGCATGGCTCTCATGAAAATTATGTTTGTTAATCTGCATATCAATTGGAATAGAAATATGTTTTAAAAAATGAATTCCTGGCAAGGTATGAAAAAAAATATAACCAGTTAAAAAATAATTTCTTAAAATCCACCAAAAAACAATTAAACTCCATGAAACAAATAAAACAAATGATTTTTTTATTTTCACCATAAAATGTTTTTTTTCAAATAATAACAAGATTATAGATAAAATAATAAGACAATGACCAACTGGCCTAAACATAGAAGCAATACCTAAAAACAAACCTCCTAAAAACATATTTTTATAAGAAATACTCTTTGATTGAATACTTTTTGAAAAGAAAAAATTAAAATCATATAAAAAAAATATAAGAAAAATAATAAAAAACAAAGAAAAAAAACCTTCTGTCATCATCAATCCAGAAAACAATACATATCCAATATGAAAAGAGCTAAATATAGATGAAGCCTTTGCAACCAATATTTTAGTAGAAAATAAAATAATAGATAAAAAAAATATTAAAAAAGGAAGAAAAGAAGTAAAAAAAATCTGTATCCATAAAGCTAATACTTCATTTATTTCAAATAATTTATATATTGTAGCAAAAAAAATAGAATACCCTGGAACTCTATAAAAATGTGGTTTATCATCCACATCAATTATCCCTTTTCCTTCAAATATTTTAATGGCAACCCTATGATAAGTATTTGAGTCAAGGGTAAAGTAATTTTTATCGTGACTTAAAAATAATCCAAAAAATATTGCTCTTATTAAAAATGATACAATTAAAAGAAATAATAAAAATCTCTTTTCTTTCCTTACAACTAAAAAAATATCATGCATTTTTATCTTCTCGCCTTTTCCTCATGATATTCTTCTTGAGCATTAATAGACCAAATGTTATTTTTTGTTTTAATATTATTTACAATATTTTCTACAGCCTCCATTGCTGTTAGCATTGAATGATCCATATTGTTATATCTATGCATTCCGTTTCTACCAATCAAGAATAAATTTTCATATTTAAAAAGAAAATTTTTAATAACATTAAATCTATCATAAGTCCCAAAATATGCTGGATAAGTTTTAGGCATACGAATAATGACACTATCAAGTACATCTTCTTTTTTTATAAAATTTATTTTGCAAAGTTCATCTATAGCAAAACTTTTAAATTCTTTATCTGATTTTTCCCAAAGTTCATCACCTTGAGTACAAAAATATTCAAGCCCTATCCAAATATTATTTAGGTTTTTGACCATGTAAGGGCTCCAATTATTAAATATTTGTAATCTTCCAATTTTAACATCTCTCTCCTGAATATAAATCCAATTGTCTGGAATAATATTATTAACCGTCTTAGTTTTTGTCTGATTTTTTACCAGGAGATCTTTTAAAAGTAACCCTACAGTAATAAAATCCCTGTATACAAGACCTTGTGCAACCTGCATTACATCTTTATCAACACCAGATTGCCATCCTTCAATTAAATCTTTTACAGGCATTGATGAGAAAAAAAAATCTGCATTTCGATTAAAAATCTTTTTAGAAATTTTGTTTTCCACAAAAATATTTGTTATTTGATCTTTATCAGTTTTTAATCCCACAATTTTGTGATCCAAATAAACTTTTCCTCCTCTTTGTTCAATCAACTTTGCAACCTGTTCCCACATATGCCCTGGACCAAATTTAGGGTACATAAAACGTCCAATAAGAGTTGTCTCTATATTTTTTTGAGAAATGGATTTATTTTTACTAAAAATAGATTTTAAAAAATGACAAATTGCTTTACTTATAGATAAACCTTTGATTCTTTGAGCTCCCCAAGAAGCATCAATCTTACTACACTCAACACCCCAAACTTTTTTTGTATAATCTTTAAAAAAAGTATTATAAAGTTCTTTTCCAAATCTATTTATAAAAAAATCTTCTAAAGATTTTTCATTTTTAAAAGGGAAAAATATAATTTTAAAATAACTAAAACCTATTTTTAGAATTCTTATAAATCCTAATTTTTTTAAAGTGTTAAAGCTTAAAGAAATTGGATAATCAAAAAAATTTCTTAAAAAGAATATACGCGACAATCTATTTCTTATAAGCATTACATTATCAACTTTTTCAGGATCACTTATATTTTGATATTTTCCATCATATTTAATATTTCGTGACAAAATAATATCATCTTTTGATTGGGCTGTTTGTAAAGGTAAAATTTTTTTCCACCAAGAAATTATCTTATCTGATTTTGAAAAAAATCTATGTCCTCCAATATCTATTCTATTCCCTTTATAATTAACGGTTCTACTTAAACCACCAACTTGACTATCTTGCTCATAAATAATTGGTTTAATATCAGTTTTCTCTAAAAGTTCATATGCCGCAGTTAAACCTGCAGGACCAGCACCAATTATAATTGCAATTTTTTTATTTAAGTTTGATGTATTTTTCATTACTAATCTCACTTTTAAAAAATCTTTTTAATATTAAAACCCAAAATTTAAAAGCTAAAATTGCCTGGAATGGCTCTATCGAAAGCCTTAATCTAGCAATTCCATATGCCAAAGTAACAAAAATAAATAAAAACATAAATGGAAAAACTTTTGATAAAACACAAAAAAATTCTTTATTAAAAAAAGAAACAATAACAAAACCTATAAACCCAAAATTTAAAAGTAATAAAAACAAAAGTTCAAAATAAATAATAAATAATACTTTCCAACTAGAAGTGGTAGGAAATAAAAATCTTTTAACTCTATCAAAAAAAGACATTATTTTATAATAACTAGAATCCCTTCCAGAATCCCAAAAAAGCAATGTTAAAGAATATGGCCAAACACAAGTTTTAAACATATGCAAAAAACTATGTTTCAAAAAAATTGATATGTTTTTTTTTATATAATCAAAAGAAATATTTTCAGCCAAATAACAACTTTCAATATCTGTTAATTTCCTTCCATACTTATCTTGTTTTTTTAAAATTTCACAATTCCATTTTTTTATTAATTTTCTTTTTGAATCACTATAACTGCATTTATTAACCTCCATATCAATATATGCCGCAGAATAAATCAAAAAATGAATTCCTGGTAGAGTGTGAAAAAATAAAAATCCAGTCAATAAAAAATTTCTCAAAATCCACCAAAATACAATTACAAACCAACCTGAAAACAATATAATTGTACCTTTTAATTTTTGAAAAAAGTCAAAATTAGAAAAGAGAAATAACAATAAAGATATTATCATGCAATAATGTCCAACAGGACGTATCAAAGATGATATCCCAAGAAAAATTCCAGCACAAAAAATTCTTCTTTTAGATAAAAATAAAAATCCTTCTTTACAAAAAAATAAATTAAAACTTGAAAAAAATAAAATTAAAAATAATAAAAAAAATATAACGAAGATAGAATCTGATTGAATCATTCCAGAATGTAATAAAAAACCTATATGAAATGTAGCCCAAACAGATACTATTTTTGCTAAAAAAATATTTAACGGAAAAAATGTTAAAGAAAGACAAAAAACTAAAATAGGAATAAACAAAGATAAAATTATCTGTAACCATAATGCTTTTTTAATTTTTATATCAAAAATCTTATAACACAACGATAAAAAAATAGGATATCCAGGAAGTCGACGAAAATTTAAAACATCATTATGATTTTTAATCCCATTTCCATGAAAAATATTTAAGGCTATTCCTTGATATTCTGCTGAATCAGTACAAACAAAAAAATTTTCGTCTTTAACTAAAAATTCTAAAAAAAATAATCCTCTAATTAACATAGAAATCAAAAATAAAAAAATACAAAAATAAATATTATTCTTTATTTTATAGAACATATAAAGTTACTAACTCTTTTTTTAAATATATAAATCCAAAAATAAGAAGAAAAAATTATTAAAAAAGGTTCTATTGGAAAACGTAATCTTGCAAATCCAACACCTATGGTTAAAAACAAAAGTAAAAAAATAAATGGTAAAATTTTTAATAATTCACATAACAAATATATTTTCAAAAAAGAAAGAATAATTCCCCCAAAAAAACCTAAAAATATAATCATCATCCACAACAACTCATAATAAACTAAAAACACCATAAATTTGTCAGAAAAAATAGAAACTAAAAAACTTTTAACTTTATACCAACTAGAAGAAAATGAATTAAAATAATTATAAGTAACTAAATGAGGTAATCGTTTATACAATAATGGCCTAGAATAAAAACAAAAAAGAGTTTTTAAAATATTAATTAAACATCTTTTAATAGTACCAAAAGGAAATTTTTTTAAATATTTAAAAGCTATCTTTTCCGAAATTTTACATCTTTGAATTTTATTTAATTTTTTTCCTATTTTTTTTTCTTCATTTAAAATTAATTCTCTAGATTCACCTAATAATTTATTTCTAGTCTTATTAAAAGGTATAAGTGTTTGTTGACAAACAACATCAACAGATAAAAAATTTAAAAAATGATCCCCACTCATTGAATGAAAAAAAATTTCACCAGTAAACAAAAAGTTTCTCAAAATCCACCAAAATATAATTAACGACCAGCCAAATATTAAAAACGAACTTCCAATTAACTTTTTTAAAAAATCCAGATTAGAAAAAAGAAAAATAATTACTGAGATAACAATAATAAAATGGCCAACTGGTCTTATTAAAGAAGCTATTCCCAAAAAAATTCCTGCAAAAAAAAGTTTTGAATAAGAAAAAAATCTCACAGAATATTCACAAAAAAACAAATCAAATGTAGAAAAAAATAAAATACAAAAAAATAAAAAAAATAACATAAAAATAACTTCTGACATCAAAGATCCAGAATATATAATAGTTCCAACATGGAATGTAAAAAAAATACAACTAATTTTAGCAAGTAAAATTTTGTTTTGAAAAATAACTAAAGATAATAAAAAAATTAAAATAGAGATAAAAGATGATAAAAATATTTGTAAATAAATACTTTTTTCAATATCAAAATTAAATAACTTATAACAAAATGAAAGAAACAAAGAATATCCTGGAACTCTATTATAAAATTCATTTCCTTTTAAATCAGTTATACCATTTCCTTTTGCTATTTGTACTGCAACAGAATGATATTCATTTGAATCTTTTGTAAAATAAATATCTTTTTCATGTTTAAGAAAAAAATGAAAAAATGAAAAATTCAAAATAAAAGATAATAAAAAAATAAGAATTAAAAAAATTTTTTCTTTTTTTAAAATAAAAAATAAATTATAAGTTAAAAAATTCATTGCATTTAATTTTATTTAATAAAAATATCCAAAAATAAGAAGAAAATATTATTAAAAATGGCTCAAAAGCAAAACGTAATCTTGCAAGTCCAATACCAAAAGTTAATACTAAAAGTAAACTTATTAGTGGTAAAAACTTTAAAAATTCACTTAATAACTCTACTCTAAATAAAGAAAGTATAATTCCACCTAAAAAACCTAAAAAAACAAATATCATCCAAAAAAATTCAAAATAAATTATAAATATCAACAACTTATTATCTAAATTTGGAAATAAATAACATTTTAATTTATCAAATAATGACGTAACCGTATTATATCCTGGAAAACTTTTAGAATACTTATAAATTAAAACTGAAACATGAAATCCACAAAGTGTTTTACAAATATTAATTATGCCTCTTTTGACTGTTCCTACAGGAAACTTTTTTAAACATCTAAATGAAACATTTTTAGCAAGACTTCGTATTTCAAAATCATTTAATTTTCTTCCCTTTATCTTTTCATTATTTTTAATATCTTCTTTCCATTGTTTTTTTAAAGTTTCTCTTGCATGTAAAAAATCTATTTTTGTTTCTTGTCCATAAACATCAGGAGTAAAAAAATACAAAAAATGGCTTCCAATCATAGAATGGAAAAAAATATGGCTGGTTAACAAAAAGTTTCTCAAAAACCACCAAGATACAATTAAAAACCACCCTAAAAATAAAAGAGTGCTTGAAATAATTTTTTTCTTAAAATTAAAATTCGATAAAAATAAAAGAATAATAACAACAAATATAATAAAGTGCCCAACTGGTCTAATTAAAGATGTTATTCCTAACAATACTCCAGAAATAAAAAATTTATTATTTATGAACCGAAGCCTTGGCGAAGGTTTATAAGAAAACACATTAGAATGAGTCTTTATAAAAAAAAATTTAAAAGAAGGAAAAAATACTATACAAAACATTAAAAAAAATATCATAAAAACAGATTCTGACATCAAAAAACCAGAATACAAAATGGTTCCAAAATTAAATGTCATAAACAATGAACTAATCTTTGCAAGTAAAATATTTGATGGAAATATAACAATTGATAAAACAAAAACTAAAACTGGAATAATCGCAGATAAAAATGTCTGAAAATATAATGTTTTTATTACATCAAAATTAAAAAGTTTATAACAAAAAGCAAGAAAACATGCATATCCAGGAACTCTATAATAATTAGGAACACCTTTTATATCAGATATCCCATTTCCATTAGCTATTTGCACTGCAATATTATGATACTCAGGAGTATCTCCCCTTAAATAATCTTTTCCTTTTTTAATAAAAAAATGAAAAAATGAAAAATTTAATAAAAACGATAAAAAAAATATTAAAAGTAAAAACAATTTTTCTCTTTTTAAAATATTAACAGCTCTAAACTCCATTAATAACCTTTAATATTTTCTTTTTCAAAATCCAAATCCAAAAACTGAAAGATAAAATTATTAAAAAAGGTTCTACTGGTAATCTCATCCTGTTAAATCCTCCAGAAAGACCAACAATTATAAAAAGAAAAATCAATGGTACAATTCTTAACCATACGCAAAACATTGATTTAAGTTTTGGTTTCATTTTTAATTTAAATTTACAAAAATTAACAATATTTTTTATAAAACCTAAAACAAATCCAATAAAAACAAATAAAAAAGTTAGAATTTCGAAAAAAATAACAATAAATAAAAAATTAGATGAAACTTTTGGTGGAAGATAACGTTTAAACATGTCTAAAACTGTCCTTCCTTTTTTAAAATAATTTATTCCTTCTCGATTGTGATCTAGTAAAACTAATTCCGCTGAATACAAAGAAAAAGAGGTTCTTAAAATATCAGTAATCCAATTCTTAATTGATAAAAATGGATATTGTTTAAAATATTTTATTGCTACATTTTCACGAATATAACATAACTCAATCTCATTAAGTTTTCTTTTTAATAATTTTTCTTTTTTGATTCTTCTAGATTCAACCTCTTTACTCAAATTTCTTCTAGCCTGCCAATATGAACAATTTTGTGGATACATAGCAACACGAGCTGCAGATAAATACAAAAAATGTCCCCCTGGAAGCGTATGAAAAAAAACGCATCCAGTTATCAAAAAATTTCTCAAAAGCCACCAAATAACAACTAACAACCATCCAATAATAAAAACAAAAGCTTTTTTTAATTTATTTTTTAAAATTCCTTTAGAAAATAAAAGTAATAAAATTGATAAAACAACAATATAATGCCCAACAGGACGAACTAAAGATGCTGCACCTAAAAAAATTCCTGCAAAAAAAAGTTTTTTCAAAATAAAAAATTGATGTTTATTTTGGATTTTACAAAAGAAAAGATGAAAACTTGAAAAAAAAAGAAATGAAAAAAGAAGCAAAAAAAAGATAAAAAGCGATTCTGTCATAAAAAAGCTAGAATACAATACTAATCCTAAATGAAAACAACTGTATAAAGAAGAAACTTTTGCTAATAAAAAATTATAAGGAAAAAAAACTAAAGATAAAAAAAATATAAGAATAGGAATAAATGATGCTAAAAATATTTGCATCCACAAAACATTTTTGGGATCAGTACCAAATATATTGTAATAAATAGACAAAAAAATAGAATATCCAGGAAGACGATAAAATTGAGGTTTTTCACCAATACTTATCCCTTTTCCTTGAACAATACTCTCAGCAATTTTATGATAAGTATTAGAATCAACTTGCCAATAATTTTTATCTTTACTCAAATAAAAATAAAAAACCAAACCTCTAATTAAAAAAGAAATAAAAAATATTGTAAGTAAAAAATATTTTTCTTTTTTTATAGTTTTAATCATATTGTCTACTCATCCTTGCTTCAAACAAAAATAAACCTTAAGTCAAAAACTTATTCAAACCCTTTTCTGAACAAAAAATTCGTTAGAAACTTTATCATAAGATTCATGTTGTGTACAATTTTCAAAAAGTTCAAAACCTCCTCCCTTTCTTGCTAACTTATCTGCAATCAAGCTCAATTTTGTTGCAATAAAAATACGATCAAAAGGAATTGGTAATTTTTCTCCCTGAGTTTTTGCACTTTTTATAAATAGTGACAATAAATTTTCATGCCCCTTATCTTGTAAACGAGTAATTTTATTAAAACAAAGAGGAAAACCAAATCCTTTTAAAATTTTATAATCCTCCATAATTATTGATTTTCCATCAAAGAAAACCTCCATCCTCTCTTTTTCCATCTGACTGCTTCCAATGGAAGTATAAATTAAAGAACAACAAGAACCATCATCCATTCTCAAACTTACAATAAAATTATCATTCGATAACAAATCATCACTACCATGATTTAAAGATTCAACAGAAATAGTAATAGGTTTTGCTCCAGTCAAAAAACAAAAAAGTTCAAATATATGACAAGCTTCTCCAATTATTCTCCCTCCATTTCTTTCATCCTGTATCCAATGATCTTTTGAAATAAAACCACTATTCATTCTATAATGAATGAGGGCTGGATTTTTTCTTTTTTCAAGTTCATTTTTTATAATCAAATTAAATGGTGCAAAAGATCTGTTAAAATCAACACAATAAACAGAATTTTTATTTTCTTTAAAAAATTTATTTAATTTATCCAATTGTTCAAATGAAATTACAGCTGGTTTTTCTACAAAAACTGCTTTTCCATTTTTTAAAGCATTCATGGTTTGTTCAAAATGATAAGAATGAGGCGTTGAAATAACAACCAAATTGACATCATCATCTGCAAACATTTTATTACAAATATTCCCTATTTTTTTGGCATTATAAAGACCTGCAATGTTAATTAAATTTGCAGAATTTGTGTCAATAATAGAATGAATATCAACATTTTTATTTTTGGATAAAGAAGGCAATAGTTTTATTTTCGCAAATCCACCAACTCCAACAATTCCAACATTTAATTTTCCTTGAGGCTTTATATATGGTAAAACTTTTTCATCTTTTTCTTTAATAAAACCTTGTCTTCGAATATAACTGCCCCCTTCTTTCAATAACTCATCAATATCCTTCAAATAATCATCTTTTCCATCATCAAAATAAAAAAGAACAACTCCTAATGCTTTACTTTTTTTCAAAGAATCATATGCTTTTCCAACTTCTTCTACATTAAATTTTTCAAAAATTAAAGGATCAATTAAAATTTTTCCAGATTTTATAAGATTGGCAAATAACTCCATATTTCTTGTTTGAGTCCATCGAACATAAGAATAAGGATATTGTGCACCATCACGTTCAAAAGAAACATCGTAACGTCCTGGACCATAAGAACAAGAAATTAAAAAATCTATTTCTTTTGAATAAAACTGATCTCTTGAAAAATCTAATTTAACATCACCAACCAAAACCACTTTTCCTTTTTTTCGTGTAAGACGCATTGCCTGATCAATGACCTTTCCAGAATTTGAAGCTGCCGTAATAATTGTTACATCAACACCATTATGATTAGTTAAAAAATCTATTTCCTTTTCTACATCAACTTGTGACGAATTAAAAACAAAATCCGCTCCCAATTTTTTTGATAATTTTAATCTATCCTGTTGTAAATCAATTCCAAAAACTTGACATCCAGATAGCTTTGCAAGCTGTACGGTTATCTGTCCTATTAAACCTAATCCTAAAACACAAACTTTTTCTCCAAGACTAATTTCTGCTCTTCTAACTCCCTGCATTGCCACAGCACCAATAGTTGTAAGACTAGCTTGTTTTAAAATTGATTTATCTGCAACTTTTGCGGCTAAATTTACAGGAACTGTTACAAAATCAGCATGATTAGCCACACCAGCTCCAGCACAAGCAACATAATCACCAACTCTAAACTTCTCTACTTTTTTCCCAATTTTAACTACCTGTCCAGAACAAGAATAACCTAAAGAATTTAATGACTTAATTTTTTCTTTAATCAAAGCTATTGTGCCACTAATTCCATCTGCTCTAACTGCTCCAATTATTTTTTTTACATTTCCTCTTGCATCTGATCCAAATTTACATAACATAGATTTTCGAGACAAATTTAAAGTAGCAACCTCTGTACCACTACTTATAAAAGAATAATGGACTCTTACCAAAATATTATTATCTTCCAACAATGGAAAAGGAACCTGTTTTACAAAAACATTTCCTTTATGAAAAAATACCTGCCTCATTTCCTACTCTCTCAACATTGATTTTATTCTAAAAATTACTTCACTTAATTTATAAACTTTTAAAATTAAATTATTTAAATACAATACTAATATCCCCCTATATCTTTTGAATAAAAAAGTTTATCTCTATCATAATTTTCATTCTTATCAAAAATTGCCCCTTGAATAAAAAATTCTATAGAATTATAAAAAAGTCCACAAACATCTACTACAAGCTTATCTTTCAAGTTAAAATATTTAATACCAAAAAAATCTTTATGCTTCACCAGAGGCAAAATTATATCAGCCCATTTAACCCCATCAACCAATTCTTTAACATTAGAAAATCCCAATTTTATTATACGATCACTTACTAAATTAGGTTCACATACTCCCATTTCAAACAATTCTGTCTTTTTATTCAATTCTAAACATATTTTAAGCGCAGGTGAATTACGCAAATCGTCAACATCTGGTTTAAATGTTAAACCAAGTACTAATATTTTTGGTTTTTCTATTCCTTTCTTTTTTAATTTTTCAACTTGTTTAATAACATAATTTACTACTTTAAATGGTCTTTCATCATTAATACTACGGCTAATTTTTAGAAGATTAGAATCACGTTTAAAGCCACGAACCAAAAACCATGGATCTACCGCTAAACAATGTCCACCAACACCGCACCCAGGATTTAAAATATTTACTCTTGGGTGTTTGTTTGCAAATTCAATAACACGAAACGGATCAATTTTAGCTTTATAACACATATCTGCTACCTGATTTGCAAAAGCAATCTGAACATCACGTGAACCATTCTCAACCAACTTTACCATCTCAGCAGTACGATCATCAGTTAAATATAATTTTCCTTTAACAAACTTAGAATAAAATTTGTTTGCAAGATGAGAAGATTCTTGACAAATACCTCCTATAACTCTCTCATTAGATACCAACTCCTCAAAAATCCTTCCAGGCAAAACTCTTTCTGGACAATAAGCCACAAAAAAATCTACACCTAATTTAAGTCCAGATTTCTTTTCTAAAAATTTTGATATACAAAAAGTTGTACCAACTGGAACTGTAGACTCCAAGATTATTAAATTACCAGGCTTCAATACTGATGAAATAGTCTGACATGCAGAAAAAACATAAGAAAGATCAGGCTCTTTCTTATCATTCATCAAAGGCGTTGGAACTGCTATCAAAAAACAATCAGCTTCTTTTAATTCAATATCAACAAAAAAATTTTTATTTTTAATAACCTCATTCAATCTTGAAACAATTTTTGGTTCGATTATTGTAGGATCACCACTTTTTATTTTTGAAATCTTCTCTTGATTTACGTCAAAACCGTAAACTTTATATCCATGTTGTGCAGCTAAAATAGCTGTAGGCAATCCTATGTATCCTAATCCGACAACTGATAAATTCTTCATCACACCTCCTAATCTCAAAAAATTTAGTTCTACAATTTTTATTAAAAATATTAATGAAATATTAAAAAAGAACAAGTACTCTATAATTTATATTAAAAAATAAACAACTTGTCCTACAAATTCTCAAAAAGTAGAAACATGCAACGCTTTATCATCAAATGAACCACAAAGAAGTTTTCTTGATTTAATAATTGAAAAAATTCTTTTACATGCATTTCCATCACCATAAACATATGATGCAGGTAAATTTAAATTTGATAAATGATAAAGCTTTTCTAAAGAATTTAAAATCAAAGTCTCATTTGTACCAACAAGTTCCTCAGATCCATCCCAAACGCCCTCCCACCGTTCCGTCATATCACGCAAAACTAAAACACGTTTTCCTAAACTCACCGCCTCTTCCTGAATACCTCCAGAATCTGTTGCAACAAAATCTACATTCATCAATAAATAGATCAATTCTTTATAGGCTACCGACTCAGTAATAAAAATATTTTCTATATCTTTAATTCCTGATTTATCAATTGCCTTTAAAACATTTGGGTTTGGATGAACAGGATAAAAAATTGATACATCCGAATGATTTTTAGCAAATTTTTTAACAGCATTAAAAACCCTAAAAAGTCCATCACCAAAAGATTCACGCCTATGAGCTGTTAATAAAACTATTTTTTTACTATCACTTTTGTTCTTTCGAATAAAAGAAACAACCATATCATCAATCTTAATCTTTCCAGAATTAATTTTTTCTTTCATCCATAAAAGAGCATCTACAACTGTATTTCCAGTGCAAAAAACATTTTCTCTTTTTATACCCTCAGATAAAAGATTAGCAGCAGAAAAAGCTGTTGGTGCAAAATGATATGTAGCAATCTGTCCTACAACTTTACGGTTCATCTCTTCCGGAAATGGAGCTTTCATGTTTCCTGTTCTTAATCCAGCTTCAACATGCCCTATCGGAATATCTAAATAAAAAGCCGCAAGTGCTGATGCCATTGTGGTTGTTGTATCACCATGAACTAGAATCAATGAAGGATTAGTTTTTAAATAAATCTCCTTTGTTTTTTGCAAAATTACACTTGTAAGATAAAACAAATCCTGATCTGCTTTCATAACATTCAAACTAAAATCAGGAATAACATTAAAAATAGAACAAACCTGATTAAAAAGTTGAAAATGTTGATAAGTGGCACACAAAAGAACATTTATACCTTCTTTTTTAAAGTATAAATACAATGGAATTAATTTAATAGCCTCAGCACGAGTCCCCACAACTAAAATTATAGGTCTAGACATATTCGCCTTAATTTTTACCTACCCTAGAAATCCCTCTTGAAATCCATAATATTTTTATATTTTTACAAAGTAACATTAACATTTCCATAATGTTCCATTAAAAAATCTTCTTTCTGTTGCCTTTCCCTTTCTTTCTGCCTAATTTTATCCTGATGCATTTGTAATTTCATCATACTTTCTCTTTCACGTTGTCTTCTTTTTCGTTCTTCTTCTTCATGTTTTTGATAAAGAGACACTTGAAAATTATAATTTCTATGCTCAATAATCACCACTATTCTATCTTCAATCAATTTCAAAATATCATCTATTTTTTTGTCCAATTTTTTACATTTTTTACAAATATTTTTCAGATTTTTATCATTTTTGGCTTCATCATAAACCATGCATAAAAGGTCTGATGAGTCTTTAAGACAACTTCTCATTCTTATAAAACATCTCTTGGCCAAAACAAGAGGCCAACTACTTTCAAACCTTACATTAACATATTTTATAAGATCCCTAATATTTTCAAAATCCCTACTTATCAAACCATCACAACAAATGTCTTCAATATTT
Source organism: Candidatus Babeliales bacterium (assembly GCA_023133515.1). GTDB lineage: Bacteria > Babelota > Babeliae > Babelales > UASB340 > JAGLWI01. The sequence goes on along the minus strand of JAGLWI010000003.1, from coordinate 3,242 downwards.
TTTTTTGCTCTTAAAAATCTTGCTCGCGAAGTATTATAAAGCAACGTTTTATAAAGAAGATAACCTACCAAAGCACCAAAACCTGTACCCGCTAAAGCTGATAAAACATATGCTGGAATATCACCAGAAGAAGCTCGACTTGCAGCCCCCAAAGAAAGAAGTAAGCAAGCTACAGAAATAGTTCCTCCAACACCTATACCCCAACGGCTTGCAGAATTTTCGCTCACTGAATTTACATAATTAATAACTAATAAAGATATGACACATGAAAAAATAATATTTCTAATTATTTTCACAAAAAAATCCTAAAAATAATTACGTCAAATAAACAATTGAAGCCTTTTCTCGTAACTCTTTTTCAAATTCTTTTTCAAACTTTTCTTTCTTTTTTGCATGCAATGTATTTTCTATCTGAGAATATCTTTCCTCTAAAGTTTTTATACGTTCTCCTTTTTTGTCTTCTAATTTAACAAGTTGACGCAAAGAACCAATTTTTACAGGCTTTGATATTTCACCTTTTTTCATTTTTGAAACAAAAGAAATATTGCTATTCAAATCTTTCTTTTCAATCCAACCAATCTCTTCCAACTTAAAATCACCTTTTTTAACAAGCTCTCCTTTTTCATCCAAATCTTTCTCATCCAAATCACACATCTTTATCAAATACTTTTCAGAAATCTTTTCAGGATTCTTTTTATGATAATCCTCAACTTCTTGAGATGTTACAACAACTCTTTCACTAAATTCTGCGTGTTTAAGTTTCTCTGAAGCCAACATTCTCGCCAACTGATCTTTATATTCATTAATTGTAAACCCTTCTTTTGAAAGCTCTTCCTCAAACTGTTTTGGTGTAAGATCCGAAATGCCATTATGAATTTTTAAAGAAACTATCTGTTTTTCTACTTCTAATTCACTTGGCCACAAATTTCTTTCTGCTGCCTTTTGAATAAATAATTGTTCTGAAATAAGTTCCTCCAATGTAAAAGGTTCTCCATTTTTGCTTATTACTCTTTGATCTAAATCAGATTTTAAAATATTAATTCCATTAACCCGAGCAACTATTTTATCTAATTCTTCTCTTTTATTTAAAATATCTTCTTTTGTATTTATCTTATCTTTTGCATAAATAAAGCTAATGGAAACAACTGATAATACAACTCCAAATACCACAAACAACAAACAATCTCTAATTATTCTTTTAAAACTTTTCTGCATAATATCTGTATCCCCAAAATAATATTAATAAAAAAATAAAAAATTCAAATAGCAACACTAGATGATACTTTATCTTTAATCTCATCTAAACATGCTTCATTTTCTAATGTTGTTATATCTCCTAAGCTTTCACCTAAAACAATGGATCTTAACACTCTTCTTAATATTTTTCCAGATCTAGTTTTTGGTAAAGAATTTACGAAATAAACATTCTTGGGCTTTACAAAAGCCCCAATCTGATTTCTAAAATTCAAAATAACTTGTTCCTTAAGATTGTTTTTATTATCAAATCCATTTCTAATAACAGCAAAAACAACAAAACCATCACCCTTTATATTATCAGGAATCCCTGCAACTGCAGCTTCTATTATAAATTCATTTGACACAGCGACCTTTTCTATTTCAGCCGTACCAATTCTATGTCCAGCAATGTTTAATGTCTCATCTGCCCTACCAAGTAACCAAAAATAACCATCCTCATCTTTTCTTGCATAATCTCCAGGATAGTAACTTCCTTTAAATTTTGACCAATAAATTTTCTTATATTTTTCATCATCATTATGAATTCCAATCATTATCCCAGGCCATGGCCTTTTAATAATCAAAAACCCTTTCTGACCTAAAGTAACAGAGCATCCGTTTTTATCAACTACATCAGCATAAATTCCATCTAATGGAAAATTAACTGATCCTGGTTTTAATTTTTCTATATCATCTTTTGCAGTAGGCGACATCATAAAACCACCAGTTTCTGTTTGCCACCAAGTATCAATAATTTGGCATTTTCCTTTACCAATTTTATTGAAAAACCAATGCCATGCCTGAGGATTTAACACTTCACCAACAGAACCCAGCCTTTTTAAACTACTCAAATCATGTTTTTTTATATATTTGTCATCATATTGCATAAACATTCTAATAGCAGTAGGGGAAGTATAAAAAATATTAACATTGTATTTTTCAATAATCTTCCACCAAACAGACAAATCTGGGTAGTTAGGTGCACCTTCATACATAACAATAGTAATTCCATGCATCAATGGTGCATACACAACATAGGAATGACCTGTAACCCAACCAATATCAGCAGTACACCAATAAACAGTTTTTTCATCAATTCCAAAACAATTTTTAAAAGTATTATATACATAAACAAGATACCCACCTGTTGAATGAACAATTCCTTTTGGTTTACCTGTGGTTCCTGAAGTATAAAGAATATATAAAGGATGAGTTGCCTCTACAGGTTCTGGTTCAACATAATTTTCAGAATTATTTATTAATTCATCGTACAACAAATCTCTATTTTCTTTTAAATTTATTTTTCTATTAGATCTTTTAACAATGACAACTTTCTCAATGCAAGAAACATCATTCAACGCATCATCCACAAAATCTTTTAACGGAATAACTCTGCCTCTTCTAATTCCAACATCTGCGGTTATTAAAAATTTTGCTTTTGTATCGTTTATTCTATCTTTTAATGATTTACTACTAAAACCAGAAAAAACAACTGTGTGAATTGCTCCTATTCGCGCAACAGCAAGCATCGAAATTATAGCTTGTGGAATCATAGGAAGATATAAAATTACAATATCTCCTTTTTTAATACCAATATTTTTAAGGGCATAAGCAAATTTATTTACCTGCTTATAAAGTTGATTATAAGTAAAAGATTGTTCTTGACCACTTTCATCTTGCCAATATATTGCAACTTTATCCTTTAATCCTCTTTTTATATTTTGATCAAGACAAAGATAAGAAGCATTTAATTTGCCACCAACAAACCATTTTGCATACGGATAATCCCATTCTAAAATCTTTTTCCATTTTTTAAACCAAAATATATTTTTTGCTTTATTTTCCCAAAAATCTTTCAAAGAACAATCTAATACTTCCTTTTCCATGGATTTATAACCTTTTTTAATTAAAACAAAAATTCAAATTCCTAATAAGCAGAATATCTTAAAAATTTAAGATATTCAAAAAGACAAAAACCTTCTTAATAAGAAATAATAAAGGGGTGA